>JAEWEW010000205.1 GCA_023389175.1 Pseudomonadota bacterium | reverse complement strand
CAGCGCATGCCGGCCTGGGTCGACGCCGCCACCGCCGACTACCTCAAGCGCCTGCCGCCCGAGATCCGGGTGGAGCTCTGCCCGGTCAAGGCGGAGCCTCGCGGCAGCGACGCGCGCAAGCCGGCGGCGAGCCGAGCCTTGCTGGCCCGCGAGGCCCAGCGCATCCGCGCGCAATTGCCGGAGCGTTGCCGGCTCGTCGTCCTGGACGAACGCGGCGCGGATCTCGGCACCATGGCCTTCGCCGACCGGCTCGCGGCTTGGCAGCTGGAGGCGGAACCGGTCGCCATCGTGATCGGTGGTCCGGACGGCATCGACCCCGACCTGCGTGCCGCCGCCCGGGAAACCATCCGCCTCTCGAGCCTCACCCTGCCCCACGGGCTTGCCCGCGTCCTGCTCGCCGAGCAGCTCTACCGCGCATGGTCCGTCAACGCCCAGCACCCGTACCATCGTGAATGAGGCGTCGCCAGGGAAGCCGCCCCAGGGCGCAGGCGCGCCCCCGTTCATCTATCTCGCCTCCCGCAGCCCCCGCCGCCTGGCGTTGCTCAACCAGCTCGGCATCGCCTGCCGGGTGCTGGTCGACGACGACGAGGCGCGTGCCGAGGCGCTCGAGCAGGTTCGCCCGGGCGAGCCGCCGGGCGCCTATGTGCGTCGGGTGGCGCTCGCGAAGACACGGGCGGCGCTCGAGCGAATCGCGGCCACCGGCTTGCCCCGCGCCCCGCTCCTCTGCGCCGATACCACCGTGGCACTGGGCGGCACCCTGCTCGGCAAGCCCGCCGACGCGGCCGATGCGACGCGCATGCTGCGCCTGCTCTCCGGCCGCACGCATCGGGTGCTGACGGCGGTGGTGGTCGCGCGGCCCGACGGCGCGCGGCTGTTCGAGGCCGTGCAGATTTCCCGCGTGCGGTTCTGCCGGCTGAAGCCGGCCGACATCGCCGGCTACGTGGCGAGCGGCGAGCCGTTCGGCAAGGCCGGCGGCTACGCGATCCAGGGGCTGGCCGCGGCCTTCGTGCGCAGCATCGAGGGATCTCACTCCGGTATCATGGGCCTGCCTCTTCACGAGACCGCCAGGCTGTTGCGCAAGGCGGGCCATCCCATCCAGGTTCCCAGCCCTCCGTGAAAGAAGACATCCTGGTCAACACGACTGCGCAGGAACTGCGGGTAGCCGTGATGCACCAGGGCGTCCTGCAGGAGCTGCACCTCGACCGGGAAGCCACCCGCGGCCTGGTCGGCAACATCTACCTCGGCATCGTGACCCGGGTGCTGCCCGGAATGCAGTCGGCGTTCATCGACATCGGCCTGGAGCGCGCGGCCTTCCTGCACGTGGCGGACCTCTGGCAGTCGCGCACCGAAGCCGGCACGACGCCGATCGAGAAGCACCTCTACGAAGGCCAGTCGCTGCTGGTGCAGGTCCAGAAGGATCCGATCGGCACCAAGGGCGCGCGCCTGTCCACGCAGGTGAGCATCGCCGGGCGGCTGCTGGTGTACCTGCCGCACGATCCCCAGGTGGGCGTCTCGCAGCGCATCTCCGGGGAGGCCGAGCGCAGCATGCTGCGCGAGCGGGTGCAGCGCCTCATGGCGCCCGACGAACGCGGCGGATTCATCATCCGCACCATGGCCGAGGAGGCGACGGACGAGGAGTTCATCGCCGACATGGCCTACCTGCGCCGCCGCTGGGCGCAGATCCTGGAGGACACGCGAAGCGGCAACGAGGCGCTGCCGGCACGCGAGCGCAAGCCGCGCCTGCTCTACGCGGAGCTGAGCCTCGCGCATCGCGCCCTGCGCGACATCGCCGGCCCGGGCACCCAGACCGTGGTGGTCGACAACCGGGCGACCCTGGAAGACATGCGCGCCTTCTGCCAGACCTACATGCCGGCGATGGAGAGCAAGCTGCGCCTCTACGAGGGCGAGCGGCCGCTCTTCGACCTGCACGGCATCGAGGAGGAGATCGAGAAGGCGCTGGCGCGGCGGGTGGATCTCAAGTCGGGCGGCTACCTGATCTTCGACCAGACCGAGGCGCTCACCACCATCGACGTCAACACCGGCGGCTATGTCGGCGGCCGAAGCTTCGAGGACACGGTCTTCAAGACCAACCTGGAGGCGGCGCAGTCGATCTCGCGCCAGCTTCGCCTGCGCAACCTCGGCGGCGTCATCGTCATTGACTTCATCGACATGGGCAGCACCCAGCACCGCGACGCCATCCTGCAGGAGCTGCGGCGCGGCCTGGCCCGGGACCGGACCAAGTCCACCGTGAACGGCTTCACCTCGCTCGGGCTGGTCGAGATGACCCGCAAGCGCACCCGCGAGTCGCTCGCGCACATCCTGTGCGAGCCCTGCGCGGTCTGCCAGGGCAAGGGATCCGTCAAGACCGCGCGCACTGTCTGCTACGAGATCATGCGCGAGGTCGCGCGCGAGGCCCGCCAGTTCAATCCGCGCGAGTTCCGGATCCTCGCGTCCAATCCGGTGATCGACCTCTTCCTCGACGAGGAGAGCCAGCACCTCGCGATGCTCGGCGACGCGATCGGCAAGCCGATCTCCCTGCACGTCGAATCGATCTACAGCCAGGAGCAATACGACATCGTGCTGGTATAGGCGGCGCCGGAGCCGGACAGCGCAACGGCCCGCCGGCATCCGCCGCCACCCGGGCGCTTGATCCGGGTCAAGGAAGCCGGCCGGCCTGCGTGCGACAGTGAGGCTGCACAAGCATCGGGAGCCGTCCCATGAAGCCGTCCGCACTCCAGGTCATCCGCAACGAGCATGCCGCCCTGGCGGCGATGCTGCGCTCGCTCGACATGATGGTCGCCCACGGCCCGGGCGGCGAGCCGGACCGGTTCTTCGACGTGGTGCGGGCAATGCTCTTCTACATCGACGAATTCCCGGAGCGGCGCCACCATCCCAAGGAGTCCGAGCGGCTGTTCCCGCGAATCGCCCGGGCGGCGCCGGAACTCGCACCGGTCATCGACCAGCTCGAGGGCGACCACCAGGACGGCGAGCGCAAGGTCCGGGAGTTGCAGCACCAGCTCCTGGCGTGGGAACTGCTGGGGGATTCGCGCCGGCAGGCCTTCGTGGACGCGGCCAGGGAGTACGTGCGGTTCTACCTGGAGCACATGCGGATCGAGGAGAGCCGGCTGCTGCCGGTCGCGGACAAGGTGCTGACCCCGGTGGACCGTGCCGAGCTCGATGCCGCCTTCGCGACGGATCCGGATCCGCTCGCGAGCGACGAGCGCGATGGCATCTACGAGCGGCTGTTCAGCCGTATCGTGACGACCGCGCCGGATCCGGTCGGCCTCGGCCGCCACCTCGCGTAGGGTTTCCGCCGGCCGGCACCCTCTCCAGGTGGCCGGCGGCGCGGGCCGGCCGCCGTTCAGCCGGCCGCCCCGCGGGATGGGGCGGCGACGCGTTTCGCGGAAACGCGTCGGGACGCTAGATGTAGCCGGGGATCCGAGGAGCGTGGCGCAGGTGAAGCGACAGCCCCAGGGCGGACATGTGCGCGTCGTCCCGTGCAAGGATGTCCCGCGCGAGCGGCAGGAAGACCTGCTCCTCGTAGGTGGCATGCGCCACGTAGGCGGACACCAGCTCCGTGGCGACCTCCTTGGGCAGGTCCGCCGCTTTCCCGCGGGACGCCGCCTCGACGGCGGGACGGTACTTCTGCCAGAGCTTCTCGATCGCCCGATGCTCGTCGGTGAGTCGCCGGATGAGCGACCGGACCCGCTCCAGCTCCTCGCCGGGCTCGGCCCAGCGCAGCACCGCCGGGAACAGCTCGTTCTCCTCGTCGCCATGATGCTCCAGCACGATGTCCTCGAAGAGGAACAGCGCCTCGGCGGCACGCTCCCGGGCACGGGCGGCCGCCGCGATCAGCGCAGGCAGGTCCGCGAAGGCCGTGAGCCGCGACAGGATGCCTTCGTGGCAGTGGGAGAACTCGCCCAGGGGCGCGTCGCTCCGCGCTGCCTCCGGCTGCCGGATACCGGAGGTCGGTTTGTCGACTTTCATGGTGCGCCTCGTCAGTGTCTGCTCCGCCCCGCGCCTTCGTCCCGGGCCGGGGCGCTGGTCGAAGGTGAAGTGGCTCCAATCTAGCGGTCGACCGAGGGGAAGTCCTTGACCCGCATCAAGCAACGGCGGGCCGGGCGCGCACCCCCCGGATCTCACCCACGACTTGCGCGGAGCGGCGAGCCCACCGACAGCGTGCGAGCAACCAGCTCCGCCTGCCGCGTGGTCTGGGTACGGCGAAAGAGCTCCGCGAGGTGGCTCCGCACGGTCTTGACCGACACGCCGATCAGGTCGGCGATGTCGTCGGGCGCATGGCCTTGTGCCAGGAAGGTCAACACCTGCACCTGCGTCGGGGTGAGCCGGAAGATCCGGGCGGCAATCGTGATCGGATTGCTCGTATCCTCGCGCGGGGCGCGCAGGACGAGCAGCGTCGAGCGTCCTGGCGAAGCGAAGGGGTTGTCCTGCAGCAGGTCCAGTGTCACCGAGAACATCAGACGTTCGCTGCCGCCCGCGCCGGTCACCCTCGCCTCCAGGGCGCCCGCATGGGGGCGCCCGCCGTTCTCGCCGAGTGCGGACCGCAGCGCCCGCTCGGCATCGCCACTGGCCCCGGCGATCCGCCCCCCGCGCAGCATGACGACGTCGCACAACGCGAGCATCGACGCACCGCGAGGATTGGCGTAGACGATCCGACGCCCCTCCTCGACGATCAGCACGGCGGCCTCCAGCCGGTCGAGCGCGCCGCGGAAGGTGTCCGCCGCCAGTTGCTGCATGCCGAGCGTGTTGGAGATCTCCAGCGCCCGGCGCACGTGCGGGGCGACGAGCTCGAGACCGGCGGCCTCGTCGTCCTGGATCGGTCCGCGGTCCTCCTGCGTGATCAGAACCCAGTGCCCCAGCGCGCCGCCCTCCCGGGTCACCGTGAAGCCGACGGCATCCGAATCACCGCGAGGCGCCAGCCACTCGCGATAGAAGCGGGTCGCGCGCAGGCGCTCCAGCCCGAGGTCACGTGAGGCGACGACCGCACGGTCGATCGGACAGACCAGGACGAGCGGCATCAGCGGATTGATCGGACCCATGCGTTCCGCCACCTCGGGAGTGAAGTCCTCGAGGCCGAACTGCACGGCAATCGTGCCGTCGCCCGCGCCGACGAACCCGACACCGATCATGCCGCGGCGTGCCTGGATCAGTCCGGCGAGCTCGGCGAGCACCGGCCGCCAACCTTCCGGGTGGAGCGCACAGTCGTAGATCCTGCCGAGCAGCCCACTCAGGTAGGCCGGGTCGTGCAACACGCGCATACGTTCGACTCCCGGTCGCAGGGCAACTGGACGGATTCTGGCCGCCGGACGGCACGAGGCGCGCGCGCCCCCTTGCTCCGCGTCGGGCTTTCATAGCCGATACCAGACGATCAACGCGACGGCCGCCCCGCACATGCCGAAGTTGCACAGCAGCACCGCGATCGCGGGATTCATGCGACGCCCGTGTTCCTCATACAGCCACCCGGCCATCGTCAGGTTGGCGCCGGCCCATGTCACCCAGGTCAGCAGGGAATGCTGGTCGGACTCACCGCTTGCATGGATGGTCCACAGCGTCGGGAGATAGGCCACGACGCGCAGGGAACTGAAGACCGCGAAGGAAAGTGCCAGCATCCGGAGGTAGAAGCGCCTGGCCCGGGTGCGGGGAGCGAGCTCGTCCGGCCGGCTGCTGCCCTGCACCGAGGGATACTCGCGAGTCTGGTCGCCGATCAGGTCGCTCATGGGAACCCCTCTCCCGCAGTACCGGCTGCCTGGCCGGATGAAGGCGGTATTGCGCCATGGGCGCCCAGCTTCGCGCCTCCGCCATATGACGGAGAATCCCATGAACGCGGGATGGTCGTCCCGCGGGGCCGACAGGGTCAGGCCGGATCCATTCGCAGGGGCGAGGCGAATGACAGCGTGCGGGCGACCAGGTCGGCCTGGCGCCCGGTGCCCGTGCGCCGGAAGAGCTCGGCGAGATGGCTGCGGACCGTCTTCACCGACACACCCAGCAGGTCGGCGATCTCGTCGATCGAATGTCCCTGGGCCAGGAAGGCCAGCACCTGCACCTGGGTTGGCGTCAACTGGAACACACGGGCAGCGATCACGATCGGATTGCGGGTATCCTCACGCGGCGCCCGCAGCACGAGGAGCGTCGAGCGGCTTGGCGAGGCAAACGCACTCGCCCCCGGTGCGTCCAGGGTAATCGCAAACATCAACCATCCCACGCCGCCGGCTCCGGTCATGCTCGCCTCCAGGCCCCCTGGACGGGCACCGGACGTCCCACTGCCGGCCTCCCCCAATGCCGAGCACAAAGCCTGCTCATTCTGCGCATCTGTCCCGGCAACCCGGCCAGCACGCAGATGCAGCACATCACCGGACTCCAGCATCGCGCCAGCGCGAGGATTGGCGAAGACGACCCGGCGGTCCGCATCGACCACCAACACCGCCGCGTCCAGCCGGTCGAGCGCTCGCCGATAGGTCCCGGCAGCAATCTGCTGCATGCCCAGAACGTTGGAGACTTCCACCGCGCGGCGCGAGCCACTCCCGGTAGAAGCGGCACGCGCGAAACCGCTCCAGGCCATAGTCGCGCGATACGACCATAGCCTGGTCGAGCGGCCAGACGAGCCCCAGCGGCACGATCGGATTGATCGGCGCGAACCGATCGGCGGTCTCGCCGGTGAAGTCGTCCAGCCCGAACTGGACGTTCATGATGGCCGTGGGACCGGCGACAACCCCCATTCCGATCATTCCTCGCCTTGCCCCGATCAGGCCGCCGATCTCCCTGAACACCGTCAGCCAGCGTTCCGGCTGCAGGGAACAGTCGTAGATCCGGCCGATCAGCGCGCTCAGGTAGGCGGGATCGTCCAGCGCCCGGAGGCGCTCGAGATTCGCAGGGCGGTACGGCTCGCGCTCGGAAGTGCTCACGCTGGTCTCCAAGGATAGCCAGGGAGGGACGCGGACGCGACACCGGGAGACAGCAGGAATCGTTCAGCGGCAAGCCGCTGCGCCGGAAGAGCGGCCGACCTGCTAGTCCCGCGGTTGCGGCGACAGGAACACCGGCAGGCGGCTGTCGCGGATCACGCCTTCCGCCACGCTGCCGACGATCGCACGCCGCAGGCCCTTGCGCCCATGCGTGCCCAGGGCGATCAGGTCCGCGCGGCATTCGTTTGCCTCTGCGAGGATCGCCGACGCGATGGTGCCACCGCTGCTCGGCCGCATCACCTGGGACGCGTCGATGCCGGCCGCGGCGACCGTTCGCGCCGCCTCGGCAAGCGCGGCATTGCCCTCGGCGATCAGATCGCTCTGGTCCAGGGCGTCATCGAGGACGTAGAGAAGACGCAAGTGGGCGCCGCCGCCGGTGCGCGACACCAGCGCGATGGCATGCGCGAGTGCGCGCTGCGATGGTTCGCCGCCGTCGATGGCAACGAGGATCTTCTGTTGCATGCCGCGAGTCCCGTGGAGTTGGATCGGCCTGCCGCCTGCGCGTGGCCTACCGTTCGATTGTAGGCGGCCGCCCGTCCTCCGTCATCGACCACCGGGCGCCGTGCGCCGCGCCGCGGCGGCCGCGGCGACCGGCCGTTCGCTAGGATTGCGGCACCATCACCACGCCGGCCCCCGGCCAGAAGCACCATGTCGCTGTATCGAACGAACTTCCGGAAAGCCCGCTTGCCGCTCGTCCTCGCCCTCGCGACCGTCACCGTCGCACTCGGTTGCGGTGGTGGCTCCGATTCACCGGCCGCCGGCACCGGCACCGTCCGGGTCTCGCTCACGGATGCGCCGGCCTGCGGTTACGACGCGGTGAACGTCACCGTCTCGAAGGTCAGGATCCACCGTTCCGACAGCGCGTCCGAGGACGACGGCGCCTGGTCGGACATCGCCGTGACCCCGAGCCGCAGGATCGACCTGCTGCAGCTGCAGAACGGCGTGCTGGAGTCCCTGGGCGATGTGCAGCTCGAAGCCGGCCGCTACTCGCAGGTGCGTCTGGTGCTCGAGCCGAACGGCGCCGGCGCGCCGGCCAACAGCATCGTCCTCACGGATGATCCCTCCAAGGCAGAGATCCCGCTGCGCACGCCGAGCGCTCAGCAGAGCGGGCTCAAGCTGGTGCACGGCTTCGAGGTCGCCGCAGGCGAGACGATGGACCTCGTGCTCGACTTCGACGCCTGCCGGTCGGTGGTGAAGGCCGGCAGCAGCGGCAACTACAACCTCAAGCCGGTGATCTCGGTCATCCCGATCGCTGCCGCCGGCAAGCTGGCGATCGACGGCAGCATCGTGGACGGCGCCGGCGCCGTGGTGACCGCGCAAGGCAGCGACGCCGACGGCTACCCGGTGGTACTGCGCGCCACCACCGCGAGATCCGACGGCACCTTCACGCTCTCGCCGTTGCCGGAGTCCGCAACCGGCGACTACACGCTCGTGGTCACGAAGCCTGGCCGCGCCACCGTGGCCGTGAAAGGCATACCGGTGACGGAAGGGGCGCCCACCACCCTGCCCGAGATCGACCTTGGCCCGGTTGTCGACGAGGCGACGGTCGAAGGCGAGGTGTCCCTGCCACCGTCGCTCGCGGAGATCGCGGCCCGCGTGCGAGCGATCCGCGCGGTGGCCGGGCTGCGCGTGGAGATTGCGTCGGACACGGCGACCGACGCGCCGTATTCGATGACGCTTCCGGTCGTGCCGGTGCGGGTCGCCGACTATGCCACCGGCTCGCTCGTCTTCAACCAGGCCTCCCCTGCTTCCGAACCCGCCGAGTACGAGGTGGAGGCGGCCGTCCCGGACAGCGACCTGCCGCTGCAGCGGGCCGCGGTCGTACTCGACGGGGCCGTCGACGTCACCCGGAGCTTCGACTTCACGGCGCCCTGAGGCGCCTGGACGACCCGCCGGGCGGCGGGTCGTTCACGGGCGACGAGATCCAGCCACGAGACCCAGATCGAGCTGCGCCTGAACAACTACCCCGGGCGGCACGTGCCGGTAAAGGGGCAGCAGCTCGACGACATCGAGCAGTTCGTCCTGCGGCGCCAGGCGCAGGTCGGCGCCGCGGCCGCCTGAGACGCTACCGCCCCATCGGGTAGAACGCCTCGTTCGGCATCATCCCGCTCGCGTTCGCCATCCGGTTGGAGAGCGCGAAGAAGGCGGCGATGGCGGCGATGTCCCAGGCCGCCTCCGCGTCGAACCCGTGCTCGCGCAGGCGGGCGAAGTCCTCGTCGCCGAGCGCCGCGGAGTCGGTGGCGACCTTGCAGGCGAAGTCGAGCATGGCGCGCTGCCGAGCCGTGATCGGCGCCTTGCGGTAGTTGACCGCCAGTTGGTCGGCGATCAGCGGATCCTTCGCGTAGATGCGCAGGATCGCCCCATGGGCGACCACGCAGTAGAGGCAGTCGTTGAGCGCGCTGGTCGCGACCACGATCATCTCGCGCTCGGCCTTGCTGAGCGGGCCGTCGCCGAGCATCAGCGCGTCATGGTAGGCGAAGAAGGCGCGAAACTCCGCCGGGCGGCGGGCAAGCTTCAGGAAGACGTTCGGCACGAACCCGGCCTTCTCCTGGACCGCGACGATCCGCTCGCGCAAGTCCGGCGGCAGGGAGGACAGCTCGGCTGGCGGATAGCGGTCCGGCGTGGGCGTCGTCTTGTCGTTTCCGGGCACCGGCCGCTGCGCCGCTCCGGATCTTCCTGCGGCCTTCGTCGCCATGCTCATCCTCCTTGCTGTTCCGGATCGCGCCCCGCCCAGCGGTAGCGCCAGTAGGTGCCCTGGGCCATGAGGTAGGCCAGTATCAAGCCGTTGCGACCGTCCAGGAAGCCGAGCCGCAGCACGTAGCCGCGAAAGAAGCTCCAGATCGCATGGATCCAGGCGGCCGCAAGGCCGCCCTTGCCGCGTGCGCGCAACTGTATCGCGCCGGCGCGCGCATAGCGGATGTACTTCTCCCGCGCATCGTCGATGGAGTCGACGCTGTCGTGCAAGAGCTCGCCTGGAAGCGTCGCGAGCGGCTCGGCGCAGAGGACGCGCTCATGGACCAGGTCATCGGTGAAGCGGGCGCCTTCCCGGCGGAACAGGCGCAGCACCCGGTCGTTGCGCCACAGCCCGAACCGGATGGTCTGCCCGCAGAAGCGCGAGGTGCGGCGGATCCAGTAGCCGTTCGCCTCGCCATCGCGCTGGCCGTCGACCACCGCCTTGACGGAGCGTCGCAGCTCCTCGGAGACCTCCTCGTCCGCATCGATCGACAGCACCCACGGATGGCGGCAATGGGCGAGCGCGCGATTCTTCTGCGCGCCGAAACCGGGCCAGTCCGGCGTGACGCGCACCTCGGCGCCCAGGCGCCGCGCGGCGGCCACCGTGCCGTCGGTGCTGCCGCAATCCACCACCACGATCTGCTCGGCGAAATCGACCGAGTGCAGGCAGCGCTCGATCCGATGCGCCTCGTTCTCGGTGATCACGGCGACCGACAGCCCACTCTTCATGGTCACGGCACCACGCCGGCACCGCTTTCGCGACGCGCTTCCCAGGCGGCGCGCAGCAGCCAGGCGTTGAGCAGGAAGAAGGCGATCACCGTGATCTGCCGGTCGAACATGTCGTCGGTGAGCGCGAACCCGGCGAAGGCGGCAGCGGTGACCAGCGCGGCGCAGGCCGCCGGCGAGGCATCGCCGCCGGCGATGCGGCGGAAGAGCATCACCATCGGCGCGACGAACATCAGCAACAGCGCGGCGAATCCGGTGACGCCGGCTTCTGCGAAGGCCGTGAGGTACTCGCTGTGCACCTGCCGGTACTGGATCTTGAGCGAGGCGGGAATGTCCCCGGCCGCGCGTTGCCGGTCGACTTCGTCGCCGAAGCGCCCGAAGCCGACACCCGTCAGCGGATGCTCCATCCCTCCCCGGAGTGCCGCGCGCCAGAGGGCGAGTCGCTGCCCGACTTCCGAGCCCTCGATGTCGCCATGGAGGTAGCGCTCCACCTGCGGCTCGATCTGGGCGAATCGCTCCTGCATGAAGCCGGCCGCGGACAGCGTCAGCACCACCGCCACCGCGACCATCGCGACCGTGGTGCCACGGCGCAGCCCGCCGCGTCCCGCCTGTGCCGCGCGGCCCGCGGATCCAAGGCGGCGGTGGCGCAGCGCGAGCGCGAACGCTAGCACCGCCACGGCGAGCAGGAAGCCGATGACGCCGCCGCGCGTCTGGGTGAGCGCGAGCGCGAGCATCCCGCAGAATAGGCCGACGAGCCCCAGCAGCCGTCGCCACCGTTCGATGCCGCTCACGACCAGCACGAAGGACAGCACGCCCTGCACCACGGCGAGATCGCCGAACTTGATCGCGCCGTTGCCGATGGCATTGGCGCCCAGCCATCCGTACGGCCGCTCGTAGCCGAGCCCCCACACCTGCCAGACCGCAAGCAGGGACGCGCCGACTGCGCCCAACGCCGCCGCCGGCAGCAGCAGGCGGCGCACGTCCGCAGGGCGCCCCGGCACGGCCGAGAGGCCGACCGCCAGGGCGAGCGCGCCCACCAGCACCTGGCTCGACATCTTGAAGGGTGCCATGCCGACGACGATCTGCACGAGCAGATGAAGCAGGTAGACCGCAGCCGGCACGACCAGGATCGCCATGTGCCGCCAGGCCGCCCGCGCGTCATTGCGCCAAGTGCCGTAAGCGGCCACCAGCGCGACGATGCTCGCGAGCGCGGCGATGCTCGTCGGCAGCTTCGGCACTGCGAGCAGCCCGACCAGGTAGGCGGCGAGCAGGAGGTGCGCCGCCCGCTCCGTCCAGGTTGCAGGCTTCATGCTGCCGACGACGCTCGTTGCGGGGGCATCATGCATCCGCAGCCCTGGAAACCTCGGCGACCGGCGGATCGAAGCGCTCGCCCGCAGGCCGCTCCCGCAATCCCAGCGTGGCCAGCACGACGCCCTGGCGACGGGCCGCCAGGGCGCGCTGCCGGTTACGCTCCGCATCGTCTCGTGCCCGCTCCTGGTGCCAGAGGTGCAGCACCGCGGTGGCGAAGCGGCCGGACTTCACCTTGACCCCGGCATTGATGAGCCGGATGGCAAGGTCGGAATCCTCGAAGCCCCAGCCGGTCATCTCCTCCTCGAAGCCGTTGACGCGCTCGAAGTCCGAGCGTGCCACCGCGAGATTGCAGCTCCTCACCTGCAGCCAGTGGCGTGGCCGCAGCCGGCGCCAGCGCTGGCCGGGCAGCGTCAGCAGCGGCGTGAGGCGCTCAACGTCGCCGGCGAGCCGGGCGCGCGCCCATTCGCGCATCCCCCAGCTGACCGGATCCACCGCCCCCTGCTCCACCGCGGCGGTCAGCCTGGGCGAGAGCAGGATCCGGTTGCCGGCGACAGCGCAGCCTGCTTCGGCGAGGCGGCGGTGCTCGGCGATGACGCAGGGCCGCAGCAGGCAGTCGCCGTCGATGAAGACCAGCAGGTCGGTTCCCGCCTCGCGTGCTGCCCGGTTGCGGGAGGCGGCGGCCCGAAAGCCGTCGTCCGGCTGCCAGGCATGCAACAGCGGCGCGCCGAGGCGGCCCTGCCACGCGCGGACCACCGCGCTGGTCCGCGCATCCGATCCGTCATCCGCGATGATCACCTGCTCCGGCATCGACTGCTGGCGCGAGACGCTGTCCAGCACCCGGTCGAGCGCGACCGGCCGGTTGTAGGTGGTGATGATCAGCGCGACGCTTGGCATGGCTCGCGCCCGTCAGGATCGGCCATTCCCGGCCGTCGTCGCCGCCGTCACGTGACCAGCTCGCCGCCGGCGTGCAGCCGGGAATAGAGCCCCTGCCGCGCGAGCAGCTCGGAATGCGTGCCCTGCTCGACGATGCGGCCGCTCGCCAGCACGAGGATGCGGTCGGCCTTCTCCACGGTGGAGAGACGGTGCGCGATGATGATGGTCGTCTGGCCCTTCATCAACCGCTCCAGCGCGGCCTGCACGAAGCGCTCCGACTCGGTATCGAGCGCCGAGGTGGCCTCGTCGAGGATCAGGATCGGCGCGTTCTTGAGCAGCGCCCGGGCGATCGACAGGCGCTGCCGCTGGCCGCCCGACAGCCGGATGCCGTTGTCGCCGATCGGCGTGTCAATGCCCTCGGGCAGGGTCGCGATGAAGTCCGTGAGGTAGGCCGCATCGAGCGCCGCCCGCACTTCGGCCTCCGATGCGCCCCGGCGATCCCCATAGGCGACGTTGTTCGCGATGGAGTCGTTGAACAGCATGACGTTCTGGCTGACCCAGGCGATCTGCCCGCGCAGCGATTGCAGCCGCATGTCCTCGATGGGAATGTCGTCGATCAGGATGCGCCCCTCGGTGACCGGATAGAAGCGCGGCAGCAGGTTGGCGAGCGTCGTCTTGCCGCCGCCGGAGCTGCCGACCAGCGCCACCGTCTCGCCCGGGCGCACGTGCAGGTCGATGTGCGAGAGCGCAAGGCGCGAGGACGGGTCATAGCGGAAGCTCACGTTCTCGAAGCGGATGTCGCCGCGCACGCGCTCGACCGCCACCCTCCCGTCGTCCGGCTCGCCCGGCTCGTCGATGAAGCGGAAGACGGCGTCGGCCGCGGCGAGCGCCCGCTGCAGCTGGCTGTTGACGTCGGCCAGGTGCTTGAGCGGCGCGAGGATCATCAGCATCGCGGTGATGAACGAGACGAAGTCGCCGACGGTGGTCTGGTCGTGCTGGGACTGGTACAGCGCGATCGCAATCACCACCGACACCGCGATCGCCGCCATCACCTGCGTGATCGGCACGATCAGCGCCGAGGCGACGGTCATGCGCCGGGCGAAGGCGCGCAGCTGCCCGCTCGCCGCGGCGAAGCGCGAGCGCTCGTAGGGCTGGCCGCCGTACACCTTGACCACTGGGTTGCTGTGGATCGCCTCCTCCACCACGCCGGTCAGCTCGCCGGTATAGCGGATCTGCTCGGCCGAGAGGCGCCGCATCCTGCGCGAGAAAGCACCCACGGCGAGCGCCACCAGGGGGATGAGCACGAGGGCGATGGTGGTGAGCTGCCAGTTGAGGTAGAGCAGCCAGCCGAGCAGGCCGATGATGACGAAGGTGTCGCGCACGAGGATGATCAGCACGCCGGCCAGCGTCTGCGTCACGTTCTGCACGTCGGCCACCAGCCGGGCGATCACGGCCCCGGACGGGTTCATCGCGAAGAACCGGATCGGCATCGCCACCAGGCGGGCGAACATCGCCTGCCGCAGGTCGTAGAGCACCTCCTGGCTCACCTGGTTCATCGCGTAGTTCATCGTGAAGGTGAACACGCCGCGCAGCAGGAACAGCCCGATGATCATCAGCGGTGCCTGCCACATGAGGCTCGGCCGCCCGCCGGCGCCGAACCCGTTGTCCAGCAGGATCTTCATGATCGCGGGGAACACCGGCTCCGTGAGCGCGGTGAGGATCATCCCCGTCACGCCGAGCGCGAACAGCCTCCAGTGGGGCCTCACGTGCCCGAGCAGCCGGCGCAGCAGGATACGGTCGCTCGCGGCCGGCTTCATCGATAGACCAGTTCCACGCCGGAGGGCGAAAGCCAGTCCGCGAGCTGCGCGAGCAGCGCGTCCGCCGGCCGCACGATCCACTCCGGGCCGAGCCGCACCGCAACCGTTGCCGACCCGTTGTGGTACTCGATCTCCACCGGGCATCCCGGCTCGGTCGGCTCCCCGATGCGGAACTGCCCGAGCAGCGACGCGAGCCGGGCCGCGTCCGATTCGCCGTTCATGCGCAGGCGCAGCGCGCGGGCATGCTCGGCACGGGCGCCGTCGAGGTCCAGGATGCGCTCGACGCCGAGGCGGTGCCCGCCGCTGTAGTCGTCGCGCGAGAGCTTGCCATGCACCACCACCAGCTGGTCCGCCCGCAGAAGGTTGCGGTGGCGCTCGAACACCTCGGAGAAGACGGCGATCTCCTCGCTGGCCGTCTTGTCGTCCAGCGTCACCCGCATCATCCGGCCGCGACGCGTCATCGTGCTGGTGAGCGCGGCGACGATGCCGGCGACAGTCACCTGGGTGGCGCCCGGGCCGCTCTCGGCCAGACGCGGCAGGTCGGAAAGCCGGGTCTTCACGAAGCGGCGCAGCTCGCTTTCGTAGGCGGTGAAGAGATGCCCGGAGAGATAGAAGCCGAGGGCCGCCTTCTCCTCGTGCAGCCGCCGCTCCTCGGTCCACGGCGAGCACACCAGCCAGTCGCGCGCCGGCGCGCCGCCGGCGAAGGAGGCCGGGGCGAGGTCACCGAACAGCCCGCCCTGGCCGGCGCTGCGCTCACGCTCGTTCTGCTCGGCCGCATCCATCGCCCGCTGCACATTGGCGAGCATGCGCGCGCGGTCCGCGTCGAGCGAATCGAACGCGCCGGCCCGCACCAGCGCCTCCACCGCGCGGCGGTTGAGCAGCCGGCGGTCGATCCGGTCGCAGAAATCGTAGAGGTCCCGGTACGGGCCGCGCGCCTCGCGCTCCGCGATCACGTTCTCCACGGCCGCCTGCCCGACGCCCTTAACCGCGCCCAGGCCGTAGCGGATGGTCGCCGGATCCTGCGGCTCGAAGCGGTAGCCGGAGCGGTTGATGTCCGGCACCTGCACGGTCACGCCGTTGGCCTGCGCATCCCGCACGAAGAGGTGGACCTTGTCGGTATCGTCCATGTCCGACGACAGCGTCGCGGCCATGAACTCGGCGGGATAGTGGGCCTTCAGCCATGCGGTCTGGTAGGTGACGACCGCATAGGCAGCCGTGTGCGACTTGTTGAAGCCGTACTCGGCGAACTTCTCCATCAGGTCGAAGAGCTGCGTGGCGAGGTCCGTATCCTGGCCACGCGCCTTCGCGCCTTCCATGAAGATCTGCCGCTGCTTGGCCATCTCCGAGGCCTTCTTCTTGCCCATCGCGCGGCGCAGCAGGTCCGCGCCGCCCAGCGTGTAGCCGGCGATGACCTGCGCGATCTGCATCACCTGCTCCTGGTAGACGATCACGCCGTAGGTCGGCTCCAGGCACTCGCGCAGGTCGGGATGGAAGTAGTCGATCTTCTGCTGGCCGCGCTTGCGCAGGATGAAGTCGTCCACCATGCCGGAGCCGAGCGGACCCGGGCGGTACAGCGCGAGCACCGCGATGATGTCCTCGAAGCGGTCCGGCTGCAGCTTCCTCAGCAGCTTCTTCATCCCGTCGCTCTCCACCTGGAAGATCGCGACGGTGTTGCCGTCCTTGAGCACCTGGTAGGCCTTCGGGTCGTCGAAGGTGAGCGCGGCCAGGTCGAGCGGCTCTGTTCCCTCGGCGCGCCGGCGCTGGTTCACGTAGCGCACCGCCAGGTCGATGATGGTGAGGTTGCGCAGCCCGAGGAAGTCGAACTTGACCAGCCCCACCGCCTCGACGTCGTCCTTGTCGTACTGGCTGATGACCGAGTCGGTACCGGGCGCCTTGTAGAGCGGGCAGAAGTCGGTCAGCCGGCCGGGCGCGATCAGGACGCCGCCCGCGTGCATGCCGACGTTGCGGGTGATGTCCTCGAGCGGGCGCGCAAGCGCGAACAGCTCCCGCACCTCCTCCTCGTTGCGCTCGCGCTCGGCGAGCAGCGGCTCCTCCTCGAGCGCCTTGTCGAGCGAGAGCGGCTTCGCCTGCACCACCGGGATCAGCTTGGAGAGCTGGTCGCAGAAGCTGTAGGGCATGTCGAGCACCCGGCCCGCATCGCGGATCACCGCCTTGCTCGCCATGGTGCCGAAGGTGGCGATCTGCGAGACCGCCTCGGCGCCGTACTTCTGGCGCACGTACTCGATCACGCGGCCGCGGCTGTCCTGGCAGAAGTCGATGTCGAAGTCCGGCATCGACACCCGCTCGGG
>JAEWEW010000195.1 GCA_023389175.1 Pseudomonadota bacterium | reverse complement strand
GCCCCGGGCGCAGCGCCGGCGCCCGAGCCGAAGCCGATTCCGGTGGCGAACATCCCGGCGAGCGCCGAGGCAGCCGAGGCCACGCTGCGCGGGATCGAGGACGCGCTGCCGATGCCGCCCGCGATCGCGGCGGTGGCCGACGATCTCTTGCCGTTTGCCCGAGAGTTCGATGCGGCCATGCGCGCGAGCCGCGTGGCGCTCTCCGGTCGCCAGCCGCGCGGACGCATCGACGATGCGGAAGCGGACCTGCAGGCGCTGCAGGGCCGTCTCGGCGGCTGGGAGCGGATGCTCACCCGGCGCGCCGAGGAGCTGGAGCAGCGGCTCGCGCAACTCGGGCAGACGCGGCGGATCTGGCAGGCCACGGAGGAGCAGGCACGCGCCGACGAGCTGCCGCGCGGCGTCGCCCAGCGCATCGCCGATGTGCTGGAGCGGATCGACGCGGTGCGCAAGCGGGTGCAAGGCTCGCGCGAGGCGCTCTTCGCGCTCCAGGACCGCGTGAGCCGCTTCCAGGCGCGCGCCGGCGAACAGCGCGAGGCCCTCAAGCAGGCCAAGGCGGTCGCGGTCGGCGGGTTGCTGGTTCGCGATGCGCCGCCGCTCTGGAGCGAAGCGGCGCGGGCCTCCGGCAAGGAGGCGTCGCTTGGCCAGGGGATCCGCGCCAATCTAGCCGCCGGCCATGCCAACGCGGCGGAGTACGTGCGCGGGAACCAGGGGCGGCTCGCCCTGCTGCCGGTGATCGTCGCGGTGTTCCTGGCCGGCCTCTGGCTCGCGCGGCGGCAGCTGCGCCTGCGCATGGACGAGGAACCGGGCCTGGCCGCGGCCGCCTGGCTGTTCGAGCGGCCGCTTGCCGCCACGCTGATCGCGACCGTGCTCTGCAGTCCGTGGGTGCTGATGTACGCGCCGCGCGAGATCAACCTGGTCCTGCTCGCCGTGGCGCTGCCGCCCAGCATCCTGATCCTGCGCCGGGTGATCGATCCACGGCTCGCGCCTTTCCTCTACGCCTTGCTGGTGGTGTACGTGGCGAGCCGGCTGGTGGAAACGCTGGACGCGGTCCCCGCGATCGAGCGGGTGCTGTTCCAGCTGCTGATGGTGGCCACGCTGGCCGTGCTGGGATGGCTGCTCCACCGGCACAGCGTGCTGCGCCGGGAAGCGGCGCGAGCGACCACGCGCAGCGTCAACTGGACCCTGCGCGGCATCCGCGCCGCCCTGCTCGGCTTCGCCGTGGCGCTCGCCTGTGACCTTTCCGGCTTCACCCAGCTGGCCCGGTTCATCGCGGACGCGGTGTTCGGCGCCATCTACGGCGCGGTGATCCTCTACGCCGGCGTGCAGCTCGTCTACGCCCTGATCCGGCTCGCGCTCAACCTGTGGCCGCTGCAGAGCCTCGGGATGGTGCGCAACCACAAGGCGCTGCTCGAAGGCCGCGCGCGCCGCCTGGTCCGCTGGGCGGCGATCGTGGCCTGGCTCGGCGCCGTCCTGGATTCCGCCTCGCTGCTCGAGCCGGCCCGGGACTGGATGGCGGGCTTCCTCGCCGAGCCGGTGACCTTTGGCGAGATCGGGATCTCGCCCGGCGCGGTGCTGGTCTTCATCGTCACCATCTGGGGCGCGGTGCTGCTGTCGCGGCTGCTGCGCTTCGTGCTGGACGAGGAGGTTTTCTCCCGCCTGCCGTTGCCGCGCGGCATCCCCTATGCGCTCACCACCATCCTGCACTACGTGCTGCTGTTCGGCGCGGTGCTGATCGCGATCGTGTCGACCGGCATCAACCTCGACCGATTCACAATCATCGCCGGCGCGGTGGGCGTGGGCGTCGGCTTCGGCCTGCAGGGCATCGTGAACAACTTCGTCTCCGGCCTGATCCTGCTCTTCGAGCGGCCGATCAAGGTCGGCGACTCGGTGGAGATGGCCAACCGCGGCGGCCAGATCCAGCGCATCGGCATCCGCTCCTGCGTGATGCGCACCGGCGAGGGGGCCGAGATCATCGTCCCCAACTCGATGCTGATCGCGGGCGAGGTGACCAACTGGACCCTGTCGGACCGGCATCGCCGCATCGAGATCCCCATCGGCGTGGCCTACGGCAACGATCCCGAGCGGGTGATGGCGCTGCTCGGCGAGATCGCCGAGCGCCATGAGGATGTCCTCGCCTATCCGGCGCCGGACGCGCTCTTCTCGGGCTTCGGCCCTTACGCGCTCGAGTTCCGGCTGGGCGCCTGGACCGGGCGGCCGGAGCTTGCCGGGCGGATCCGCAGCGATCTCTGCGTGCAGATCTACCGGGCGCTGCGGCACGAGGGCATCGAGATACCCTATCCGCAGAGCACGGTGCATCTGCGGGAGGAACGGCCACTGCCGATGGCGCTGGCAGGCGGCTGGCAAGCCGACGGATGAGCCAGGGCAGGAGGAGGCAATGGACGACCCGACCCGCGCGAGCCTGCGCGAGCTTTCCCAGGCGATCCGCACCCGCCGCCTGCCCTGCCGCGAGCTGATGGACGCGGTGCTCGCGCGGATCGCGGACTGCAACCCGCGGCACAACGCCATCGTGTCGCTGCGACCGGCGGACGAATTGCGCGAGGAGGCGGATCGCCACGACGCGCTGCTTGCCGAGGGCCGCTGGCTGGGAGTGCTGCACGGCATCCCGCAGGCGATCAAGGATCTCGCGATGACGCGCGGCCTGCGCACCACCCTCGGCTCGCGCATCCTGAAGGACAACATGCCGGCGAGCGACTCCCTCTTCGTCGAGCGCATGCGGGCGGCCGGTGCCATCTTCATCGGCAAGACCAACACGCCGGAGTTCGGCCTGGGGTCGCAGACCTACAACGACCTGCACGGCGTCACCCGCAATGCGCACGATCCTTCGCTCACCGCCGGCGGCTCGAGCGGCGGCGCGGCAGTCGCGGTCGCGCTCGGCATGCTGCCGGTGGCCGATGGCAGCGACATGATGGGTTCGCTCCGCAATCCGGCCGCCTTCAACCGCGTGGTGGGCCTGCGGCCCTCGCGCGGGCGCGTGCCGTCATGGCCGGCGCTCGACCAGTTCATCGCGCAGCTCGGGACGCCCGGCCCGATGGCCCGCGACGTGCGCGACTGCGCGCTCCTGCTGTCGGTGCAGGCAGGCTACGACGCGCGCGACCCGCTCTCGCTCGACGGAGACGGCGAGGCGTTCAGCCGATTCGCGCTCGGTTCCGGCGCTGCGGCGGGCCAGGGCACCCGCGCGGCGGCCTCCGGGCGGCGCATCGCCTGGCTGGGTGACCTCGACGGCCATCTCGCGACTGCCGACGGGGTGCTCGAGCGCTGCGAGGACGCGCTGAAGCGGCTCGAAGGCATCGGCTGCCGGATCGAGACGCCGGGTGCCGGCGTCCTCGGCGTCCCGCCTGCCGCGTTGTGGGAGTGCTGGATGACGCTGCGCTCGGTCGCCGCCGCGCCGCCGCTCTTTCCGTGGTACCGCAACCCGGCCACGCGGGCGCTGATGAAGCCCGAGGCGGCATGGGAAGTGGAACGGGCGCTCGCCATGCCGGCGAGCGAGGTGGCGCGCGCTTCCCAGGTGCGCACCACCTTCTACCAGGCCTGGGTACGGCTCTTTAAGCGCTTCGACTTCGTGGTGCTGCCGAGCGCCCAGGTGTTCCCGTTCGCGGCCGAGCTGCACTGGCCGCAGGAGGTGGCAGGCCGGCGCATGGATACCTACCACCGCTGGATGGAGGTGGTTACCTACGCCACCCTGACCGGAAGCCCGGCGATCAGCATGCCGGTGCCGCCCCAGCCGCCCGCGCCGGATGCCGACCCGGTGCGCGACCTGATGGGCGTGCAGATCATCGGGGCGCCACGCGACGACCTCGGCGTGCTCGGGCTTGCGGCGGAGTACGAGGCGGCAGCGCCGTACTGATCAGCCGGTCGCACGGGCCAGTGCCTGGTCCAGGTCCCAGAGGATGTCGTCGATATGCTCCAGCCCGACGGAGATGCGGATCATCTCCGGGGTCACGCCTGCCGCGGCGAGTTGCGCCTCGTCGAGCTGGCGGTGCGTCGTGCTCGCCGGATGGCTGACCAGCGTGCGGGTGTCGCCGATGTTGACCAGGTGGCTGAGGAACCGGACGGACTCGATGAACCGCACGCCCGCCGCCTCGCCGCCCTTGACTCCGAAGGCAAGCAGACCGGAGGCGCCGCGCATCTGGCGCCGCATCAGCTCGTGCTGCGGATGATCCGGCAGCCCCGGATAGTTCACGAAGCTCACACGCGGGTCGTCCCGCAGGAAGCGGGCCACCGCCAGCGCGTTCGCGCAATGACGCTCCATGCGCAGCGGCAGCGTCTCGACACCCTGCAGGATCTGCCAGGCGCTCATGGGCGAGAGCGCCGCGCCGAAGACTCGCAGGGTCTCCATCCGGCAGCGCATGGTGAAGCCGAAGTCGCCGAAGGTCTCGTACCACCGCACGCCGTGATAGCCGGGGGACGGCTCGATCATTCCGGGGAAGTTGCCGTTGTCCCAGGGGAAGCGGCCGCTTTCGACGACGATGCCGCCGAGCGTGGTGCCGTGGCCGCCCAGGTACTTGGTCGCGCTGTGCACGACGATGTCGGCGCCGTGCTCGAACGGATTGCAGAGGAACGGGCTCGGCACGGTGTTGTCCACGATGAGCGGCACGCCGTGGGCATGGGCGACGTCGGCGAGCGCGGCCAGATCCGCGATCACCAGGCTCGGGTTGCCGAGGCTCTCGACGAAGAGCGCGCGGGTCCGCGGCCGGATCGCGGCGGCGAACGCGGCCGGGTCGGCTGCATCGACGAAGGAGGTCTCGATACCCAGCTTGCGCAGGTTGACCGCCAGCATGGTGACGCTGCCGCCATAGAGCGCGCCGGCCGCGACCACGTGGTCTCCGGCCTCGAGCAGGGTCATCAGCGCCATCGCCTCGGCTGCCATGCCGCTCGCGCTCGCCACCGCCGCGCGCCCGCCTTCCAGCGCGGCAACCCGCTGCTCCAGCGCCGCCACGGTCGGGTTGGACAGCCGCGAGTACACGTTGCCGAAGGTCTGGAGGTTGAAGAGGCTGGCCGCGTGGTCCGCGCTGTCGAAGACGTAGCTGGTCGTCTGGTAGATCGGCAGCGCCCGGGCGCCGGTCACGGCGTCCGGCACCTGCCCGGCGTGGATGGCCAGCGTTTCCTGCCGAAAGACACGGTCTGACATGGTCGTCACCTCCAGGGCGCGCGCTCGTCCGCCGCGGCCTTCCGATCGTCCGGCCCGCGCGGTCGCGGACCTCAACTCTACCCGTCCCGGGCCGAGAGGTCGTTCATGGGCCGTGCCTCGTCCGCGAGGCGGGCCGTCCCTGCAATCGGAAGGCGCATGTGAACCAGATTCTCTTCGTCGACAGCGACCCCGCGGCCCTCGATGCGCTCAGGACCGCGCTGGAAGACCAGTCGACCGGCTGGCACCCCACGTTCGTCACCTCGGCGCAGGCCGCGCTCAACCTGCTGGCCAACCGCTGGTTCGACGTGGTGTTCACCGACCTGCGGCTACCCGGCATGGACGGCGCCGAGCTGCTCGAGCGGATCCGGATCCAGCATCCGTCGATCATCCGCGTGCTGCTGGCCGAGCCACTGGAAGGCGGCGAGCTGGACCGCGCGATCGCCGTCGCCCAGCGCTTCGTCGCCAAGCCCTGGGACCGGCAGACCCTGGTGGCGAACCTGCAGAGCGTGCTCGGCGCCTGGCCGCGCACCGACAACCCGCTGGTACGCACCGTCGTGGGCCGGCTCGCCTCCCTACCGTCGTCGTCGAGCACCTATCCCCGGCTGGTCAACGTGATGGCGCAGGCCGATGCCACCATCGACCAGATCTCGGTGGTGATCGCGAGCGACCCGGCGCTGTCGGCCAAGCTGCTGCAGGTGGTGAATTCCGCGTTCTTCGGGCTGCCGTTCAAGGTGGCCTCGGTGCCGCAGGCGGTGAGCTACCTCGGCCTCACGTCGCTGCGCGCGCTGGTGCTGCTGTCCACCGTCTTCGCCGCGGCCGACAGCTGCCCCACCGTGGACGGCTTCTCCACGGCGCGGCTGCAGCGTCATTCACTGCTCTGTGCACGGCTGGCCCGGTCGCTGGTGACGGACTCCCGCAGCCGGGACGATGCCTTCACCGCCGGGCTGCTGCATGACATCGGCATGCTCGCGCTCGCCGTCGGCATGAACAAGCGCTACTCCCTCGCGCTGCGCCATGCCGAGCGCAGCCGCCGGCCGCTCGCCGAGGTCGAGATAAGCTTCCTCGGCACCAGCCATGTCGCGGTGGGTGCCTATCTCGCGGATGTCTGGGGCCTGCCGGACGTGGTGGTCGAGGCGATCGAGCTGCACCATGACGACGGCGAAGCGTCCGAGCCACACCGTGACGTGGTGCGGGCGGTGCGGCTGGCGCAGGCCGCCGCCGAATGCCTGGAGCGCGGCGACCACCACTTCCGCGACGTCGGGCTCACCGACGAGCAGCGCGACCGCATCGACGGCGAGTTCTCGCTGTCCGACGCGATGCCGCGGAGCAAGGAGCCGCTGCTCGCGATCTGAGGTTCCCAACTGCCGACGCCACCGCGCAACGCCGGACGTCGCGGAGCGCAGGACGCCGGCGCGTCAGGCCAGCTCCCACTGCAGCGAGACCTCGGCCTTCAGCAGCTTCGACACCGGGCAGCCGGTCTTGGCGGCATCGGCAAGCCTGCCAAACGCCTCCCGCTCGATGCCCGGCACCCGCGCACGGAGCGTCAGGTCCGATCGCGTGATGGAGAAGCCGTCCGGCACCTTCTCCAGTGTCACCACGGCGCTCGTCTCCAGCCGCTCGGCCGTGAATCCCGCCTGCTCGAGCTGGACGGCGAGCGCCATCGAGAAGCAGCCGGCATGGGCCGCGGCGATCAGCTCCTCCGGATTGGTGCCCTGCTCGCCCTCGAAGCGCTTGCGAAACGAGATGGTCGCCGCATCCAGGACGCCGCTCGGCGTGGTGTAGCTGCCCTTGCCCTGCTTGCCGGAGCCTTCCCAGACAGTGGTTGCCTTGTTGCTCGTCTTCATTGAGTGATTCTCCCTTGTCGTGTTCCATGCCGGAGCCGGATCAGCGGCCGGCGCCGTCCGCAGGGTCCGGCTCGTCCGGATGCTCCCGCCGCGCGAGCTCGGCCTCGTCCAGCCCTGTGC
>JAEWEW010000191.1 GCA_023389175.1 Pseudomonadota bacterium | reverse complement strand
GACTGGCGCCGCTCATGGCCGGCGTGGCTGCGGGCCACGGCGATCGGCTTTCCCTTCGGCACCATTCCGGCAGGCGGCGCCGAGATCCCGACCTTCCTCTCCTATGCGATGGAGAAGAAGCTGACCCGCTACCCGGAGGAGTTCGGCAAGGGAGCGATCGAGGGAGTGGCCGGGCCGGAAGCGGCGAACAATGCGGCCGCCTCGGGCGTGCTGGTGCCGCTCCTCACCCTCGGCATACCGACCTCCGCCACGGCCGCCATCCTGCTCGCGGCCTTCCAGAACTACGGCATCCAGCCCGGGCCCCTGCTGTTCGTCTCCCAGGCCGACCTGGTGTGGACCCTCATCGCCAGCCTCTACGTCGGCAACCTGCTCTTGCTGGTGCTGAACCTGCCGCTGATCGGCCTCTGGGTCAAGGTGCTGGACATTCCCCGGCCGCAGCTCTACGCGGGCATCCTGGTGTTCGCCACGCTCGGTGCGTACAGCCTGCACCAGTCGGTGGTCGATCTCGCGGTGCTGCTGGTCTTCGGCCTGCTCGGATTCGGCATGCGCCGCTACGGCTTCCCGACCGCGCCGGCGATCATCGGCCTGATCCTCGGGCCGATGGCGGAGACCCAGTTGCGCCGCGCGCTCGCGATCAGCCAGGGCGACATGACCGTGTTCATCAGCCGACCGATCTCGGCGAGCTTCCTTGCGCTGACGCTGGTCCTGCTGGTGGCACCGATGCTGGTGCGCCGGTTCCGGCGGGCGCGGCAGGCACGCGCGGCCGGCGCGGTCGCCTAGGAGGCCGGCGCCGACCGGGGCGACCGGCTAGGTCCCCAGCGACGCGAGGGAGTTGCGCACCGCGCCGAGATCGCGGCGCGCGAGCGCGAGCACCACCCGCCCGATGATCTCGGCCGCAGCCGGCATGAGCACGCACAGCATCGCCCAGTAGACGACCGCACCGAGCGGCACCAGCAGCGCGATGACGGCAACGCCCGGCAACACCTCGACGAGCGGCGGTATCAGCGCGACGACGGCAAGCGCCATGGCGAGGCCCGAGACGGACGCCCGGGTGCCGGCGCCGCCTTGTCGCGAGAACGGCAGTCCGGTGAGGCGACGCACGAACCAGGCATCGAGCGGCCATGCGAGCCAGGCGCCCACCACCACCGCCGCGGCCGCGTGCAGCAGCCCGTGGGGCGCAGCCAGCGTCACCAGCGTGAGCGACATGCTGGCCGAAAGCGCGGCGCCGGCCATCTCCCAGTGCGCCTTGCCCATGCCGCGGATCACCGCGGCCTGGATGGTCGACATCGATGCCCGGATGCCGAGCAGCATCAGCAGGGCCACCACCGGCACCGCGTCGATCCACTCCGGGCCGAAGACGGTCGGCACCAGCACCGGGGCGAGTGCTGCCAGGCCGAGGAAGAGCGGACAGGCGATCACCGCGGTGACCCGCAGCGTCCCCTGGGCGAGCCGTCGGGCGTTGCGGATGTCGTCCTGGGCACGGGCGACGCCGGCCTGCACCACGTTGTACGCCGGCGCCATCAGGATCTCGCAGACCTGGTCGCAGAGGCGCTGCGCGAGCGCATAGTAGCCGACCGCCTGCGGTCCCAACGCCGAGGCGATGACGAAGCGGGGCATCTGGTTCTCGACGTAGTTGAGCCCCCAGGAGCCCCAGGTGCTGGCGTTGAATGCGAGCAGATCGGTGAAGTCGGCGAACCGCATGCGCACGCCCGGCCGCCATCCCGAAGCCAGGTAGAGCGCGATGGTGAGCACCGCGGCACGGGCGAGCTCCATGCCGACCAGGCTCCAGATGCCGCAGCCCCCGAAGGCCATGCCGAGCCCAACCATGTTGCCGACGATCGAGGCGCCCATCTCGGCCTTCGCGACCGTCCGGAAACGCGACGCGCGCATCAGCGTGGCCGTCGGCCCGACCGCCACCGCCCGGAACACGAACACGAAAGCGCGCACCGGCAGGATCGCCGCGAGCATCGCGCCGCCGGAGAGCCATCCGGCCAGCACGTCGGCCGTGCTCCACAGGAACGCGAGGCCGAGGAGCGACAGGGCCAACGACGCCCAGAAGGTCGCGTTGAAGTGTCCCGGCGTGGCGACGCGCCGCTGGATGAGCGTGTCCACCGGCGCCCCACCGACCAGGATCTCGAAGATGCCGACGGCGAGCCAGGCCAGGGCATAGATGCCGTACGCCTCGGGACCCACCAGGCGCGCGACCGCGGCCAGGGTCACCAGTCCGAGCAGGAACTGGAAGACCTTGCCGGCGACGGACCAGGCAGCGCCGCTGATCAGGTGACCGAATTGAGCCATGAGCCCCCGATGTTCCCAGAGGTCGGCGCGAACCGCCGTGGCAAAAGTCGCCCAGGGCGCAGGACGGGCTCAGCCCGTCCTGGGGGGCCTTGCCCCCGGCTGCAGCCGCGCGACCAATGCGCGCACCTCGTCATCCAGCGCGACCGGCTGCGGCCCGTTCTCCTGCAATGCGCGCAGCAACCGGCGCAGGCCATCCGCCCCGGGCAGCACCGGTCCGTAGAAGAGCACCTGCGGCCCGTCCATCACCAGCAGCGTCGGAAAGGTCTCGATGTCGATGTCGCCGACAAGCTCCGGCTCGTCCTCGATGTCGATCCAGGCGAAGGCATGCGCCGGAAGCTCCGCCGCCACCTCCTGCATGGGCGCGCGATAGTCGCGGCAGGTGCCGCACCATTCGGCGCAGAGGCAGACGACCAGCCAGCGCGGGTTTGCCGGCGGTGCAACGCAATAGTGCAGGGCCGGCGCGGTCACGATCGCCGGCCAGGCGCAAGCCGGAACAGGATGCTCATGACGTGATTATGCCGGCGCGGCCGGCATGTCGATGCCGCCGGCGCGCGGCCCGGCACGGCGCTTGCGCCAACGCGCGCTGCCACTTCTCGGGCGTCGCCGCCGTGACGGAATGCGCGCCGAGCGCCAGCAGGAGGCGCCCGTGAAGTTTTCGGCAGACAGGCGGTGACTGCACGGCAACCATTGCTCAGGTTCCAACCACGACCGATCGACAATGCAAGAGCAAATGTTCATGCCCCCCGCCCTCGTCGTCGACGGCAGCGAGCTCGCCTTCGTCGGCGCCATCGAGCCGGGCCGTGAAGTGGAGGCCTTCGCGACGCTGCTCACCTTCGCGACCTTCTCGGAGAAGACCGCAGAGGTGATCGACGAGGTCTACACCGCCGAATGCGCCCGCACCGGCGTGGCGTCGCGGCTGTCGCAGGATCGCTGGTACCAGGTGGCGAAGGACTACTTCGACGAGTTCCTGGAGAACATGCGCACTGCCACCCCGGAGGACCTCCTCGGACATTTCCTCTGGCTGGACAAGCACTTCTTCGAGAAGCACCGGGGCTACGAATCGGTGCGCTCGATGATCGGCAGCACGCTGAAGGCCGAAGCGGCAGCGCGGCAGGGGCGGACGCTGCACTGAACCGCGCGGCCGGTCGGTACCGTGGCCCGCGATGCGTCGGGACCGCGCCGGATCCACGCCGAACGGCGCCGCCGGCCTCAGGCGTCCCTGGCCTTCGCGATCGCGTCTTCCAGGATGCGCTGCAGCTGGTCGCTGCCACACGGCTTGACGATGTGATCGTCCAGCCCGGCTCCGTCGGAGCGCCGGAGATCCTCGTCGCTGCTGTAGCCGGTCAGCGCGACGATGCTCAGGCTGCGCTGGCCGAGCAGCGTCAGGCGCCGGGCCACCTCGTAGCCGTCCATGTCCGGCAGCCCGATGTCGAGCAGCACCAGGTGGAAGTCGTCGTTGCGCACCAGCCGGATGGCACTGCGGCCGTCAAGCGCCACCCGCGCGTCATGTCCGTTGAGTCCCACGAGCGCAGCGAGACTCTCCGCGGTATCGGGGTCGTCATCGACCACCAACACGCGTAGACGCAAGTCGTCCTTCATCTTCCCTCCCCGGAGATCGTGCATCGTGTCTCGGCAGTGCTCCCGATGGACATCAGTTGCCCCACGGTTCGCCCGGCCGTCGATCCCCTTCGCAGCCCAATATGGTTGCGGGTCGGCAAGTTCCAATCCCGCCGGCAGCCGACGCGCGCAGGTATGCCCGTTGCCGTTCCGGTCCGTGAACGAGACCGGAGAAGGACATGCCACAAGCGGGATGGAGCAACAAGCGCGAACGCCAGTACCAGCACATCAAGCAGGGGCTGAAGAAGCGTGGACGCAAGGATGACGTCGCGGAAGAGATCGCGGCACGCACCGTCAACAAGGAGCGCGCGCGACACGGCGAAGCCAGGACGGCGAGCAAGTCGAGCGTGAAGGATGTGTCCTCCGGGCACCGTGGCGGCAAACGGTCGCACTCGGGCGCCGCCGGACGGACTTTCGCGCAGCTCTACAACGAGGCAAAGGCGAAGGGCATCAAGGGACGCTCCCGGATGAACAAGCAGCAGCTGCTCTCCGCGGTGGGCCGCTAACTGCCTCTTGCCCCTCCGCTGTCGCGCGCGGCGAGCCGGGCCCGTGCGTCGGTCATTCGCCTGCCCCCTTCCATCCGTAGACCTGACGGGCGCGGCTCAGCGCCCGTCACAATCCAGTTCGCCTACGCCTGCCGGGCGGTCACGGCGGCATGCGTTACCATCGCTCCCGCGAACTGGATTGCGAAAGTCAATGAGCCAAAGCACCATCTTCCTTCTCGGCGCGGTCATGTACCTGATCGGCCTCGCCGCCCTGCTCTTCAAGGACGAGTTCGAGCGTTTCGGCGCGAAGCTGCGCCGACGCATCTAGTCGCGAAGCAGGGCCTGTGTCGCCGTTGCCGGCGCAGGCTCAGTGCAGCTGCGGCGCCGGCGCATTGCGCCGGAGGTAGTCGTTCGCCCGACGCAGGACGCCGGTGAGCGCCTTCATGGTGCATGGCTTGACCAGGTGCTCGATCGCGCCGGCACTCGCGGAAAGCTGGAGATCCGCCTCCGATCCCCGTCCGGTGATCACCGCGATGTAGACGCCCTGCCGGCGCAGCAGCAACAGCCGCCGCGCGACCTCCAGTCCGTCCATTTCCGGCATCTCGATATCGAGGAGCGCGACGTCGATCGGCGTCGTACTGGCGATTTCTACCGCCCGCGAACCGCCATTGGCGACCATGGGTTCGTGTCCGAGGATCCGCACCAGCTCTGCCACGCTCGCCGCCGATCCGGGGTCGTCATCCGCGACGAGTACGCGCAGCCGGCCAGGCTGCTCCGGGGAAATCACCACCATGCTAGTCCTCCCCGCGCACGCGCTCGCAACGGGCTCAGTTAACAATTAAGGCAAGGGGCAAGAACCTTGCCCGCCCTGTCAACGGCAGGGCGATCAGTCGGTTGACCAGCGAACAAGTGGCGCCGTACCGCGCATCAGCCTCCCGGCTGGAAGAGGTCGCCGGCCGGCAGACGCTCGGCCAGGAAGTCGAGCAGGTGACGCACCGCCGGAATCAGCCCGCGGCGCGCCGGAAAGACCGCATGCACGATGCCCGGAGGGGGCGACCACCCGGGCAGCACCTCGACCAGGGCGCCAGCAGCCCGTCCTTCGCGGCACAGGAAATCCGGCAGGATCGCCGCCCCGATGCCATGCAGGACCGCCGTCAGCAGCGCCAGATGATTGTCGGCGACATAGCGGGGCGAATGCACGTGGACATGCTCGCGGCCGCCCGGGCCGGCGAGCTGCCAGTTCGCGCCCGCGCCGGAAGCGGTCGCCACCGTGTCGAGCCGCGACAGCTCTTCCACGGCCCGGATCGGTCCCTGCCGCCGGAGCAGCTCCGGGCTCGCGACCAGCACGCCGCAGCTGGTGCCGAAGGTCCTGGCCACGAGCGACGTGCTGTCCTCGATCGCCGGCCGCACCCGCAGCGCGATGTCCATGCCCTCGTCGATCGGATCCACCGGCCGATTGAGCGCCCGCATTTCGACCCGGACCAGCGGATAACGATCCAGGAACCGGGGCAGGAGCTGCGCCAGGATTCCCTCCGCCAGCGCCACGGGGCAGGCAAGGCGAACCGTGCCGCGCGGCTCCTTCTGGATCTGGAGGACCGACTCGAAGGCCGCCCGTGCGCTCTCGCGCATCTCCAGGCAGTGCCCGAGGAAGAGCTCGCCGGCCGGGGTGAGCGAAAGCCGCCGCGAGCTGCGCTCGAGCAGCCGCACACCCAGCTGCTCCTCCAGCCGAGCCACCCGGCGCGACAGGCGCGACTTGGGCAGACCGAGCACCCGTCCCGCGGCGGCGAACCCGCGGTGCTCCATCACCTCCGCGAACAGCACCATGTCGTTGAGGTCCTGCACCCAATGCTCCTGAGCGTTCGTTACGTTTATGGAACGTTGAAGCTCATTTTCGCCTACTTATCGGGGTTCCGCTACAAAACTAGAATCAATCATCGCGCCGCAACAACGCGGCTGATCCAAACACAGGAGCCCCACATGAAACTGCTTCACGTCGATTCCAGCATCCTCGGAGACGGCTCGGTCTCCCGGCAACTCACCCGCGAGATCGTGGCGCAGTGGCGGCGACGGCATCCCGCAACCCAGGTCGAGCACGTCGATCTCGCAACCGCCGCGCCGGCCCATTTCGGCCCCGATGCGCTGGGCGCCAAGTTCGGCCTGCAGGCGGCGCCGACCGAGGCGCAACGCCGCGAGAACGCGGTCTCGGAACGGCTGGTCAGCCAGTTCCTCGCGGCCGACGTCATCGTGGTCGGCGCGCCGCTCTACAACTTCACCATCCCGACCCAGCTCAAGGCATGGATCGACCGTCTGGCCCAAGCCGGCCGGACGTTCAAGTACACCGACCAGGGCGCGGTCGGCCTTGCCGGCGACAAGACCGTGATCGTTGCGTCCTCGCGTGGCGGCGTCTACAGCGGCAGCGTGGAGGCCGAGGCCATGGCGCACCAGGAGAGCTATCTCAGGGTCATCTTCGGCTTCTTCGGAATCACGGACGTGCGCATCGTCCGGGCCGAGGGCACCGCCATGGGGGACGCGGCACGGGCCGCCGGGATCGCGGCGGCGCTTCGAGCGATTCCGGCAGCGGTGGCGGCCGAGGAGGCCTTCGCGGCCTGAGGGTCCCGCAGCGGCAGCCGATCCGGCCCGCGCGCCTCTGCAGGCAAGCCGCTGCGCATCGACTTCACTTCCGCGAGCGGGCCCGGTAGCAGCCATCGCGACAGCGCCCGCCGCGCCCAGGCAAGGCCGGTGACCTGGATGCCGCCCTGCTCGATCGCGCCGGCGAGCGTCACGTCCCCGCGATACACCCGGATCATGGTCGGCAGGGTTGCCTCGAGGTAGAGGTCGACGTCGAAGCCCGGATCGTCCTTGCACATCTCGAGCTGTCCGCCGTCGTTGACGAACCACCACTCGCGCACACGCACCGGCTGGTCGGCGAAGGTCATCCGCACGACACAGCGGCGTTCGCCGAACGCATTCGGCCGCACGCTGCGCTCGAGCCCCCACAACAGCAGCTTCAGGTCGAGTTCGTGCGCGGCGAGCTCGCGCCGCGCCCAGCGCTGCCCCCAGATGCCGAGCCCTTCGATCACCGGCCCGAAGTCGCGACCGGCGGGGGTAAGGTGATAAGTCCAGCCGCGGCGGCTTCCGGCCGACCGTCGCTCGACGATGCCTTCGGCTTCCAGCTGATGCAGGCGGCGCGCAAGCAGCGTCGGCGAGGCCGTCGGAACGCCGCGCTGCAGCTCTGAGAAGCGCGTTGCCCCGGAGGCGAGGTCGCGCAGGATGAGCGCCGTCCAGCGCTCGCAGAACAGCTCGGCGGCCTTCGCAACCGGGCAGAACTGGCCATAGCCTCGCATGCAGTGCCTCCGCGAGCGGAGTTGCGGCCAAGCCATCTTACGCCCGCCGTGGCGCGCCGCCACTACATTTCGTGGAGTATCCCCGGGCGCGGCTGCGGCACAGAATGGGCCGGCGTCGTAACAACATGGGGAGAACTTCCATGGCATCCATCGCAAGCAGCACCACCGGGAAATCGACGCTGCAGGCCGCAGGTCGCATCGCGCCGGAGAGCGGGAACGATCTCGAGCGCGGCGTCGAGCAGCACTACGCGCGCGGCGACCTCGAACGCGCGATCCTGGACGCGCTGGCAGCATCGGGCAAGGACATCGCCCGCCTGGTGCCGTCGGACCTTTCGCCGGTGGACGAGTTCCATACCGGGGCGCGGCAGGCGACCATCGATCTTGCCGAACGACTGGATTTTCACGACGGCATGCACATCCTCGATATCGGCTGCGGGATCGGCGGCCCGTCCCGCTACCTGGCCGAGACCCGCGGCTGCCGCGTCACCGGCGTCGATCTCACGCCAAGCTTCGTGGAAACCGCGACGGCGCTGGCGCGCCGGGTGGGACTTGCCGACCGCGTGCAGTATCGGAAGGCCAGTGCGCTGAGCCTGCCCTTCGGAGCAGGGGCGTTCGAAGGAGCATGGATGCTGCACGTCGGTATGAACATCGAGGACAAGGCAAGGCTCTTCCGGGAGATCCGCCGCGTCGTCGCACCGGGCGGCCAGCTCGCGGTCTTCGATGTCATGCGCGTCGGTGACGGCGAGCTGGCCTTCCCGCTGCCCTGGGCAACCGGCTCGCAGACGAGCTTCGTCGAGACGCCCCAGGCGTACCGGACGGCGCTCGAGGCCGCCGGCTTCGAAGTCACCGAAGAGCGCAACCGCCGCGACTTCGCCCTGGCCTTCATGGCGGAGATGAGGGCCAGGGCCGCCGCCGGAGGGCCGCCGCCGCTCGGCCTGCATGTGCTGATCGCCGACGTGCCGGTCAAGATGGCCAACTACACCGGCATCGTCGAGCGGGGTATCGCGGCGCCGGTGGAGATGATCTGTCGGGCACGATAGCGCAGGCAGCGCGACACCCGCGCAATGCCCGCCCTCCCAAGCCGGCCTGACGAGCCCGACGGTTTCCGTCTGATCCGACGGCGGCCGTCGCCACCGACGGAACGGCGATCAGCGCGTGCGTGGTCGCCGGATGCCGCGCGCCTCTTGTCCACGCCAGGGCTGCCGCCGTGAGCGGATGGCACGAAGAGTGCATGTCTCCTGCGCACCCAACCGGGTCGCGCCGGATCGAGCGGTACCGGAATCGCGGTATTTCGGGGACGGGAGCCGACGGTTACCGTTCGGCCTTCGGCAGCTCGTCAGTCAAGTCGGTCAACAGAGGGGGATGACATCATGAAACGGAACCTCCGGCTGCTATCAATCCATGTGCACTCCGTACACGCCGTGGCGGCGGTGATCGCCGTCACCTGTTTCTCCTACGGCGGCGCAGTCCAGGCGCAGGCAATGCAGGAAGCTCGTGCGCTTTCCGAGTTGGAGTGGGCGTTCTGGCTTTGCGACTACACCGCGACCACGCGACGCGTGGACAGGGAAACGGCGATGGCGTGCGGGGCCATCAACGACGATCTGAAGGCCCGGAAGTTCGGTGGCGACTTCGACGCCCTGCTCGCCTGGTGGCGGCTCAACAAGGAGACCATGCACCGGGATTTGGAGGTGGCGGCGAGGACTGCCGCGAAAGCGCGTGGGCTTGCGTCGTCCGGTGCCGGCACGCTTTGAAGTGGTGGCGGAAGGGGTGGGATTCGAACCCACGGACGGTTGCCCGTCGCCGGTTTTCAAGACCGGTGCAATCGACCACTCTGCCACCCTTCCCGGCCGAACGGCGATGTTACTCCGGCACGGCCTGCACTTCCTGCCGACGGGCTGTTCCCGGCCCGCCTCGTGGACCTGATGCAGAATGGCCGCATGGAGATGCAGCACACGCGCGACGGCCGGTTGGATGATCCGGCCGGCACCATCGAGGACCTTCACCGCTTCGTCCACCTGCATCGACGCATCGCCGTGCTGACCGGGGCCGGCGCCAGCACGGACTCCGGCATCCCGGATTACCGCGACCTCGAAGGCGCCTGGAAGCGTCCCCCGCCCATGACCTATCAGGTGTTCACCGGCAGCGAGGCGGGGCGCCGGCGCTACTGGGCACGCAGCATGGCGGGCTGGCCGCTGATGGCGGCGGCGCAGCCGAACGACGTCCACGTCGCGCTTGCGGCGCTGGAGCTGCGCGGCCGGATGTCGGTGCTGATCACCCAGAATGTCGACGGCCTGCACCAGCGGGCCGGCAGCCGCGAAGTGATCGACCTGCACGGGCGGCTCGATCGAATCGCCTGCCTCGACTGCGGCACGCGCAGCCCGCGCGCGGATTTCCAGCGCCGGCTCGACGCCGCCAACCCCGGCTGGCCCGCATTCGTGGCCCGGGTCGCGCCCGACGGCGATGCGGACATCGACGGGCTGGAGCTGGATGCCTTCCGCATCCCCTCCTGCGAGGCCTGCGGCGGCATGCTGAAGCCGGACGTGGTGTTCTACGGCGAGGCGGTGCCGCGCGACCGCGTGCAGTCCGCGACGGCCGCGCTCGCCGCATCCGACGCCCTGCTGGTGGTTGGCTCCTCGCTCACGGTCTTCTCGAGCTTTCGCTTCGCGAGGCAGGCGCGCGAGCTCGGGCTGCCGGTGGCGGCGGTGAACCTCGGCCGCACGCGCGCGGACGACTTCGTGCACCTGAAAGTCGCCCGGCCGGCGGCCGAGGCGCTCGCCTTCCTGCTGCCCTCGCCCGCGCCGTCGACCACGGCTACGGCTTGCGCCGGACGCCGAGATCCCGCAGGGTCGATTCCCGCCGGGTGAGCCACCAGCCGTACTGCCTGGGCCAGGCCTCGAAGCGCGGATCGGCGCCGAGCGCTGCCGCCGCGTGATGCGGCCAGTTGGGATCGAAGAGCGCTTCGCGCCCGATCGCAATCAGGTCCGCCTTGCCCTCGACCAGCACCGCCTCGGCATGGGCCGGATCGATGATGAGGCCGACCGCCATGGTGGCGATGCCCGCCTCGCGGCGGATGCGCTCGGAGAACGGCACCTGGAAGCCGAGCCCGCGCGGCGCGGTGGCAGAGGCGGTGGCCGGCCCGGCGATGCCGCCGGAGGAACAGTCGACCACGTCGATGCCGATCGCACCCAGCCGTTTCGCGAGCGTCACGCTGTCGTCGAGCGACCAGCCGGCCGGATCGTTGTCCACCGCCGAGCAGCGGAAGAAAACCGGCTTGTCCGCCGGCCAGGCCTCCCGCACGATGCGTGCGATCTCCAGGGGGAAGCGCATCCGCGCCTCCAGGTCACCGCCGTAGTCGTCGCTGCGCTCGTTGGTGAGTGGGGACAGGAAGGTGTGCAGCAGGTAGCCGTGCGCGCCGTGGACCTCGACGAT
>JAEWEW010000121.1 GCA_023389175.1 Pseudomonadota bacterium | reverse complement strand
GCCGAGAAGCAGCAGGTCGTCCATGACCACGATCCTGCCGCTGCGCGCCGCCGGCGTGACCGCGACACCCGGCTGGGCGGCGAAGGTCGCGACGCTGCCGAGTGCGCGCAGCGTCATCCGGGTGGTGACGATCGCGTCGGGCTTCAGCGCGGCGACCATCTCGGCCGAGATCGCCTTGTAGCCGCTCTGGGCGTCGAACACGTTACGCGCGCCGGCGAGCGCCAGCATGGCGTCCGCGGCGGTCTCGCGTCCGGCCGCCTGCAGCCGTCCGGTGTGGCTGCTCAGCAGCAGCACCCGCGCCGGCGGGCCCGGCGGACGCCGGGCGTCGGCCCGCGTCACCCCGACGCGGATCGCCGCGACCAGCGCGGCACCCCGGTCGGGCACTGCCAGCTCGCCGGCGACGATCCCGATGGCGCGGAGCAGGCTGTCCACCAGCGGATCGGAGGGTACGGTGATGATGCGCATGCCGAGCTGGCGCAACTGCGCGAAGGCGCTCGGCGGTCCGGCATGCTCCGAGGCGAGCACCAGATCCGGTCCGAGGCTCGCCACGCCTTCCACCGCGAAGCTGCGGTAGTAGCCGACCCGTGGCAGCTTCGTCGCCTCCGGCGGAAAGATGCTGGAGTCGTCGACGCCGGCCACCCGGTCGCCGCAGCCGAGGGCGAAGGCGATCTCGGTCACGGTGCCGCCAAGGCAGACGACGCGCCGTGGCGCGGCGTCTGCCCGGGCAGCGCGAACCGCGACCGGCACCAGGGCAAGCGCGAGGAAGCGACGACGATCCATGGCGGCCGGTGCCGTGCTGCTCAAGCGGCGAGCGGTGTCTTGCACATGCCGGCCATCAGCTCGCGCCAGGCCGGAAGCTCCGGGTTGCCTGGCTTGCGTGCCCCGAAGAACTGCACCACCAGCCGCCCCCCGGGCTCGTACGCCTCGATCGACGTGACCCAGCCGTCGCTCGTCGGCTTGTTGACCACCCAGGTGCTGTCGATCGCGGAGGTATCGAGGTGCAGGTTGAAGGTGGGATCGAGCACGTTGAACCAGGGGCCGGTTCGCGCGAGCTTCGAAACCGGCCCGGTGTGGATCTGCACGATGCCGCGATTGGCGACGAAGCACATGATCGGGAGGCCGCGCTCGGCCGCGGACTGCAGCATCGACTCGCAGCCGTCGTTTCCGATCGGCTGGGCCAGGTCCGCGCCAACGGCGCGCAGCGCGCCGAGGCGGGACGCACGGTGCTTGCGCAGCATCGGGAAGAAGTCGTGGGTGTCCTTGAGTGACAGCCACTGCTCGCGCAGCGCGGCCGGGTCGTCCACCTGGTCGTGCTCGACCAGCGACGGTATCGGCTTCGGCGCCGGCAGGCGCTTCGACGGTGCGGTGAAGCGCGCTACCAGCGCATCCCAGGCGGTGCCGTCGGTTTCGCCGGTCCGGTAGATCTTGTGGATGGCGACGCCTTCGCCGTCGAAGAACTGCAGGCTGCGGCGGCCGTTCTCCGTCACCGCATAGGCATGCTTCCAGTGGCCGAAGAACATGCGCAGGTCGATTTCCGGCCCCAGCACCACGCCCATCGCGCCGTCGGCCTGGATGTCCTCGTAGGCGCCGTGGCGTTCGTGGACGCACCAGTCGTTGCGCGCGAGCGCCATGACGCGTCCGAGCGAGCCCAGCTCGCGGAAGATCGCCTGCGGCGTGCCGTCGAGCTGTTGCGATTCCAGGCCGCAGTCCGCCGCCACCAGCTCCGCTTCGCTCGCGCCGAGCCGGCGTGCGCGTTCCCGGATCCGCAGCCTCGGTTCGATTGCGACGAGCGCCTCGTGACTTGCGCGCAGCGCTTCGAGTGTCCGGGTTTCCATGTCGTCTCTCCCTGGTCTCGCGATTCCCGGCCGGTTCATCGGGCGCCTGGCTGGACGTCGAAGCCGATCGTCCAGGTCTGCTGGCTGGCCGAGTCGGCCGGGTTGGCGTAGCTGATGTCAGCTACGCGCAGCCGCGCGTAGCTGTCGCCCTCGCCCGAGCGCAGCAGGGACGCCGCCTCGGGGTTCGCCGCCAGCAGGTGGGCGGTCGGCGGCAGCCCGGCGGCCTGCGCCGCCTGGGCCGTCGGGAAGTAGCGGTACCAGCCGTAGTCGAGCGGGTTGGGGTATGTCCCGCGGTAACCCGGTCCGAGCTGCGATGCGAGCCTGTCGGACTCCCAGTCCGAGGCGGTGGCCGGGACCGCCAGGTCGGGGGCGGTCAGGTCGGCAAGCGTATCGGCCGGCAACGCGCTGGTGAACCTGCCCGGGACGGGCCTTCCGTCGCCGTCGTAGAACCCCGCGGGCTGCTTGCCGACGAAGCCGCCGACCTTGCCGCCGCCGGAGTCGCCACCGTTCAGCTTGACGTTGTAGCGGTTGAAGGCGATGTGCCATTGGCCGCTCTCGCTGCTCACCGTGCCGGTCACGAGATCGAAGTAGACCCAGCTGCCCGCCGCGCTGGCGTCCACCGTCGCGGTGCGCGGCGGGGTGGCCGGATCGTCCGCGCGGTTCACCCAGCGAAAGGTCGGGTGGCCGGAGGCGGTCCCGCTGGGTCCGCCGTAGTAGCCGGTCAGCTGCAGGGCGAACACCGGGCTCGCCGGGTTGCCCACGGCGTCGGCGTTCGAGCTGTCGCTCGTGATCAGGAAGACCCGGTAGTTGGGGTAGAGGAGGTGGTCGCCGGCGACGCCGTACTCGAACGCCGCCACGCCGATCGCGTTGGTGCCGGCGAAGACGCCCTCGGCCGAGTCCTTGAAGTACACCGCGGCCGGCATCGGGCCGTCCACCGGATCTACCGTGGCGTCGGTCCAGGTGGCAAGCTCCGACCAGGTGTGGTCGAACGGGCCGCCGAAGGCGCCGCCCTGGCCGCTGCCGCTCACGCCGCTGTTGGTCCACAGCGAAGCCGAGCGGCCGCCGCTTTGCAGCTTCAGGTCCCAGTTGCTGCCGGTGCAGTCGGCCACCTCCGCGGCCGCGTCGAAGTCGTAGCAGATCGACTGGCCGGCGGGCGGCAGTGCCACCGTCCAGGTGGCCGACGCGGTGAACTTGCTGCCCGCGGCCGGCGGGGCGGGTGGCGAATCCGACACCGGCGAGGCCGGATCGTCGCTGCCGCCGCCACACCCGCCGAGCAGCAGGGCGATCAGCGCGGTGCCGCCGGCAAGCCTGATCCCGTTCTTCATCTGGAAAGCTCCTTGTCGGTTGGTGATGGTGTCGTGGGAATCGATGCGGCTGGCGAGTCAGCGGCCGCTGCCCCAGTCGTAGCGCAGGCCCAGGTAGACGAAGCGACCGGCCAGCGGCCCGAAGTCGTTCGGATCGGCGAAGTCGCGCTGGCGGTCGAAGAGGTTGTCGATGCCCGCGAACACGGTCAGGCCGCGCGAGACCTGCTGGTTGACCACCAGGTCCAGCGTGGTCCACGACGGCGAGCGACCGCCGCTCGTGCTCTGCACCAGCTCGCTGCCCTGGTAGCGGGTGCGCAGCGATACGGCCGTCCCCGGCAGTGCCTGCCAGTCGAGTCCGACGCGCGCCATGTGGCGCGGCCGTCGGGTGAGCTCGAGCCCGGTGCCCCGGTCCTCGGTGTCGGTGAAGGTGTAGCCGCCATTCAGGCGCAGGACCGTCGAGACCTGCCAGGTGGCCGACGTCTCGATGCCGCGGGTGCGGGCGCGCGCGACGTTGCGATAGGTGAATGCGGTGACGCCGTTGATCGTGACGGCGTTCGCTTCGTCGACCTGGATCAGGTCCTTCACCCGGTTGTCGAACAGGTTGACGTCGAGGCTGGCGCGATCGCGCAGCTCGATTCGACCGCCGAACTGCAGGCTGTCCGACTGCTCCGGCTTCAGGTCCGGATTGCCGATCACCATGTAGCCGAGCGAGCTGTGGTCGAAGAGGAAGTGACGCTCCTTGAGATTCGGCACCCGGTACCCCTTGCCGTAGCTCGCGCGCAGCGACCCGGCCCATGCCGGCGTGTCCAGCAGGCGCGCCCTCAGGCTCACCTTCGGCACCGCGTGGGCGCCGAAATCCGAGTCGTCCTGCCAGCGACCGCCGAGCAGCAGCTCCCAGGTATCGTCGAAGAGGATGTCGTTCTGGAAAAAGAGCTCGTCGCTGGTGCGACGGGTGCTGCCCCGGGTGCCGAGCTCGGAGACGCCATTCAGCGTCTGGTCCAGCTCCTCGCGATGCCAGTCGGCGCCGAGCTGCCAGAGCTGGCGGTGCCAGAGCGGCAGGTCCACCTGGCCGGTGACATGCGTCATTCGCTGCGTGGCGATCCGGCCCCGGGTGAAGAAATCGTTCGAGAAGGCGTTGCTGTCGCTGTCGTAGTGCTCGTCGACCGCCTTCAGCTCGGTGCGCAGGCCGTTGCCGGCGCGCCAGCTCGCGCCCATGCCGATCCGGTCGCGTTCGATCGTTTCGGTCTTGCGCTGGGGAATGCTGTTGGGCGGCGCGAAATAGGTGAAGCGCTGCTGTGCCTCCTCCCGATAGGCGCTGCCGTCCAGCCAGATGCGGCCGTTGCGCACCGGCAGCCATTCCAGCCGTCCGCCGTACTGCTCGCGGTCGACCGAGTCGCCCTGGCGCGACCAGGCCGATGGATCGACGGCGAAGCCCTCGTCCTTCAGCTTGTCGCCGTTGACCCGAAAGCGCCAGTGCTCGCTGCCGCCGTCGAGCCGGAAGCGGGCATGGCGGCTCGCGGCGTCCATCGAGTCGCCGGAGGGATTCTGTCCACCGCGGCTGCCGACGTCCGCTGCCACCGTGCCGCCGTAGCCGGGCCGGAGGCGTCGCGTGATGACGTTGATGACGCCGCCCATCGCCGAGCTGCCGTACTGCGCCGAAGTCGCGCCCTTGACCACCTCGATGCGGTCGACCTCGTTGAGCAGGTACTGGCTGAGGTCCACCGTCGAGCCGGTGCTCGGCGTGATCGGCAGCCCGTCGACCAGCACCAGCACCTGGTCGCTGGTCAGCCCCTGCAGCGACACTTCGTGGCCGGACTTGCCGTGCACCTCGCGGATCTGGAGACCGGGGACGTCCTCCAGCGCCTGGCGAAGGGTGCGCGCATGGGTGCGCTCGATTTCGTCGCGGGTGACCACCTCGGTGCGGATCGGCGTCTCGTCGAGGGTTTTCTCCGACCGGGTTCCGGTGACCACCACCGGCGCCAGCACTGCGGCGACTTCGCCGCGGTCGCCGAAACCGACCGTTTCGTGCTGCGCGAACGCCGGCGCGGCAGCGAGGAGCACCGGAAGCAGCAATGACGCCCGTGCGACGTCTCGCCCAGGGTGTGTGCAGCGGGCCGGTCGGGGGCGAAGGGAAGGGGGCGACATGGAAGCGGCGGAACCTTGAACGTCTTTTGACGAGAAAGAGAGCGCGAATGATAACGATTCCCAAAACGATAAACAACTCACCGGCGCCGACAGCCGGCCGTCGGGGCCGCTGCTGCGGATAATGTCGTCCTGGCCGACGCAGGAGGAAGCAATGCAGAAGCTCACGCCCGACGAATTGCAGGCCGCGCTCGCGGCGCTGCCCGGCTGGAGCCGCGATCCGTCCCGCGATGCCATCCGGCGTCGCTTCGCGTTTCGCGACTTTCGCGAGGCCTTCGGCTTCATGACGGAGGTGGCGCTGGCCGCGGAGAAGGCCGACCATCACCCGGAGTGGAGCAATGTCTACGACAAGGTCGACATCACCCTGACGACCCACGACGCCGGCGGACTCACGCGTCGCGACGTCGAGCTCGCCCGCATCGCCGACGCCGCGTTCGCGCGCCGTTCCGGAAGCTGAGCTCGTAGGGCCGCCTTCCGCGGCCGGTGGCATAGAATCGGCGGGTCGCCTGGCGCCGGTCGGTACGGCCGGCCGGGCGACGTGGCTGGGGGTGTTGCACGCCCCGCGGCCGCGTCGACGACGCGGATGGCGGGATGCTGCGGCTGAGAAAGTCCCTTCGAACCTGATCGAGATAATCCTCGCGCAGGGAAGCTGAGCCGGATGGCCGGGGCGCGTCGCGCCTTCCGGCCTCGCGCCACGCCGACCTGCCGTTGCTGCAAGGAAGGCTGATGGCTGCTCCGGAACCGACGAACACGGCGCTCGCGCCGCTCCCCGAATCCTCCCGTCTCTTCGGCTGGCGCGACCATGCCGCCCTGTGGCTGAGCCTCGGCGTCGGGCTGCTGGTGATGCAGGTGGGCGCCTACCTGGTTCCCGCGCTGGGCCCGCGGGAGGCGGTTGCCATCGTGGTGTGCGGTTCCATCCTCGGAGCCGGGCTGCTCGCCTGGACTGCGCGCATCGGCTGCGAGAGCGGACTCTCCAGTGCCGGCCTCATGCATGCCACCTACGGCAGCAGCTTCGCCCGCCTGCCGGTCCTGCTCAACATCGTGCAGCTCGTGGGCTGGACCACCTTCGAGCTGGTGGTGATGCGCGACGGTACCGTGGCGATCGCGAGGCAGGGCGGGGGCATGACCTCGTCGGTCTGGCCGATGCTCGCCACCTTCGCCTGGGGCGCGGTGCTGGTGGCGCTTCTCTGCGGCACCATGGTCGGGCTGGTGCGCCGCTTTGTCGGGCGGTACGGGTTGCCGCTGGTCGTGCTGTCGCTGCTCTGGCTTACCTGGCAGTTCGTCGGACGCGCGCAGGCACAGGGCTGGAGCGAGACCTGGAACCGGCCCGGGGACGGCAGCATGAGCCTGCTGTCCGCGCTCGACCTGGTCATCGCGATGCCGGTATCCTGGCTGCCACTGGTGGCCGACTTCTCGCGCCACGGCAGCGACGGCCGCGCGGCGCTGCGGGGTACCTGGCTCGGCTACGCGGTCGCCAATGCCTGGTGCTACATGCTGGGCGTCCTGGTTGCCGTGACGACGCCGAGCGCGGACCTGGTCGCCGCCCTGCTTCTCGCCCAGGGTGGCCTGGTTGCCCTGGGCCTCATCCTGATCGACGAGATCGACAACGCCTATGGTGACCTGTATTCCGGATCGGTGGCGGGCCACAGCCTGATGCCGCGCTGGAGCGTTCGCCGCTGGGGCATCACGCTCGCGATCGGTTGTACCTTCCTCGCCCTGGTGCTGCCCATGCACAGCCTGGAGCCGTTCATGCTGATGCTGAGCTCGGTCTTCGTGCCGCTCTACGGTGTGATCCTCGCGCGGCTCGGCGGGCGCCACGATGTCGCCGGCCTGGTCGGTGCGAGCCGCGTGAATCCGGGCGCCGTGGCGATCTGGCTGCTCGGGGTGGCGGTCTACCATCTTTGCGGCAACCTCGCGCCCCAGTGGGGTGCCGCGCTGCCGTCGCTCGCGGTGACGTTCCTCCTGGCGCGTGCTACCCGGGGCAGCGGCAGCGCCGGTCGCATGTTCGCCACCGGCGCATGAGATCCCTCCCTTTGCGAGCGGCTGGCCTTGCCCGCGGTCGCTGCCGCTCCGGTCGCGGTCGGTACCGCGGTCAGTACTCGCGGAACGGATCCACCGTGCCGGCCGGCCGTCCGCCTTCCCGGACCACCGCGAGATTGTCGAGCGTCTGTGCCGCGATCGCCTCGAGGTCCGTGCGGCCGGCGATGTGCGGCGTGATGGTGATGCGTGGCTCCGCCCAGAAGGGATGATCCGGCGGCAGGGGTTCGTCGGTGAACGTGTCCAGGGTCGCAGAGGCGACCTGGCCGCTCGCGATGGCGGCGAGCAGGTCGGCCTCGACCACATGGGCGCCACGCCCGACGTTCACCACGTGGGCGCCCCGCGGCAGCCGGGCAATCCGATCCTGATTGAGGAAGCCGTGGGTTTCGCGGGTGAGCGGCAGCAGGCACACCAGCGTGTCGCAGGCGGAGAGGAACTCGTCGAGCTGGCCAGGGCCGTGGAAGACGGCGATGCCGATCGGCGCAGCGCGTCCCGGCCCGCGCCGCCATCCGCGGACGTCGTAGCCGGCGGCCGCGAGCGCCATCCCGCAGGCAGTGCCGAGCCATCCGAGCCCGGCAACGCCCACCCGATGCCGCGACGGCGGCACGATCGGCTCCTCCTGCCAGCGCCGGCTGACGCGATGGGAGAGATAGCGGTCGAAGTGGCGCTGCTGGTGGATCACGGCCCAGGCGACATAGGCGCTGATGCTGGCCGCCATGGCAGGATCCATCACGCGGCAGACCGGAACCGTCCGAGGGAGCGCCGGATCCCGCAGGATGTGATCCACGCCGGCGCCGATCGATTGGACCAGGCGCAGGGAGGGCAGGCGCGCGATGGCGCCGGCGGGCGGGTTCCAGCAGAGGGCCGCCTCGATCTCCGCCGGGTCACCCAGGCGGTCGATGGTGCGGATGTCGACGCCAGGACAGCGCTTCTGCAGCGCAGGCCGCAGGAAGCCGAGGTCGAGCGTGTCGCTCAGCAGGACGATGCACGCCGGCGGATGCATGGCCGGGGCGGAGACGGCGTCGATGGCGTTCCAGTTCCGGATGGCCGGCCGAGGAAAGCGGCCCGGCGCGGTTGGGCCATGCGCGCGCGCCTTCGCAGTAGCCAGGCGGCGTCGCAACCGACCGATTAGGCCAGCCGCAGGCGACCGGTGTCAACCGCCGTCATCGGGAAAAAAGCCGGCGCCTTACGAGGCCCGGCTCGGCACTGGCCCTGGCCAGCGCGGTTTCAGGAAGCCTGGCGGATGTTCGAGGCCTGCTTGCCCTTGGGGCCCTGCACCACGTCGAACGTGACCTTCTGCCCTTCCTTGAGTGACTTGAACCCGTTCGCCTGCACCGAACTGAAGTGCGCGAACAGATCCTCCCCGCCTTCGTCGGGCGTGATGAAGCCAAAACCCTTGGCGTCATTGAACCACTTGACCGTCCCCGTTGCCATGCTGATTGGTATCCTGCGTGAAAAGGCCGTGCGTATGTAAATGCCGATCGGGGGCCGCGGGCCAATAAACACCCATGACCGGTGGGGCGAATTCTTTTCCATGTCTCTCGCCCAAGTCAAGCGCATTCGGGCGAAGTCGCTCGAAGCGGGGAATTCGGCGCCGCTTGCCCCTCTTTGCGCGGTATTCCGCAATTTTCGAGTAAGGACAGGCACTGTCGGTTCAATAACGACATGCTATCGATCATCTGGTCGAGTTCGAGTGCACCGGAAAAAAACGGGCGTCTCCACGCGGTACGAATGGTTACAGGTGCAAACGTCCCTGTTCGCGGCGTCCTTTCGTCCGAATTGCCGCCAGATCGCCGTTGGACTGGTCGACTGGGGGTACCAACCGCTTCAGCAGCGACCCCTGGGCGCGAGCCTGACCCTCCGCCCGGCGGCCGGCCGGGGCCGCGATTGAAGATCCACGCGGTGCGTCGCTCGACCCGGACGGCCGCGTGGCGCAATGCGGCCGACGTCGACCGCGGGAGGCAATGCATGGCTGCACCGGGCGCGCCCTGTGCTTGCGCGACGCAATCGGCAGGCGATGCCTGGCCGAATGCGTGGCGCGAACGGCGCGGGTTCGCCGAGATGTCGGGTCATGTCGGCGCGGCCGTCGCTCGGCATCGGGCAACGTGAGATCGGTCACGGGCGCGATGGAAGGTTTCGGGCCTAATCGGTATCGCGGCAGCGGCTGTCGTCCGGGCACTGCGCCGGACGAATCTCAGCACGCAACGGCGATGCGGTAGAGTTAAGATCTGTTGGTCGTCGTGGCCGATGGTCGACAAGGAGCACTGGGACAATCACCTCATCCGGTCCGGATTCGCGACGCGGGCAGCCTTGTCAGCGGCGGGCTTGCGATCCCCCGCCTTCAGCCTCAGATAGGTGGCTAGGGCTTGCGGATCGCCTCGGCGATCGATCGACTCCGACGATAGAATGGTTGTAGCGACATGACGAGCCCCAATGATCCTTCGACAATCCTCGAGCGCCAGGAGGCTCGTACCAAGCCGCCCCCGATGTTCCAGGTCTTGTTGCTGAACGACGATTTCACGCCCATGGAGTTTGTCGTGGTGGTCTTGCAGAAGTTTTTTGGAATGGGACGTGAGAAGGCAACCCAGGTGATGCTGGCCGTGCATCGCGAGGGACGCGGCGTCTGTGGTCTTTACCCGCGGGATATCGCCTCGACGAAGGTCGAGCAGGTATGCAGCTATTCCCGCCAGCACCAGCATCCGCTGCAGTGCGTGATGGAGGAAGCATGATCGCTCAAGAATT
>JAEWEW010000038.1 GCA_023389175.1 Pseudomonadota bacterium | reverse complement strand
TCATCTGCCTGGTCGCCGAAGCGACGCGCCGCAACGCCGGGTGGCCCATGATCGTCCTGGTGGCCACCTTCTTCGTCTACGGATTGACCGCCAGCCGGTTCGGCGGATTCCTGCAGAGCCGATCGATCCCGGCGGAACAGCTGATTTCCTACATGGTCTTCGATCCGAATGCCATGCTCGGCCCTGCGCTTTCCGTCGTCGTGACGACGGTCCTGGCTTTCGTCCTGTTCGGATCCGCGATCTTCAAGCTGGGCGGGGGCGACTTGTTCATCGGGCTCGCGCTCGCGGCGATGGGTCGGTTCCGCGGCGGGGCGGCCAAGACCGCCGTATTGGCGTCGTCGTTGTTCGGGTCGATCTCCGGGAGCGCGGTGGCGAACGTCGTCACGACCGGGATCATCACCATCCCGCTGATCAAGAAATCGGGCTACCGGGCGGAGGAGGCAGGCGCGGTGGAAGCGGTTGCCTCCACGGGGGGACAGATACTTCCGCCGATCATGGGCGCCGCGGCTTTCGTCATGGCCCACAATCTTGGCGTTCCCTACAACGAGGTCGCGCAGGCGGCACTGGTTCCTGCCCTCCTCTTCTACCTCTGCATCTTCATGCAGTGCCATCTGCGCGCGTTTCGCCGCAACGCGCGTGCCCTCACCGAGGCCGAGCGCCCCAAGGCGATTCCGACGCTCGCTGCCGGCTGGCCCTTCCTGATCCCCCTGATTGTCCTGATCGTCCTCTTGTTCGGCACGACGATCTCTCCGATCAAGGCAGCGCTTTCCGCGACGGCCGTCACGGTCGTCGCAGCGTTCGTCAAACGCGAGACCCGCCCGGGCTGGCGCAAATTGGTCTCGATCCTGGAGGATGCCGGCAAGGGCATGCTGTCGATCGTGCCGGTGGTTGCGCTCGCCAACATGCTCATCGGCATCCTGTCCGTCACCGGGCTCAGCTTCACGCTGAGCCTCGGCATCGTCGACGCTGCCGGCGGCAGCCTGCCGCTCCTGCTCGCGCTGGTGGCGGGCGCTGCGATCGTGCTGGGCATGGGCATGCCCACGACTGCCGTCTACATCGTCCTCGCCACGCTGCTCGCACCCGCGATGATCGAAGCCGGCGTCACGCCCATGGCGGCGCACATGTATGTGCTCTACTACGGCGCGCTTTCGATGATCACGCCACCGGTTTGCCTGGCAGCGTTCGCGGGGGCTGCCATCGCCGGCGGTGCCTACATGCGCACCGGATGGGAGGCGGTTCGCCTGGGACTCGCCGCATTCCTCCTGCCACCCTTGTTTGTCTATGCACCGGATCTGCTCCTCGCCGGAGACACGATCCCGGTTGTGATGGCCATCGGCCTCGGGGTGGCCGCCATCATCTTCCTGGCTGCCGCGCTGGAGGGCTACTTGGTCGTGAACCTGGGCCTTGTCACGCGGCTGATTCTTGGCTTGATTGCCGTGGTGCTCGGCATTGCGGCGGCCCGGGCCACCGACTGGGCGACCGTCCTGACGGCGTTGGCGTTGGCGGTCGCGGCCGTCGTCTGGCTGAGGCGCAGGCGGCGAGGGCACCCGATGCCGGTCGAGCGCATCGCAGGCGAGCCCAAAGAGGTTGGCTGACTCCAGCGGGGAGTCCGTAGGACGGTTCTGCTCAGGAGACTCAAGCATGGATTTCCATGGCGTCTACCCGTACCTTGTCTCGCCGATAGACGCGAATGGTGGCATCCGGGCCGAAGTGCTCACCCGCCTCGTCGATGACCTGGTCGAGGAGGGGGTGCATGGCCTCGCACCGCTGGGATCCACCGGCGAATTCGCCTACCTCGATTGGGGACAGCGACGCCGGGTGGTCGAGGTCGTCGTCGAGGCCGCTCGCGGCAGGGTCCCCGTCATTGCGGGTGTCGCTGCCACCACCATCACCGAAGCGCAGCGCCAGGCGCGCGAGATGAAGGCAATCGGCTGCGACGGCATCATTGCCATCCTCGAGGCCTACTTCCCGTTGACCGACGATGGGGTACACGACTACTTCGCCGCGGTTGCGGCCGCGACACCGCTGCCGGTCGTGCTCTACACAAACCCCAATCTCCAGCGCTCGGACCTCTCGCTTCCGGTGATCGACCGGCTATCGCATATCGATAACGTGGTTGTGATCAAGGACGCGTCGAACAACACAGGACGCTTGCTGTCGATCATCAACCAGGTCGGGGGACGGCTGAAGGTATGCGCCGCGTCGGCTCATATTCCCGCCTGCGTGATGCTCATCGGCGGTGTCGGCTGGATGGCGGGTCCGGCGTGCCTTGTGCCGCGCCAGAGCGTCGAACTCTACAGCCTGTGCCGCGACGGCCGCTGGTCGGAAGCGATGGCGCTGCAAGCGCGGCTATGGGCATTGAACCAGGCGTTCGCGCGGCACAATCTCGCCGCCTGCATCAAGGGCGGGCTGGTGATGCAGGGCTACGAGGTTGGCGAGCCAGTGCCGCCGCAGGCGCCGCTTTCGGCGGCCGGCCAGATGGAAGTCCGGGCTGCCCTCGAGGCGGTCGGCGCGCTGTCTGTGCCCGGTCGCGATGCCAAGTCCCCGGACGGTGGATCTCCGGCTCAATGAGCCTTGCCCAGCTACGCCGCTGCGCGCAACACGGACTACGCCATCTGCAGCTGCCCCGGAACCCGCGTCCTGATCCGATACAGCGACGTCGACGCCATGATGGCGGAGGTCGAACCGGGACGGCTGCCTGCGCCCGTAGAACTCGTTGCGCCCGTAGGCCGGGGCTGAGGATTACCCCCCGGTTACCAACCGCCGATCGACTGAAGCAACGCCGATACCGCGCCGGCTGACACTGCCGGCACACCCACCGCTTCGCTTCCTGACGACGTGACTGCGGACTGGGTGCGGCATCGCTGAATCGACTCGAGGGTCGGCATATGAAGTTGATCAAGGCTGTCACCGGCAATGCATTGGTGCTGGCATCGCTCGTCATTTTCCTCGCGGGAGGGATCCTGGCCACGCAGGCAAGCCCAGGCGCGGCGAACGCCTCCTCCGCCAGGCTTCCCGCTGCGGCGGGCGCTCCCCTCCCGGCTCTGATGTCCAGCGGGGAGTCCGCCGCGGCCGCAGCAGTCGTCTCTGAACTGTCCGATGAGATCCCGCCGCGCAGCACCGGCTGGCGAAGGGACCCGCGCGGCAGCCTGCTCGACGCGTTGCATTGAAGCGCGGCGGGCGACGCGGGAGCCGGAACCGTATCCAAGCGTGCAGGGGGGCCCTGAGGATGCGTCTCGGATTGGGGGCCTGCGTGCTGGCCGGCCTGCTTGCGGCACATGCTGCCCACCCTCCGCGGGAGAAACCGGGCAGCCGCGTAATGACGGCCATCTTCCCCGGAGCCTGCTCGAAACGGGCCTCTACCTGGCCGGCTCCTCAACCGAGATCCGCGCGGACAATCACGCATTCGCGCCGCAGTACCCGTTGTGGTCGGACGGTGCCGAGAAGCGGCGATGGCTGCACCTGCCACCCGGCACCTGGATCGACGCATCGCGACCCGATGCCTGGACGTTTCCGGCGGGCACTCGCCTCTGGAAGGAGTTCGTGTACGGCGGCAGGCGGATCGAGACCCGCCTCATCCAGCGCCGCGCCGACGGAAGCTGGGTCTACGCCAGCTACCTGTGGAACGCGCAAGGCAGCGATGCGCTGCTGGCATCGGCCAACGGCGTGGCCCTCGGATTGCCCGACGTTCCCTCCCGGCGGTACGAAATACCCTCGCGGGCCGATTGCCTGGCGTGTCATCAGGGCGCAGCGGTTCCGGTGTTGGGTGCGAGTGCGGTGCAGCTGTCGCACGCGGCCGGCTCGCGCAACGAGGCCGTCGACGGGCTTGCTTCATCCGACGCGCCGATCACGGACCTGAAGACCCTGGTCGACCGCGGCCTGCTGCGCAACCTGCCGTCGGGCTGGCTCGAGGAGCCCCCTGCGATCGCGGCGCGCTCGCCGACCGAGCGCGCTGCGCTCGGCTACCTGCACGGCAACTGCGGCCACTGCCACAACCACGACGGCGCGCCCGCCGCGGTGGCCTTGCAGCTCGCGCAATCGGCCGAGGATCCGGAGGCCGCCCGGCGTCGCGTGCTCGAATCCGCAGTCAATGCGCGCAGCCGGTACCGCCCGCCGGGCATGCACGCCGAAGCCAGGGTCATCGCGCCCGGGGAGCCGGACGGCAGCGTCATCCTGCGGCGGATGCAGTCGCGCAACCCCCTTGTGCAGATGCCGCCGCTCGGCACCTTCGCTGTCGATCGAGACGCGATCGACCTTATCCGATCCTGGATTGCCACCGAACTGACCAACGACAAGGAGTCCGCGAAATGAAAGCCCGATTCACTGAGAAGCGCACGGCCGCTGCCCCTCACGGGACCCGGATGTTCCTCGCCGCTGCGCTGTCCCTCGTGTTGCCAATGACGGCAAGCGCCGGCGATGCCAACCCGGATCCGGATGCGCAGCAAATCGCCCGCGGCCGGTACCTGGTCGAGTCGAGCGGCTGCCATGACTGTCACACGCCCCACACGATGGGCCCCAACGGCCCGGAGGCAAATATGGCGAAAATGCTCTCCGGCCATCCAGCCGCCCTGCGCATGCCGCCGGCGCCGCCACTGCCGAAGGGGCCGTGGGTCGCCCTGTCTTCCGCTTCCGGCACCGCCTGGGCCGGGCCCTGGGGCGTGAGCTACACCGCCAACCTGACTCCGGACCCGGATACCGGATTGGGCCGCTGGACGCAGCGCGATTTCATCGAGACGTTCCGCACCGGCCGTCGCATGGGCCGCGGCCGAAAAGTGCTGCCACCGATGCCGATCTCGGCCTACCGGAACCTCAGTGACGAAGACCTCGGCGCGATCTTCGCGTACCTGCGGACGGTGCCCGCGGTGAAGAACCCGGTGCCGGAGCCGGTGGCGCCGTGATCGGTCGCGCCGCCACCATACCCCTCCCACCACCTTGGCCTCGGGTCTTCCGCTTCTTGCCCATGATGCTGTCGGCGGGCCCCACCTCCCATTGCCGCTTTCAGCTTCTTGCCATTTTTTGCCAATGCGGGTAGGCTGTTTCTCATGAGTACGATGAATGTCTCCCTGCCTCGTTCCCTCAAGGATTTCGTGGACGAACAGGTCTCGCGCCGCGGGTACAGCACCAGCAGCGAGTACGTGAGGGAGTTGATCCGAAAAGACCAGTCTCGGCAACACCTGCGAGCTCTGCTGCTCGAGGGCGCTGCGTCACC
>JAEWEW010000009.1 GCA_023389175.1 Pseudomonadota bacterium | reverse complement strand
AGACCGAGGACATCGTCAACGTCTACATCTTCCAGCAGACGCCGGACGCGATCGTCGTGCCGGCGGACAGCCCGTACAAGACGCTCAAGGACCTGATCGACGCGGCGAAGAAGACGCCCGGTGCCATCACCATCTCCGGCAGCGGCACGAACAGCGGCCCTCACCTCAGCACCGCGACCTTCAATCAGCTGGCTGGCGTGAAGCTCACCTACATCCCGTTCTCCGGAACGGCGACCTCGGTCGCCGCCATGCTCGGCAAGCAGGTCAATGCAGCCATGACCTTCACCACCGCGGCGATCCAGCAGGGGGACAAGGCGCGGATGCTCGCGGTGGCGCTTGACCAGCGGCTGCCGTCGCATCCGGACGTGCCGACCTTCAAGGAGCTCGGCATCGACATGACCTCCGGCGTGTACCGCGGCGTGGCGGTGCCCAAGGCGACGCCCGAGGCGAAGCGCAAGGAGCTCTCGGACCTGTTCGCCAAGGTGAACCAGGATCCGGAGTACCGCCGCAAGATGAAGGAAGGCGGCTTCGTGATCATCGACGTGCCCTACGAGAAGGTTGCCGGCTTCATGGCGGAGAAGGGCAAGGAGTACGCCGACGCGGCCCGCGAAGTCGGCATGATCAAGTAGCAGCTGGTGGACCTTCTGCCGAGCCTGCTGGCCGCGCTGTCGGCCGGCAACCTCCTGCTCGCGCTGATCGGGGTGGTGGCGGGCACCGTGATCGGTGCCCTGCCCGGCCTCACGGCCACCATGGCGGTGGCGGTACTGGTGCCGTTCACCTTCACGATGGAGGCGGGCTCGGCGCTGATCATGCTGGGCGCCATCTACACCGGCGCCATCTACGGCGGCGCCTACTCCGCGGTGCTGCTCAACACGCCCGGCACGCCGTCGGCCATCGCGACCACCTTCGACGGTTTTCCGATGGCCAAGCGCGGCGATGGCGACCTCGCCATCACCGTCGCCTGCCTCGCCTCGGTCATCGGCGGCCTGGTCGGCGCCTTCGCCCTGCTGCTGCTCGCGCCGCCGCTCGCGACGGTCGCGCTCGCCTTCGGGCCGATCGAGTACTTCTGGCTTGCCATGCTCGGGCTGACGCTGGTCGCGGCCCTCTCCGAAGGCGACACGGTCAAGGGAATCGCAGGCGCCTGCGTCGGGCTGCTGATGTCGATGATCGGATCGGCGATCGTCGGCGGCGACATCCGCTACACGCTGGACACGCAGTTCCTGCTGGGTGGCATCGGCATCGTTCCGGCGCTGATCGGGCTCTTCTGCGTGCCGGTGCTGATCGACCTGGTTGCCTCCCGCACCGAGCACCTGGAGCTGCAGGGCAAGGTGAGCGGATTCCGGCTGCGCGAGGCGATGGGCGTGATGAACGCGAACAAGGTCAATGTCGCGCGCAGCTCCGTGATCGGCACCGTGGTCGGCGTGCTGCCGGGCGCGGGCGGCTCGATCGCGGCGCTGGTCGCCTATTCGGAGGCGCGTCGGGCGTCCGACCAGCCCGAGAGCTACGGCAAGGGCAACCCCGGCGGCATCATCGCGAGCGAATCCGCCAACAATGCCACGGTGGGTGGCGGCTTCATTCCCACCCTGGTGCTCGGCATCCCCGGCACGCCGGCCGATGCGGTCGTCCTGGGCGCGCTGATGGTGCAGGGCCTGAAGACGGGGCCGTCGCTGTTCTCCGAGCAGGGCTTCGTCGTCTACACCTTCATCATCGGGCTGATCGTCGCAACCATCCTCATGCTGCCGACCGGCCTGGTGCTCGGCCGCTATGCCTACCGCTCGATCATCTCGGTGCCGAAGGCCCTGCTGGTACCGGGTGTGGCGTTCCTCACGGTGGTCGGCAGCTATGCGATCCAGAACAACATCGACGACGTGAAGATCATGTTCGGCACCGGCGTGATCGGGTGGATCCTGAACCGCTACGGCTTCCCGCCGGCACCGATCGTGCTCGGCCTGATCCTCGGGCCGCTGGCCGAACAGGGTTTCGTGCAGGCGTGGATGATCGGCTCGGCCACCGACAACCTGTTCGGCATGTTCTTCGGCCGACCGATCTCGCTTGCCATCCTGGGGCTCGCGATGCTCACCCTGCTCTATCCCGCCATCTCGAAGCGCTACCACGAACGGAGGGCGCGCCGTGCAGCCGAAGCAGCCCGCTGACATCGGGGCGGCGGTCGTCGCCGCGCTCCTCGCGCTGCTCGCGCTGGCCGCGCTCTGGGGAGCGCGGGCGTTCTCGTCCATGGGATCCTGGTTTCCCAACACCATCGCCATCCTCCTGCTCGGCGCGAGCCTGCTTGCGGTATGGCGGGCACTGCGCGGCCGCGGCCGCAAGGACCGCAGCATGGCACGCGACGGCGCGCTGCGCAGCGGCCTGCTGATCATCGTGCTGCTCGGATGGATCCTGCTGCTGGAGACGGTCGGCTTCGTGGTCACCAGCATCGCCGCCTTCCTGGTGCTCGCATTGGTCGCGAACCGCGATCCGCTCTCGCCCGGGCGGATCGCCGGCTACGTGGTCGCTTCGGTGGTCATCGTGCTTGCCTTCCACTTCCTCTTCGTGGACGTCCTCAAGGTCCAGTTGCCGCGCGGCACGATGGGCTGGTGGTGAGTCCCTGCCGCCGGGTGGCGGCTTCGACCGGGGATGGCCCCGTATAATCCGGGGGCTGGAGGTGCGGCATGAAGATCGAGGACCTGCTCTCGGCCCTTCCTGAACAGGAAGTCACCCTGGACGTGCTTCTGGAGAAGTACGCGAAGGGCAACGAACGGACCGCGCACGACGTGCGCCGCCGTGTCGCCCGGGGGCTCGCCGAAGTGGAGCAGCCGGCGCTGCGCGAGCACTGGGCCGCGGAGTTCCTCTGGGCGATGGAGAACGGCTTCATCCCGGCCGGCCGCATCAACTCCGCCGCAGGCACGGACATCCATGCCACGCTGATCAACTGCTTCGTGCAGCCGATCGGCGACGCCATCTCCGAGAACGACGCGAACGGTCTCCCGGGCATCTACGTCGCGCTGCAGGAGGCCGCGGAGACGATGCGGCGCGGCGGCGGCGTCGGCTACGACTTCTCCGCCATCCGGCCGCGCGGCGCGCTGGTGAAGGGCACGCATTCGCGTGCCTCCGGGCCGGTGTCCTACATGCGCGTGTTCGACAAGTCCTGCGAGACGCTGGAGTCCGCCGGCTCGCGGCGTGGCGCGCAGATGGGCGTGATGCGGGTGGATCATCCCGACGTGGAGGAGTTCGTCCACGCGAAGCGCGACGGATCGCTCTCCAATTTCAACATGTCGGTGGCGGTCACGGACGCCTTCATGCAGGCCGTGGAGGCGGACGGCACGTTTGACCTGGTCCATGCCGCCCAGCCGTTCGATGCCGATCGCGCCGTCCGGCGCGAGGATGGCGCGTGGGTCTATCGCACGGTCCGGGCACGGGAGCTGTGGGACCAGATCATGCAGTCCACCTATGATCACGCCGAGCCGGGCGTGATCTTCATCGACCGGGTCAACCAGGACAACAACCTCTCCTGGTGCGAGCGCATCGTCGCCAGCAATCCGTGCGGCGAGCAGTACCTGCCGCCCTACGGCTGCTGCGACCTCGGCAGCGTCAACCTGACCCGCTACGTGGTGGACCCCTTCGGCGAGTCGCCCGGCTTCGATCGCGAGCGGTTCCGCCGCACGGTCATGATCGCGGTGCGCGCGCTGGACAACGTGCTGGACCTGACACTGTGGCCGCTGCCCGCGCAGGAGCGCGAGGCGCAGGCCAAGCGCCGCGTGGGCCTGGGCTTCACCGGCCTGGGCAACGCGCTCACCATGCTCAAGCTGCGCTACGACAGCGAAGAGGGCCGCGCCTTCGCCGCCGACGTCGCGCGCGAGCTGCGCGATACCGCCTATGCCGCATCGGTGGAGCTCGCGCGGGAGCGCGGTGCGTTCCCGCTCTTCGAGGCCGAACCGTACCTGGCCGAGCCGCATGCCGCCTCGCGGCTGCCGGAGAGCATCAAGGCCGAGATCCGCAAGCACGGCATCCGCAACTCGCACCTCCTCAGCATCGCGCCGACCGGCACCATCTCGATCGCCTTCGCCGGCAATGCCTCGGGCGGCATCGAGCCGGCCTTCTCGTGGACCTACACGCGGAAGAAGCGCATGCCGGACGGCACGCGGCATGACTACGACGTCGAGGACTTCGCCTACCGGTTGTGGCGCCACCTGGGCCACGACACCAGCGAGTTGCCGCCCTGGTTCGTCTCCGCGATGCAGATCAAGGCGCTGGACCACATGCGCATGAGCGCGGTGGTCCAGCCGTTCATCGATTCCGCGATCAGCAAGACGGTCAACGTCGCGCAGGACTATCCCTACGACGATTTCAAGTCGCTCTACATCGAGGCGTGGCGTGCCGGCCTGAAAGGTATCACCACCTACCGCCCGAACGCGGTGATCGGGTCGGTGCTGAGCGTGCCGACCGCCACCCCCTCGCCGGAGCAGCCGCAGGACCTGCGCGACGAGCCGGACCGGCGGCTGCGGCTGGAGCGGGTGCCGAAGCCCGCGCTGTCGTCGCTGCGCTGGCCCGGCCGGCCCAAGCTGCCGGCCGGCAACATGGCCTATGCGTACATGGTGGAGCCGCTGGACAAGCGCGCCTCCTTCTGCATCTTCATCGGCCAGACCGAAGCGCCGGTCACCGAAGCCGACGGCGAAGGTGCCACCTGGGGCCAGGCGCTGCTGCCCTTCGCCACCCGCAGCGTGCCGTTCGAGACCTGGGTCAACGGCAACGAGCAGCTGCGCGGGCTCGGCGCCATCGCCAAGGCGCTTTCGATGGACACGCGCTCCAACGATCGCGGCTGGCTCAAGCTCAAGCTCGACGCGCTCGCCCGCACCCGCGACGAGCAGCCGCTGCAGATGCCCTTCCCGCCGAAGGGCGAGGTGCGCTGGGCGCCGGGCATCGTGGCGGCATTCGCGGAGGTCGTCCGGCATCGCTGCGAGGAGCTCGGCATGTTCGAGTCGCTGGAGTCTCAGCCGACGCCGATGCTGGACGCGATGATGTTCCGCAAGGAGCCGAGGTCCGGGCCGCTCGGCACCATGTCCTGGACCGCGGACGTCGAGAACGCCGCCACCGGCGACGACTTCGTCCTCGGGCTGAAGGAGCTGCAGCTGCCCGACGGCACGCGGCGGCCGTACTCCATCTGGCTCGCCGGCGACTATCCCCGCGTGCTGGATGGCCTGTGCAAGCTGCTGTCGCTCGACATGCAGGTGGTGGACGTCAACTGGATCGGCCTCAAGCTGCGCAAGCTGCTCACCTTCGGCGAGCTGAACGGCTCGTTCTGGGCGCCGGTGCCGGGAGACTTCGCCAGCGACCGCCGCCAGCAGGTCTGGCCGAGCACCGTCGCCTATGTCGCCGCGCTGATCCTGCATCGCTTCAAGGTGCTGGGCCTGCTGGATGGCGAAGGCCATGCGGTGGTCGGTGCCGGCGCGCTCGCGCTGCCGACGGCGGATGCCGCGGCGACCGGCCCGGGCGTTCCGCTGATGGCGGGCACGGCCTGTCCGTCCTGCGGCGTGCGCGCGTACATCAAGCGGGACGGCTGCATGTTCTGCACCGCCTGCGGGCACCAGGGAGAGTGCGGCTAGACCGGCGCAACGGTCGGCGCCGGCAGCGCCGGCGACGGGTCGCGTCGATCGATTGAGGCACGGAAGTTGCGGCGCCGCGCTCCTTTCTCCAAGGGAGGCGGCCGATGTTCTTCCAACGCATCAACACGCCGGGCCTGGGGCACAACGCCTACCTGCTCGGTTGCGGCGCCGGCCTGGCCGTGGTGGTGGATCCCCGGCGTGACGTCGACGCCTACCTGCAGGCAGCGCGCGAGAACGACCTGACGATCGCCTACGTCCTGGAAACCCATCGTCAGGAGGATTTCGAGTTCGGCTCGCGCGCGCTCGCACAGCTGACCGGTGCGAAGATCGTCGGCGGGGCCCACGATCTGTTCGGCGATACCGACCTGAAGCTGCAGGACGGAGAGGCGCTGGAGGTCGGGACGACACGCTTCGTCGCCCTGCATACGCCGGGGCATACGCCGGAGAGCGTCAGCTATGCCACCTACGTCAAGGACTCGGGCGGGAAGTGCTGGGGCGTGTTTACCGGCGATGCGCTGTTCGTGGGCGACACCGGCCGCACCGACCTGCCGGATCCGCAGAGGACGGGAGAGAACGCGGGCATCCTGCACGATTCGGTCCATCGCAAGCTCGCCCCGCTCGGGAACCAGGCCCTGATCTTCCCGGCCCACGGCTCCGGTTCTGCCTGCGGTGGAAACATCTCGGACCGCGACGATTCCACCCTTGGTATCGAGAAGGCGACGAATGCCGTCTTCCGCAAGAGCCGGGAAGCGTTCATGGCGCACAAGCTCGCCGAGAAGATGGCTCGCCCGCCGTATTTCGCGCACATGGAGGAGGTCAACCTCCTTCCCGGGCGCCCGCTGGCGGGGCAGGCGTTCACGGTGCTGCAGCCACGCGACTTCCGGGAACGCATGGAGGAAGGGCTGGTCATCGATACCCGGCCGCCGGAAGCATTCGCCGGCGCGCACATCCCGGGATCACTCAACATCTGGCTGCAGGGAATACCAGCCTTCGGCGGCTGGGTGGCCGACGCGACCACGCCGATCTTTCTGGTCGTCGACAGCGCCGAGGCGGCGCAGCGGGCAGTGCTGTCGCTCGCGCGTATCGGGATCGACAGCGTCGCCGGCGTGCTCACCAGCGGCGTCGAGACCTGGCGCGAGCAGGGCTTGCCGATCGACTCCATCACGACGACCAGCGCTGCCGAAGCGGCAAAGTGGCGCGGGCAGGAAGGCATCCACATCCTCGACGTGCGCGACGACTACGAGTGGGACGCGAAGCACATCCCCGGTGCCGTCCACCGCTACGTCGGATCACTGGCGGCGAACCTGCCGCCGCTTCCCAGGGACGAGCGGATCGTCGTGCATTGCAGTGTCGGCCATCGCTCCGGCCTGGCGGTGAGCATCCTGAAGCGCGGCGGATTCACCGATCCCTGCAACCTGCTTGGCGGCATCACGGCCTGGGAGGCACTGGGGCTGCCGCTCGCTTGAAGTCGCGGCTCGAGGCAGCGGTCGCGTTTCGGCGAAGCCGTTCAGGCTCCGCGAAGCAGTCGCTCCAGGTCCTCCGTCCGGAAGGGCTTTGCCAGTAACGGAAAGCCGGGCGCGTCCCGAGTCCACAGCTCGGCCGTGGCATACCCGGAGACCAGGACGATCTTCAGTTCCGGTGACAGCTGCTGGGCCTCATGGGCCAGTGCCACGCCCGACATGCCGGGCATCCTGACGTCCGAAACCAGCATGCCGATGCCGGTCGTGGTGCGAAGCAGCTCCAGTGCCTCCGGCCCGCTGCCGGCGCAGATCACCTCGAATCCCAGGATCCGCAGCAGCTCTGCGGTCGTCTGAAGGACATCGGGCTCGTCATCGACGACCAGGACCTTGGACGACGCCGGCGCATCGAATGCGGAGGCGACGGAGGATGCCGGAGCTTGCGGCGCCGGCGGCCCGCCGTCCGGGTTCCCCTGCAACCAGGCCATGTGCCAGGGGCGGATCGTACGGAACGGCCGCGTGCCGACGAAGGAAGACGCCTGGGCCGGGTAGCGGCGGGGGAAGACTTCCTCGCGTGCTCGAGCGACTGTGCGAATTGCCAATTCCATGCCCCGCATTGGTCTACCACGCCTTCATGGTAGCCCAGTCGCTGCGGACCTGGCGGGCAGTCTGCAGCGGGCCGCCGCCGCCGCCAGCTGGCGAAAGCTTGAGTCGAATCAAGAATCCGCCGATTGGACCGCGCAGCAGGGCTTCTTCGGGCCGGTTTCGTCCTTACAGTAGAGGTGCGGCCCGGAGGCCGCGAACCCGGGACTTCTCCCGGGCGAAGACCTTCAGACAAGGTATTCAGCGCAATGGACTCGCATCTCTACATCCCCTTCACCGTTTCCACCGTTTCTGCTGCAGTCGTGGCAGCCGGACTCTACCTGGGCTCGCCCGCCTCGAACGAAGCGGTCGCTTCCGCCGCGCGGCCGGCGGCTGCCGTGGTTGCCGATGCGAAGAAGCAGAGCCTTCGGCAGTACGTACTGAAGACCGCCATCGTCGACGGGAAGATGGTCTACGTCGACAGCGAGGGCAAGGTGAACCCGACGCTCAAGGCCGAAGTCGGCGAGACCGTCGAGATCACGGTTTCCAGCGGCGAGGGCGCCGCGCACGACATCGTCATCGACGAGCTCGACGTCCGCTCGGACCAGTTCGACGCCAGGAGCGGCCCCGTCAAGGTCACCTTCGAGGTGACGGAGGCCGGCATGTTCACCTACTACTGCTCGATCCCGGGTCACCGCCAGATCGGCATGCAAGGCGTGCTGGAAGTGACCGGCTCGCCGGATGCGTCCGCCGCGCCGGCCAAGGCCCCGACCAAGGTTGCGAAGGCCGACAAGGCGGCGCCGGCCCAGGCCGCGCCGGCACCCCTGCCGCCGCCCAAGGCGGAAGCGGTCAGCATCGCCCTGTCGCCGACCGCGGTGCCTGCGCCGGTGGGCGAGCGCGCACCGACCCTGGTCAAGTACCGCATCGAGACGGTCGAGCTCGAAGGCAAGCTGGACGACGGCACGACTTTCACCTACTGGACCTTCGGCCGCAAGGTGCCGGGACCGATGCTGCGCGTGAAGCATGGCGACACGGTGGAGCTCACGCTCGCCAACGCGGCCGACAGCAAGGCGGTGCACTCCATCGACCTGCATGCGGTCACCGGCGGGCACGGCGGGGGCGAGCTCCAGGTGCCTCCCGGGCAGGAGCGCACCTTCCGCTTCAAGGCGCTCAACCCCGGGCTCTATGTCTACCACTGCGCGACCGCCTCGGTGCCGCACCACATCTCCGCCGGCATGTACGGCATGATCCTGGTCGAGCCGGAGAAAGGCCTTGCCCCGGTGGACCGCGAGTTCTACGTGATGCAGGGTGATCTCTACACCACGCATGCCGCGGGCACCAAGGGCCACCAGGCCTTCAGCCACGAGCGTGCCTCCGACGAGCTGCCCACCTACTACACCTTCAACGGTGCGGTCGGCGCTCTCACCAAGGAGCACAAGATGGAGGCGATGGTCGGCGAGACCGTGCGGATCTTCTTCGGGGTGGGCGGACCCAACAAGGTGTCGTCGTTCCACGTGATCGGCGAGATCTTCGACACGGTCTATGCCGAGGGGTCGCTCTCGAGCACCAAGAAGGACATCCAGACGACCCTGGTCGCACCGGGTGGCGCTACCGCGGTGGAGCTCAAGCTGGAGTACCCGGGCACCTTCGTGCTGGTGGACCATGCCCTGTCGCGGGTCGGCAAGGGCGCGGCCGCGGCGCTGCATGTCAGCGGGCCGGCGGACGGCGCGATCTACCAGCCGCTCGACGCCGCGGGTGGCATGCACGACCTCTGAGCGTCCCGAGGCCGGGCGCACCCGGCCGGCGGGCGGCAAGGCCGCCCGGGCCGCTGGCCGCAGCGCCTCGTCGAGGCCTGCGGCCTTCCTGTTTCCCGGCCTGGCCGCGGCGCCTGCGAGCGCGGGCGGCGCGATCTGCGCGCAGGCGAGAGCTCCGGAAGCGGCAGAGGACAATCGCGCGGGGCGGGCCCATCCGGGCGATACTCGGGCATGAACACACGATTCGACAATCCGCGGCTGCGCTACACCGGCGAGCGGGGGAGCGGCTTCCTGCCTGCGGGCGCCTCCGGATTCCTCGGGCGCGCCCTGGCCATCGCTGCCGGCGGCCTGGTCCTGCTCGCAGGGCTCTTCGTCTCCGCGGTGGTCTTCTCGGTGATGCTGGTGGTCGGCCTGGTGGCCGGCGGCTGGCTGTGGTGGAAGACGCGGCACCTGCGCCGGGACCTGCGCGAGCGGATGGAGCAGATGCAGCGCATGCAGGCCGGTGACCGCGGCCGCGGCGCGGACGTCATCGACGGCGACTTCATCCGGGATCCGGACCGGCCGGGCGGTTGAGGATCCGGGGCCGCTTGCCGCTGCGGCCCTGGACCATGGCGTCGCGGCGGACCACCTGCAGCTGCACGCCGGCGAGACCGAGCGATTCCAGGTAGCGCACCAGCGCAGCGCGGGCATGGCGTGCCGCCGGCGCGGTCAGCGTGACCGGCAGCGCGAGCCGAAGGGAGCGCGGGCCGCGGCACACCAGCTGGAAATCGCAGACGCCGCCTTCATCCTCCAGCACCGTCGTCAGGGCGAGCGGCAGCAGCGTTACCTCGTGTCCCTGGCGGGTGGCCAGGGTCAACGTGTCGTCGACCCGTCCTTCCACTTCGATCGTCGGCAGCAGCGAGCCGCAGGCGCAGGGCGCAGCGGCGATGCGGACGCGATCGGAGATGTCGTAGCGGATGATCGGCTGGACGTGATTGGCGAGGTTGGTGAGCAGGGTGGTGGCGCCCACCTCGCCGCGCGGCACGGGCCGGTGGCGCTCGTCCACGGATTCCAGGATGGCCCAGTCGTCGTTGAGGTGCAGGCGACCCGCAGGGCATTCGGCGGCGAGCGCGAGGAACTCGGAGGCGCCGTAGCTCTCCATCACCGCGCAGCCGAAGCTGCGTGAGATCACGGCGCGCGCGGCGCGGCCCAGCGCCTCGCCGCCCGTCCAGATCTCGTTCAGCGCGAGCCGCGTCCGGCCCGCGGCTGCCTCGGCTGCCAGCATGACCGCGGTGGAGGGGTAGGTGGCGAGCACCGTCGGCTGCCAGTCCTGCAGCTCGGCCGCCAGGGATCGGATGGGCTGCAGGAACGAGAAGGCTCGCATGCGCTGCGCCATGCCAGGGACTTCGCGCCGGATGCGCTCGAAGTTGACGATGCTCGCAAAGTGGCCGTCGATCGCGCCGACGAACGCGATGCGTTCGTTCTCATAGAGCGGATCCAGCCAGCGCTGCCAGCTCGGCGGCCGACGCAGCGCCTCGAGCGCATCGTAGATCTCGATCGCGGCGGCATCCTGCACGAAGATGCCGGGCACGCCGCTGCTCCCGGAACTCTCCCAGGCGTACCAGCGACCGGCGAACGGCTTGCCGATGTTGGCCGGGTCGGCAAGGAAGCGGCGCAGCTCAGCGAGACGGATCGCAGGATCCGTCACCCACTCGTCGAATCGCGCCATCAGCTCCCGCTTTCCGACCGGGCGCATGTGGTCGAAGACGCCGCGCGCGCGGGCGAGCCGCTCGGCATAGACCGGAGCGGCGCGTGCGGCCTGCAGCAGCGCCTGCAGGCGCACGCCGCGATGCCATTGCAGCGCGAACGGCCCGAGGGAGGTTGCGACGAGCACCCGCCATGCCGCCAGTCCGGCACGCCACTCCCGACCGGTCGGCGTGACGGACATCCTCAGCTCACTTCGCTGGCTCCCGTGAGCGCACCAACAGCACCGGAACCGGCGAAGTGCGCGCCACGTCCTCGGCGTCGCTGCCGAGCAGCGTACGCCGAACGCCGCGCCGCCCGTGCGTCCCGACGACGACGAGATCGGCGAGCCAGCCGTCCGCCTGCGCGCGAACCTGGTCCGAGAGGCGGCCGCCCGCCGTATCGACGAGGACCGTATCGGCCGCGACGCCCTGGGTCACCGCCTGCTCGCGCGCGCGCTGGAGCAGCTTCTCCCCATCCGTTCGCATCACCGCGAGCGCATCCACGGCGATGGCAGCGCCGCCGTCGAGGCCGGCGAAGTAGGGCATCGGATCGAGATAGTGCAGGAAGCGCAGCTGGCCACCGGTCAGCTTGGCAAGGGCGATCGCCTCGGCCGCGCCGGCGTCGGAAGTGGGACTGCCATCGATCGGCACGAGTATTCGCTGGTACATGTCACCTCCGGGTCTGGACCTGGGCATTGTCGAAGGCCCGGCCCGCCCTGCGCTTGATCTGCCGCAAGGCGGGCTGACCTCGACCGACCTAGAGTAACCCAACCAGGCCGCGGGAATTTCGGAGCCGAGCGATGAACGTACTGATCGTCCACTACTCCTTCACCGGCACCTGCCGTCGCATCGGCGAGGCGCTGCAGGCACGGTTCGGATGGGCGGCCGGGGAGATCACGGACGCGGTGCCGGGCCGCGGGAACTGGCGCTGCGTGCTCGACTCGCTGCTCAGGCGCCGGCCATCGATCCGCTATGCCGGGCCGGCGATCCGCAGCTTCGACACGGTGGTGCTGGTCGCGCCCATCTGGGTCTATCGCCTCGCGGGGCCGATGCGGGCCTTCGTGACCGAGCATCGCGGCGAGCTGCCCAGCGTGGTGCTGGTCACCGCGATGGGCGGCCGGGGTGCGCCGAACGCGCTGGCGGAGGTCACGGACATCCTCGGCAGGCCGCCCGCGCTCTTCCTGCCGCTCACCACCCGCGAGGTGGAGGACGGCAGCTTCGTGGAGCGGCTGGAGGGCTTTCGCGGGGATATCGCCCCCGCAGGCAACCGCCCGCGGACCCCGCACCGGGAAGCCATCATCTCGACGCGCGACGCCTGATCGTGCGGCGCTGAAGTCCCGCCCACGAGCGCGGGAGCTCACTGCAACTGCTAGACGAACGGAGGACTCCGATGAACTCATTGACCCGATACGAACGCGACGACTTCTTCCCGGAGATGGTCCGGCGCCTCTTCCGCGGGACCCCCTGGTCCGAGGGAGGCGGCGGCGACATCCGCATCGACGTGAGCGAGACCGACAAGACCTACGAGGTCTCGGCCGCCGTGCCCGGCGCGAAGCGCGAGGACATCCAGGTATCGGTGGACGGCAACTTCGTCACCATCAGCACCGAGACCAAGTCCGAGCGCGAGCAGAAGGAAGGCGGCCGGGTGCTGCTGCGGGAATCCTATGTCGGCAGGGCCAGCCGCAGCTTCACCCTCGGCCAGGAGGTCGACGCCGACAAGGTGAAGGCGAAGCTGGAGGACGGCGTGCTGAAGCTCTCACTGCCGAAGCGGGAGGGCGCGAGCGCCCGCCGGATCCAGATCGGCTAGGCCTCTCGCCGCGGCCGGGTTGCGATGCCGGCGGGCTTTGTGTAGCCTGCCCGGCTAATGGAGCGCGACCCGGCCAAGACCTTCGACTCCTCCGGCGCGGCGCACCGGCGGGAGGTCTTCGCGGCCCTGTTCAGCGCCTATCCGGACGCGCTGGTCGTCGCCGACGCGGCCGGCACGATCGTGCTGGCGAACCAGCCCGCCACCCAACTGCTCGGGTACCCGAACCACGAGCTGGTGGGCTCCAATGTCGACATGCTGGTGCCGGCCACCGCCCGGGCCGCGCATGCCTCGTATCGCGAGGGCTATTTCGCCAACCCGCGTCCCCGGCCGATGGGGAGCGACGCGCAGCTGGTCGCCCGCCGGCGCGACGGCAGCGAGGTGATGGTGGAGATCGCGCTCAGCCCGATGCAGATCGGCGATGCGCACTACGTGGTGGCCGCGATCCGCAGCATCGCGGACTTTCCCCGGGTGAAGGAAGCCCTGCGCCAGGCCGCGCAATCGGCGCAGCTGGCCCGCCTCGGGCGCATCGCGGCAGAAACCAGCGACCCGATGACCCTGCTGGAGCAGGTGCCGGCGATTGCGGTCGAGGCGCTCGGGGCGGCGGCCTCCCGCGTCATGCTGCTCGAGCCCGACGGTGCGCTCCGGGTGGCGGCTGTCGCCGGCGGTCGCGTCGGTCCCGCCGGACGCAGCCTCGCCGATGCGCCGGCGCCCGCGGTCATCCAGGCGGCGGTGCGCGAGGTGATGGCGAGCGGGCAGCCGCTGCGGCTCAGCGACCTGCGCGTCGACGAACGCTTCGCCGCCGCAGCGGCCGAGGGCGATCCGGTCGTCGCGAGCCTTCTTGCCGTGCCGCTCTTCGACCGCGGGCGCGTCCTGGGCGCGCTGTCGGCGAGCGCGCCGGAGCCGGATCGCTTCAAGGCGCACGACCTCCAGTTCCTGGAGTCGCTGTCCGGCACGCTCGCGAGCGCCCTGCAGCGGGCCGGCACCGAGGCGGCGCTGCGGCATTCGCAGCGGCTGGAAAGCGTGGGCCAGCTGACCGGTGGCATCGCCCACGACTTCAACAACCTGCTCACCATCATCCAGGGCAACCTGCAGGTGCTCGAGGAGATGCCCGGCGTGGCCGACGATCCGGGGAACCTCGAGCTGGTGGATGCCGCCGCGCGAGCCGCCCGCCGCGGTGCCGAGCTCACTGCGAAGCTGCTGGTGTTCTCCCGGCGGCAGGTGCTGCGGCCGAGCCGGCTCGACGTGGTGCCGATGATCCGCTCGCTCGCGGGCATCCTGCAGCGCACGGTGGACCAGCGGGTCTCGATCGAGGTGGCGTTCGACGCACCTTCATTCCTCGTCGCGGTCGACGCCGGACAGCTCGAGGCGGCGCTGCTCAACATCTCGATCAATGCCCGCGATGCCATGCCCGAGGGCGGGATGCTGAAGATCCAGGTATCCGCATGCGATGCGCTGCCGGCCGTGGCGCGGCGGGAGGGTGGTCCGCTCGCCCACCCGCCGGCCGGCTATGTCGCGATCTCGATCCAGGACAACGGCGCCGGGATGTCGCCGGAGGTCAAGGCGCGGGCGTTCGAACCGTTCTTCACGACCAAGGAGGCCGGGCGCGGCACCGGCCTCGGTCTCAGCGTGGTGTACGGCTTCGTGACCCAGTCGCATGGCGCCATCGCGCTGGACTCCGCGCCGGGCCTGGGCACCACCGTGACGCTCTACCTGCCGCGCCAGGAGGATTCCGCTGCCGCCGAAGCCGACGGGACGTCGTCGCGGTCCGAGCCGCCGGACGCCGTGGCCCAGAGACTGCCCGCGCCGGTGCCTCCGGGGCTGCGCGTGCTGCTGGTGGAGGACGATGCCGAGGTCCGCCGCATCGCCGGTACCTATCTGCGTCAACTGGGTTGCACGGTGGTACCCGCGGCCAGCGGCGAGGCGGCCTGGGTAATGCTCGAACGCGATGGCGTCTTCGACCTGATGCTGACCGACATCGCGCTCGGCACCGGGATTCGAGGCACCCAGCTAGCCGCGAAGGTGGAGCAACGTCATCCGGAGCTTGCCGTGCTGGTCATGTCCGGCTACGCGTCCGAGCTGCTGGAGAGCGACCGGGCGACGATCGAGCGCTTCGAGATGCTGCCCAAGCCATTCGATCGCAAGGCGCTGGCGGAGGCCATCCGGCGAACCCTTCGGCGGCGGGCAGTGCGCCGCCCCGACGCGGCCGGCTGAGCCGACCGGCGCCCGATCCTAGGACACGGCCTGGAGCAGCGCGGCCTGCAGGGCCAGCCCGCGGGTACGGCTCAGCTCCGCGTCCCAGCCGGCGATGTCATGGGGCACCGCGTCCGGCGGCCGCAGGCGCCAGGCGGCATAGCCGCCCGGTGCAGCCTCCAGATGCCACGCTGGCGCCGCACCCGGCGCCCCGGCTGCCTTGATAGCCGGTGCCGGCACAGCCGGCGCAGTGACGGCCGGTGCCGTGTGGCCGCTGGCAACCGGCGTACCTTCCAGCGCGCCAGCGGGACCGGGATCGGGGACAATCCCGTCGCCCTGCAGCACCGACATTCCCAGCATCGCGGCGATGGCCGGCAGGAACGCGGACCGGGCCGGTCCCTGCGGGTCTTCGCCGGTGAGGACGATCGGTACCCCGGAGGGTGCCTGCCGGCGCAGTGCCAGCAGCAGCGCGACAACCGCGACCGAGTTATAGGGCATCAGCAGGCCGTGGGCGACCGGTACGCCGCGTCGCCGGATGCGGCGTGCGAGGTCGTCCAGGTAGGTGTCGCAACAGACCAGGTCGTAGAGGCCGGCCAGCATCGCGAGGTCGCTGTCGCTGCAGGCGTGGGAGATGGACGGCCGCGCGGTTCGGGCGCCGAGGCTGGTGGCGGCGACGTCGATCGCATCGAGACCGGCGTGCCGGACCTTGCCGAAACCGCGCGGACCCTGCGAGCCGGCGAGCAGGGCTACATACCGGCCCCGCAACGGGGCCTGCTCCCGTTCGCTGCCGGTCAGCGCCTCCGCAGCCGCAGCCAGCCGCGCGAGATGCAGCAGCGCGGCTTCGGCGCGCGCACCGTGCGACACGGGCGCATCGCCGCCGCCGCGTGCTGCCTCGCTGCCAGGACGCGGACCCCGCACATCGATTCCCATGCCGGACATTCTGTCCATGCAGCGCTCCGGCGCAATTGACCAAAATCAACTAGCCGTCGCGCTGTTACAGAGGGTTCACGCTTCGTTTCCAAGCGTTAACGCCGGTTCGCACCCGGTTGTCTGCCCGCTCCTACGATCCGAGACGCACACAACAAATGGAGCAGGACATGGACCGGCAGCCCAGGACCCCCAGCGATTTCCCCCGGGAACCGACCGCCATCACGCGGCATCTGTCGCTGCTCGAGGCGCATGCGCCGATCGCGCGACGCGTGTACGAGGCAGGCGAGCATGTGTTCCATGCCGTCGACCGGTTCGAGCGCCTCTACATCGTCAGCGCGGGACTGTGCAAGAC
>JAEWEW010000389.1 GCA_023389175.1 Pseudomonadota bacterium | reverse complement strand
GCATTGCCTTCGCCTCCAATGGCGAAGGCGGCGCCACCCACTACGGGATGGAGATCTTCGCGAAGCAGGCCGGCATCACGCTGAACCACATTCCGTACAAGGGAACCGCGCCCGCATTGCAGGACCTGGTCGGCGGCCAGGTGGAGGCGACATTGGTGAGCCTGCAGGGCGTCGGCGCGCAACTGAAGGCCGGACGTGCCCGCGCGCTCGCGATCACCTCCCCGCAGCGGGTTCCGGCCGCCCCCGACATCCCGACCTTCGCCGAGTCCGGCTATCCCGATTTCGACCTCACCCTTTCCTACGGCATGGCCGGCCCCAAGGGCATGCCGGATGGGATCGTGCGCAAGCTGAACCAGGTGGTTCGCGCCGCGCTGGACGCGCCGGACGTGCAGCAGGCGCTCCGTTCCGCGGCAGCCGAGCCGGCAGGCAGCTCGCCGGAGGAGATGCTGCAGTTCATGAAAAAGGAAGCCTCCCGCTGGAACGCGGTGATCCGATGAGCGATGCCGAGAGCGACCCTTTCCGCATCCGCCAGGAGGTGCAGGATCGACTCATCGACTACTGGTGGGATGTCGACAGCAACGATGCCCGCGGTGCGCTCGACTTCTACACCGACGACTGCATCTACCAGATGTGCGAGCACCGGATGCAGGGCCATGCGGCAGTCCGGCAGTACTACGACTATCGCGCCAGCCGTGGTCCGCGCCTGGTGCGGCATGTGCTCACCAACCTGCGCACGCACCTGGAGGCACCCGGGCGCGCGTCCGTCATCGGCATCCTGACCGTCCATGCCGCGGACGGGGTGCCGGTCCTGCCGACCGCACCGCCCATCCTGGTCGCGGACAATCAGGCTGTGTTCGTGCGCGAGGCCGACGGCGCCTGGCGCATGGCGGAGAACCGAATCACTGCGCTCTTCCGCGGCGGCGTGCCGGTGCTGGTGCCGCCAGGGGCCGCCTGAGGCCCGGACCGAAGCCCGCATGGGTTGAGCGGAGGGGCGTTCGCAATTGGGGCCTGCTTGTCTGCAGGTGCCCGTCGAATCCTGCGAGCCACCTGCACGCCGTAGCTGGTGAGCCCACGCAGCGGCGAAGCGGGCACGAAGGTCAGCGTCTCGCCTTCCAGGCTGACGGAACCTGCCACTCGGCTTCCGCCGGCCGTCACGACCAGTCCGTCGGACAGGACAGTGGCAGGATCGATCGGTTTGATGGGGACGCGAAAAAGGCCCCTGGACGGGGCCTCTGGCGGAGGGAGGGGGATTCGAACCCCCGAAGGGCTATTAACCCTTACACGCTTTCCAGGCGTGCGACTTAAACCGCTCATCCATCCCTCCGGGCACGCGATTCTACCAGCGCGCGCAACCGACCCCCTACCGCCGCAGAACCGTTACCCCGCCTTCGGCAGCCAATGGCGTCGGGCCGCGAGACGGCCGAGGGCGACGATGTCGCTGCGCCCGCCCATCTCGGCGCTCGCCCGGTCCCAGATGCGCAGCAGCACCTCCGCCGTCGCCAGCGCATCGGCAGCGGCCTGGTGCCGCCGCAGGCAGTGGACGCCGAGGCGCTCCATGGCGGCGTCCAGCGAGTGGGAAGGCAGGCCGGGTACCACCAGTCGCACCACGTGCTCGAGGTCGACCCAGGGGTTCGGCGGCCTCCGGCCGAGGTGCATGGCGCTGTAGCGCTGTATCAGCGTCCGGTCGAACGCGGCGTGGTAGCCGATGATCGGGGCATCGCCGACCCAGCGCCAGAAAGCCGCGAGTGCGTCGCTCGGCGCCACGCCGGCCTGCTGCGCACCCACCCCGATGCCGTGCAGCAGGATGTTCTCGCGATCCACCTCGGCCCCGGTCAGCGGGGCATCCTGCCGCAGCACCACCTCGAAGCTGTCGCCGACCGGGAGGCTCGGCATGCCCCGCTCGATCACGACCGCGACCCCTGCGACGGCGAGCAGGCGGTCCTCCTCCGCGACGAGGCCGCTCGCCTCCACGTCCACCACCACCCAACGACGGGTGCGATCGCCGCCCCGGGCCCGCCGTCGCCACCAGCCGCGGATCACTCCGGCCTCACCGCAGGAAATCCAGCTCCACCCGCTGCTGGAGGCTGCGCGCAATGCGCAGCGACTCCTTCAGCACGCGGCGGTCGATGTCGTTGAGCGCGTCCACATCGATCAGGTTGGGGGTGGAGCGCTCCTGGATCTGCCCGCGCAGCCGCAGCATCTGCAGGTACTCGAAGCCGCCCACCCAACCCTCGGCTTCGCGCACCGGCACGCGCATCCGGTGCGCCGCCTCTTCGAGCCGCGCCCGGGTGCCGACGGCATCGACCTCGTGGGCGAGCGCGAAGAGGCGCGCCGCATCCACGTAGATCATGGTGCCGTTCAGCTTGATGTCGAGCATCCTGCGGCCGTCCCGGTCGGTGGTGCCGATGCCGCCGAGCCAGTCGAGCGGTGCGCGACGCTCCAGCATGCTTTCGGCCAGCAGGCGCAGGAAGCGCGGATGGCGGGGGATCGCCTCCCTCACCACGGGCCGGAACGAGGCGGCGAGCTCCGGATCGCCGGCCAGGGGCCGGAAGTCCAGCCAGGCGGACGCTTCCAGCAGGTCCTGCGGATCGCTGCGGCTGATCCAGGCCCCGAACTGCTCGCGCCACTCCTCGGGCGTGAGGCACCAGCGCGGATTGGAGGCCATGATGTTGCCGCGGCACAAGGGAAAGCCGCACGCGTCGAGCGCCTCGTTGACCTCCCGCGCGAACGCGAGCCATGCCGGGCGATCGGTGGCCGGTGAATCGCCCTGGAACACCAGGCCGTTGTCCTGGTCGGTCGCGATCGTCTGCTCCTCGCGCCCTTCCGAGCCGGCCGCGAGCCAGCAGGCACGGCCGAGGTCGACCGGATGCCTCGCCGCCACCAGCTCCAGCACCCGGACGGCCAGCGCGTCGTTCAACCGGCTGATGATGCGGGTGAGCTGTCTCGCCTGCACCCCCTGGCCGAGCAGCGCCCCGGCGAAGCGGCGCAGGTCCGCCGCCGCCGCCTTCAAGGTGGCGAGGTCGCGCGCGCCCTGGATGCCGGTGCCGAACTGCTTCAGCGAGAGCCGCTGGATGGCGAACAGGTCCCGCTCCGACACGATGCCGACCAGCCGCCCGCCTTCGGTGACCGGCACGTGGCGGATGCCATGCTGCGACATCAGGAGCGCCGCATCCACTGCGGCATCGTCGGTGGTCAGCGTGCGTACCGGACGGGTCATCACCGCCTCGATCGGCGTATCGAGCGGCAGCCGCGGCAGGGTGATGCGGCCGAGCACGTCGTAGCGGGTGAGGATGCCGAGCACCTCGCCGCCCTGCCCCACCACCGGCACCGATCCGAGTCGGCGAGCATGCATGAGCTGCAGCGCCTGTTCCACCGGGACGTCGGGCGTCACGCTGACCGCCTGGCTGCGCACCAGGTCTCCCAGCCGTGTCTCCAGCGATTGTCCGGAGAGCGCCTGGGAGGCCTGGCTCTCGCGCAGCATCCGCTGTGACGCCTCCAGCAGGGTGAGGATGCTGCGGTTGAGGTAGTCCGCGAGCGGCAGGCTGCGCTGCGCCACCTCGCGCAGCACTCCGGCGCCGATCCGCAGACAGAAGGTGTCGGCATGGGCGGTGTAGGTGCCGGCGACCGCGCGCCCAGCCATCATCGCCCCGAGCGGGAAGGCGTCCCCCGCCTCGAACTGGAAGTCCGCGCCCTGGCCTGCCGCGGGTCGATGAATGACCGAGCCGGAGCGGACGTAGAAGAGGCACTCCACCACCCCGGAGGCCGGCCCGACGATCACCTCGCCCGGCGCATGGTACGTCTGCGACGCGCCGGCCAGGAGCGCCTCGACGTCTTCCGGCTGCATCTGCGAGAACGGTCGCCTTCGCATCAGCTCCGTGCGAAGGCCGCCAAGCAGGCTGGGCGATGGGGTCATGAAGCCTCCAACAAGCCGACGGCCCTGCTCCGTCGCTGGAGCAGGGCCGCCTTGTCCGCCGGCGCCCGTGCCGGCGGTCCAGCCGGATCCGCCGGTGTCCGACGGGCCGGCCGCGTCGACGTCACATGGCCGCGGCGCCGGCCTTCAGGTGAGGGTACCTCACGTACTCCACCAGCTCCTGGGTCTCCTTCCTGGGTTCCCTGGTGAGCAGGCTCACGATGATGATCAGCACGAATCCGAGCGGCACGCCGAACAGGCCGGCCGAGATCGGCGCGATGCCCCACCAGGTGTTTTCCGCGATCGGGCTGGTCACGCCGAAGATGCTGCGCATCCAGGGATGGGTAGTGGCCATGTAGTAGAACGTGATGCCCAGGCCGCCGGCCATCCCGATCACCGCACCCCACCGGTTCGCCCGTTTCCAGAAGATTCCGAGCGTGAGCGCCGGGAAGAACGCCGCAGCGGCGAACGAGAACGCGGCGGAAACCAGGAACAGGATGTCGGCAGGCTTGAGCGACGCCACGTAGGCCGCCGCCAGGGCAACCACCAGCAGCAGCGCCTTGGAGACGCCCACCCGCCGGGCCGTGGTCGCGCTCGGGTCGATCATCTTGTAGTAGAGATCGTGGCTCAGCGCGTTGGCGATGGTGAGCAGCAGGCCGTCGGCGGTGGACAGCGCCGCCGCAAGGCCGCCCGCCGCGACCAGGCCGGAGATTACATAGGGCAGCCCGCCGATCTCCGGCGTGGCCAGCACGATGATGTCGCCGCCGATCTTGATCTCGCCGAGCTGCAGGATGCCGTCCTTGTTGACGTCCGCGACCGACATCAACGTCGGATCGACCGCCGCCCAGTTGGCGACCCAGGCAGGCAACTGCGCGAACGGCGTCCCCACCACCATGTTGAACATCTCGTACTTGACCAGCACCGCCAGGGCCGGCGCGGTGAAGTAGAGCAGGAAGATGAAGAACAGCGACCAGGCGACGGACGTCCGTGCCTCCTTCACCGACGGCGTGGTGTAGTAGCGCATCAGGATGTGCGGCAAGGCGGCCGTGCCCACCATCAGGCAGAAGACGAGCGCGAGGAAGTTCCGCCGGGAGGTGTCGTAGGCATCCTTGGCGGCCTGGTCGCCGTCGGGGTTGCCGGCGTACTGCTGCGCGTGGCGGGGCATGCCGGCGAGCGGCTTCGCCCGGGCGAGGTCCGCGTTGCGGGCCGCTGTCCACGCCCGGGTGGCGTCCTCCGGCGTCGCCGGAACCGCCGCAAGCGCACCCTCGGCAGCCTTCAGCTCGGCCGCGGCCGCGTTGGATGCCTTGAGATCCGCCACCCGCTTCTCGGCCGCGGCCTTGTCCGCGGCCAGCGCCGCCGGCACATCCTTGAGCTTGGCCGAATAGCTGTCCGCACGCTGCTGGAAGAAGGCCTGGACTTCCTTCTCCTTCGGATCGTTGATCAGCTTCTCCTCGACCTGGGTGATGGTCTGCAGCTTCTTGCCGTAGGTCAGTTGCGGGATCGGCGAGCCGGTCTGCTGGATGCCGAGCCAGACCACCGGGATCATGTAGGCGATGATCAGGATGATGTACTGCGCCACCTGCGTCCAGGTCACCGCCCGCATGCCGCCGAGGAACGAGCACACCAGGATGCCGGCGAGGCCGAGGAAGACCCCGATCTCGAAGGGCAGGCCGGTAAGGCGGGCCGTGATGATGCCGACGCCGCCGATCTGCGCCACCACGTAGGTGAACGAGCAGAGGATGGCCGCAAGGATGCCGATCAGGCGCGGCAGGTTGCCTTCGTAGCGGGCGCCCAGGAAGTCCGGGATGGTGAACTGCCCGAACTTGCGCAGATAGGGCGCCAGGAAGAAGGCGACCAGGCAGTAGCCGCCGGTCCAGCCCATGATGAACGCGAGGCCGCCATAGCCGGTCAGGTACAGGGTACCCGCCATGCCGATGAAGGAGGCCGCGCTCATCCAGTCGGCGCCGGTCGCCATGCCGTTGTAGATCGCCGGCACGCGCCGGCCGGCCACGTAGTATTCCGCCGCCTCGGTGGTGCGGCTCATGATGCCGATGCCGGCATACAGGCCGATGGTGGCGAGCAGGAAGATTATTCCGATCCAGCTCTTCGGCAGCCCCAGCTGCTCGGCGATGGCGAGCACCACGACGAACGCGATGAAGCCACCGACGTACCAGGTGTAGACCTTGTTCAGCTGCCTCTTGAAAGCGGCCTGGTCGCCGGCTGCGGAACCGGTGTTTTGTTCAGCGAATACGCTTGCCATGTCATTCCCCCTCGGCCACGCCGAACTCTTCGTCCATGCGATTCATCGTTCGGGCATAGAACCAGATCATCACCACGTACACGACCAGCGCACCCTGGGCCGCGACCCAGAAGCTGAACGGCCAGCCGAAGAAGGTGAAGTTGAGATCGCGGGCGAAGAAAGCCACCACGTAAGTGACCACGAACCAGATCACCATCAGCACCGCCGTGATGCGCAGGTTCTTGCGCCAGTATTCCCGTTGTCGTTCGGTCAATTCCATGCCTTGCCTCCCCAATGGATCATCAGTGTCATGACAGGTCTTCCTTTAGGACGTCATCCGGTGCCGATCTCCCGCTCCAGTTGCGCAGCGATCTTCGGTTCGAAGTTCTTCAAGTGGCGGACGATCCGGCGCGCCTCCTCGGGACGATGCCGGTCCATGTTGACCCGGGCAAGCTGGTACCAGCCGTACGGGCTCATCGGCTGCAGCTTGGTGTTCCTTTCGAGCGCCAGCGCCGCCTCGTCGAAGCGGCGCTGGCGGATGAGTACGAGGCCGAGCCCGTACCAGGCCCGATCCAGCTTCGGATCCATCTCGATCGCCCGACGGAACGCGGCCTCGGCATCGTCGATCCGCCCCTGCTCTTCCAGCAGGAAGGCGAGGTTGAACCAGTGGGCGGCGGACAGGTGCGGATGCAGGTCCAGCAACCGGCGCAGATCCTCGATGGCGGCGGCCTTGCGGCCGAGCTGTGCCTGGATGTGTGCCCGGATGGCAAGTGCCTCCGCGTCACCCGGCCGGTGCGCCAGCATCCGGTCCACGAGCGCCAGGGCCGTCTCCCGACGGTTGATGGCGAGCGCCGCCATCACGCGAAGCTTGAGGACCAGTCTCCTGCCATCCATCTTCCAGGGCATCGGGCACCACGAAGCCGATGTAATGGCCCAGATCATCCTGCCGGGCACTGACTGAATGCTTACTCTTGGGGCATGGTGATGCATCGGGGAAACATTCCCGATGCTCGGGGTAAGGCGAATGTCAGTTTATTCCGCCTATCGGCATATTCCGCCTATCGGCACAGATTGACCCCGAGCTCCACGCAGAGGCGGATCTTCGCCAGCGTCGCGAAGACCCAGACCATCGCCAGCATGAGGAAGGCGGCCAGGGGAATGTGGCGGTCGATCACGACCCGGGGCGTCACCAGGCGCGTGAACCGCTCGAAGGGCCGGGTGAGGATCGCGAGGATGCCATAGAAGAGGTTGCCCTCGCGCTTGGACCCGGCGAGCAGCCCCAGGACGAACCGTCCGGCGAAGGCCATCAGGCCGATCTCTGCCACCAGCTTGACCGCGGACACGAAGAAGAGCATCACACCTCCGGGGCACGAATGAAGTCGACAAGATCCTGGGTCTTGCGCGAGGGTCGGGGCGTCACCAGGCTCACAACCACGATCACGGCGAAACCGAGCGGCACGCCGAAGACTCCCGCCGCATTCGCCCTGATTCCCCACCACTGGGCATCGGACAGCGGACCGTCCACGCCGAAGACACTGCGCAGCCAGGGCTGCGTGGTGCACAGGTAGTAGAGCGTGATGCCGAAGCCGCTCGCCATGCCGGCGACGGCGCCGAGCCCGGTCGCGCGCTTCCAGAAGATGCCGAGCACCAGCGCCGGAAAGAAACCCGCCGCTGCAAGCGAGAACGCCGCCGAGACCATGTCGAGCACGCCGCCGGGCTTGCTCGCCGCCACCATGGCGGCAAGCGCCGCCACCAGGAGCAGCAGCACCTTGGTCATCAGCACCCGGCGCGCGTTGGGCGCATGCGGGTTGACGATGCGGAAGTAGAAGTCGTGCGACAGGGCATTCGCGATGGTGAGCAGCAGACCGTCGGCGGTCGAGAGCGCCGCCGCCAGCCCGCCCGCCGCCACCAGGCCCGAGACGACGTAGGGCAGTCCGGCGATCTCCGGCGTCGCAAGGGTGACGATGTCCTGGTTGATGCGGATCTCGGCCAGCTGCACCCGGCCGTCCTGGTTGACATCGCCGATGGCCAGGAGATCCTGGTCCACTGCGGTCCAGGCGTGCACCCATGACGGCAGCTCGCCGAAGGCGGTGCCGACCAGGCTGTCGTAGACGATGAGCTTCACCAGCACGGCGAGCGCCGGTGCCGACAGGTAGAGGACGACGATGAAGCCGAGCGCCCAGGCGACCGACAGTCGCGCGTCCCGCACCGTCGGCGTGGTGTAGAAGCGCATCAGCAGATGCGGCAGCGCCGCCGTGCCGAGCATCAGGCAGAAGACCAGGGCGAGGAAGTTGCGGCGCGCGAGCTCGCGCGCCTCCGGCGTCGCCCCCGGGAACGGCTCCGCCTGGCGCACCGGTGGCATCGCGCGCGCACTGTCGGCCGCCGCGCGCATCCAGCTATCGCGGGCCTGGGCCTCGGTGCGCGGAAACGTCGCCATCACCCGCTCGACCTCCTGGATCACCGCCGGGTCGTTGGAGGCGGCGGCCATCGCCATGCGCGCCTGCAGCGCATCGCGGGCGGAATCGAAGGCGGCCTGGCTGTTGGCCAGGTTCTCCTGCGCCTCGGCCGCTCGCACGGCGAACCTGTCCCGCACCGCCTGCTCCCGCGGATCGGCGAGCAGGGTTTCCTCGATCCGGGTGACCCGCTCCAGCTCGTCGGCGTAGTAGAGCTGTGGGAACGGATTGCCGGACACCTGGATGCCCATCCAGGCGACCGGCACCAGGTAGGCGAAGATCAGCACGATGTACTGCGCCACCTGGGTCCAGGTCACCGCCTTCATGCCGCCGAGGAAGGAGCAGACCAGCACGCCGGTGAGGCCGAGGAACACCCCGACTGTGAACTCGACGCCGGTCAGCCAGCTGGTGATGAGCCCTACCCCGTAGATCTGCGCGACGACGTAGGTGAACGAGCAGAGCACGGTGATGAAGACGGCGATCAGCCGCGGGATATGGCCGCCGTAGCGGGCGCCGAGGAAATCCGGCACCGTCCACTGGCCGAACTTGCGCAGGTAGGGGGCGAGGAAGAGCGCGATCAGCACATAGCCGCCGGTCCAGCCCATGACGAAGGCAAGGCCGGCATAGCCCTGCAGGTAGACCCCGCCGGCAATGCCGATGAAGGAGGCGGCGCTCATCCAGTCCGCCGCGGTCGCCATGCCGTTGTACATGGCCGGCACGCGCCGGCCGGCCACGTAGTACTCCGCCGGATCGTTGGTCCGGTTGATCACGCCGACGTAGGCATAGAGCAGCAGGGTGCTACCGAGAAACAGGTAGCCGATCGCCTGCCGGCTGATGCCCTGCTCTTCGAGCAGGCCGAGCACCAGCACGAAGAACGCGAAGCCGATGGCGTAGGAGGCGTAGACGCGCCCGAGCCGCGCAGTCGAAACGGCGGGCTCGGTGAAGGCTGAGTTCAACCAGGCACCCCGGGTCCGGGGCGCCTGGATCGCGGGTGCCCGGGCGTCACAGCGCCTTCTTCAACTGCTCCAGGATCTGCGGGTTCTCCAGGGTAGAGACGTCCTGGGTGATCTCCTCGCCCTTGGCGAGCGAGCGCAGGAGCCGGCGCATGATCTTGCCGGACCGGGTCTTGGGCAGGTTGTCGCCGAAGCGGATGTCCTTGGGCTTGGCGATCGCGCCGATCTCCTTGGCGACCCAGTTGCGCAGCTCGGCGGCAACCGCCTTGGCCGCCTCGCCCTCGGGCCGGACGCCCTTCAGCACGACGAAGGCGCTGATTGCCTCGCCGGTGGTCTCGTCCGGGCGGCCCACCACAGCGGCTTCGGCCACCTTCTCATGGGCGACCAGGGCCGACTCGATCTCCATCGTGCCGAGGCGATGGCCCGAGACGTTGAGCACGTCGTCGATGCGGCCCATGATCCAGAAGTAGCCATCCTCGTCGATGGTGGCGCCGTCCCCCGCGAGGTAGGGCCGGCCCTTCAGCTCCTCGGGGAAGTAGCTCTTGCGGAAGCGCTCCGGATCGTTCCAGATGGTGCGCAGCATCGACGGCCAGGGGCGCTTTATCACCAGGAAGCCGCCCTTGCCGCGGCTCACATCGCTGCCGGTCTCGTCCACCACCGCGGCCTCGATGCCGGGCAGCGGCATGGTGCAGGACCCGGGCTTCAGGCCGTGGACGCCCGGTAGCGGCGAGATCATGTGCCCGCCGGTCTCGGTCTGCCACCAGGTATCGACCACGGGGCACTTCTCTTTGCCGACGTTCCGGTAGTACCACATCCATGCCTCGGGATTGATCGGTTCCCCGACCGACCCGATGATCCGCAGCGACGAGAGATCGTAGCGGGACGGATGATGGTCCGGCGACACCTCCCCCGCCTTGATCAGCGAGCGGATGGCCGTGGGCGCGGTATAGAAGACGGTGCACTTGTGGCGCTGGATCATCTCCCAGAAGCGGCCCGGATGCGGGAAGGTCGGCACGCCCTCGAAAATGATCTGCGTGGTGCCTACGGCAAGCGGGCCGTAGGCGACATAGGTGTGCCCGGTGACCCAACCGACGTCGGCGGTGCACCAGAACACGTCGTCCGGCCTGATGTCGAACACCCACTTCATGGTGACTGCGGCCATCAGCAGGAAGCCGCCGGTGGCATGCTGGATCCCCTTGGGCTTGCCGGTGGAGCCGGAGGTGTAGAGAACGAAGAGCGGATGCTCGGCGCTCACGAAGACCGGATCGCAGGTGGCCGGCTGGCCGTCCATGACCTCGTGCATCCAGGCATCGCGTTCCGCGTTCCAGGCGACCTCCTCGCCGGTGCGGCGATAGACCACCACCTTGCGCACCGCATCGCAGCCACCCATCGCGAGCGCCTCGTCCACCGCCGGCTTGAGCGGCAGCGACCGGCCGCCGCGATACTGCCCGTCGGCGCAGATGACCAGCGACGCACCGGTGTCGACGATCCGCTCGTGCAGCGACTTGGAGGAGAAGCCGCCGAAGACCACCGAGTGGATCACCCCGAGGCGGGCGCAGGCCTGCATCGCGACCACGGCCTCGATCGACATCGGCAGGTAGAGGATGGCGCGGTCGCCCTTCTTGTACCCGAGCGCGGCGATGCCGTTGGCCAGCCGGCAGACCCGGGCATGCAGCTCCTTGTAGGTGATGCGGGTCACCTTGCCGTCGTCGGCCTCGAAGACGATGGCGACCTTGTTCTCCGTCGGGGTGCCGAGGTGGCGGTCCAGGCAGTTGTAGGACGCATTCAGCGTCCCGTCCTCGAACCACTTGAAGAAGGGGGCGTTGGAATCGTCGAGCGACCGCGTGAACGGGGTCTTCCAGGAGAGATGCTCGCGCGCGAGGCGGGCCCAGAAGGCGGAATTGTCCTTGGCGGCCTCCGCGCACAGGGCGCGGTACTGCTCCATGCCGGCGATGTTCGCCCGCTTCACCAGGTCCGGATCCGGCTGGAACACCCGGCCTTCCACGAGTACCGATTCGATCTCAGCTGCCACCTCGTTCCTCCTTCTTTGTCCAGGAAACCGGATGCCCGCCGGCCCGTTCAGCCGATCATGCCCTAATTTAGCACCGCGGCCTCGGGCCCCTCCAGCGGCGTCGGAATCCGGCACGACGCGTGCGTCGGCAACCCGACGACGGCCCGCCCGTGGCCGCGTCTGGAATAATGCCGGGTTTCAGCGCCGCAGAGACCATGCCAACGACCATCAAGCAAGCCGACCTGATCGAGTCGATCGCGGCCGGCCTCCAGTTCATCAGCTACTACCATCCCGAGGACTACATCCGCCACCTGGCGCGCGCCTACGAGGCCGAGCAGAGCCCGGCCGCGCGCGACGCGATCGCGCAGATCCTCACCAACTCGCGCATGTGCGCCGAGGGCCGGCGGCCGCTCTGCCAGGACACCGGCATCGTCAACGTGTTCCTGGACGTCGGCATGGACGTGCAGTGGTCCGGCTTCACCGGCTCGCTGGAGGACGCAGTGAACGAGGGCGTGCGCCGCGGCTACCTGCATCCGGCCAACCCGCTGCGCGCCTCGGTCGTCGCCGATCCGCAGTTCGAGCGGAAGAACACCCGCGACAACACGCCGGCGGTGGTGCATGTGCGGCTGGTGCCGGGAGCCACCGTGGACGTGCGGCTCGCGGCCAAGGGCGGCGGCTCCGAGAACAAGTCGAAGCTGGTGATGCTCAATCCGTCGGACTCGGTGGTCGACTGGGTGCTCAAGACGGTGCCCACCATGGGCGCGGGCTGGTGTCCTCCCGGCATGCTCGGCATCGGCATCGGCGGAACCGCGGAGAAAGCGGCGCTGATGGCCAAGGAGTCGCTGATGGACCCGATCGACATGGGCGAGCTGCTCGCCCGCGGCCCGAAGGACAAGGTCGAGGAGCTGCGCCTGGAGCTCTACCGCAAGGTCAACGCGCTCGGCATCGGCGCGCAGGGCCTGGGCGGCCTCACCACCGTGCTCGACGTGAAGATCAAGATGTACCCCACCCACGCGGCCAGCAAGCCGGTCGCGATGATCCCGAACTGCGCCGCCACGCGGCATGCGCACTTCGTCCTGGACGGCTCCGGCCCGGCGTACTGCGAGCCGCCGCCGCTCGACGCCTGGCCCCGGGTGAACTGGACGCCCGACGAGAAGTCGTCGCGGCGCGTGGACCTCGACCGGCTGACCAAGGAGGAAGTGGCCTCGTGGAAGCCCGGCCAGACGCTGCTCCTGTCGGGCCGGATGCTGACCGGGCGGGATGCGGCCCACAAGCGGATCCAGGACATGCTGGCGCGCGGCGAGCCGCTGCCGGTCGATTTCCGCGACCGGGTCATCTACTACGTGGGCCCGGTGGATCCGGTGCGGGACGAGGCGGTGGGACCGGCCGGACCGACCACGTCCACCCGGATGGACAAGTTCACCGACATGATGCTGTCGAAGACGGGACTGCTCGCGATGATCGGCAAGGCCGAGCGCGGGCCGGCCGCGATCGAGGCGATCCGCCGCCACCGGGCGGCCTACCTGATGGCCGTGGGCGGCGCCGCCTACCTGGTATCCAAGGCGATCCGGCAGGCCCGGGTGGTCGGCTTCGAGGATCTCGGCATGGAGGCGATCTACGAGTTCGAGGTGCGCGACATGCCGGTGACCGTCGCGGTGGATGCCGCGGGCACTTCGGTCCACGAGACCGGGCCGAAGGAATGGCAGGCCCGCATCGCCGGCATTCCGGTCACCGTCGCCTGATCCGCGGCTCGGCCGGGTCGTGGCAGACAGGCGCCCCGCGGGCGACGGAAAGCATGCATCCGGCACCTCCGGCGCGCCGCCGGACCGGAGTCGCCGGTTGACGCTGCAGACCATGCTCAACCTGGTGCTCGGCGCGAGCACCCTGCTGCTCTCGCTGCTGTTATGGTCGGTCAAGCGGCATCGCGATCCGATCCTGACCGTCGAGCGTTCGGACCCGGTGGCCGACCTGGTGCCGTCGATCGCGGGGCTCAGCCACGGTGCGGTCATCCCGGGAAATGCGATCGAGATCATCGAGAACGGCGCCTTCTTCGACGCCATGTTCGAGGACATCCGCAAGGCCCGAGCGTCGGTCCACTTCGAGACGTTCCTCTGGAAGGAAGGCATCCTCGGGCGCCGGCTGGTGGACGCCCTGGTCGAGCGAAGGCAGGCCGGCGTCGAGGTGCGCGTCCTGGTGGACGCCGACGGCGGCAAGGAGATGGGCGACGACGCGCCGCGCCGGCTGCGCGAGGCCGGCTGCAAGTTCGCGTTCTTCCACCGGAAGCGCCTGCGCGACATCGGCAAGGTCAACCGCCGCGACCATCGCAAGCTGCTGGTCGTCGACGGACGGATCGGCTATGCCGGGGGGCATTGCATCGTCGACCTGTGGCTCGGCGATGCGCGCAACAGCGGCGAGGTCCGCGACGTCGGTGTGCGTATCGAGGGCCCGGTGGTCTCCGCGCTGCAGTCGACCTTCGGCGAGAACTGGGTCGACGAGACCGGCGAGATGTTCGTCGGCACCCACGTCTTTCCCGAAGTGCAGACGGCCGGCGACGTGGCGGTGCATGTCGCGCGGGTCAAGCCGGAGGGCGCGCCGCCCGCGGTCAAGATCCTCCATCACCTGGTGCTCGGGCTCGCCCGCGAACGGTTGTGGATCCAGAATCCCTACTTCCTGCCGGATCGCGAGGCGATCGACGCCATGGTGCAGGCGGTGCGCCGGGGCGTCGATGTCCGGGTGATGGTGCCGTCGGCCGAGGCCTCGGATTTCCCGGTGGTGCAGCATGCGGCCCACCGCAACTTCGAAACGCTGCTCGCTGGCGGCGTGCGCATCCTGGAGTATCCGAAGACCTTGCTGCACCAGAAGGTCATCACCATCGACGGTACCTGGTCAGCGATCGGATCCAGCAACTTCGACGATCGCTCGTTCGAGATCAACGACGAGGTCACCCTCGGCCTGCTGGACCGGGATATCGCCGCCCGCTTCGAGGCGATCTTCGAGAAGGACGCGCGCGACTGCGTCGAGCTCGACCTGCAGACCTGGCGGGCGCGCGGCCTCTGGCACAAGCTCAAGGACAACGCGCTCTACCTGTTCAACGAGCAGCTTTGAGAGCGCAGCCGGTGACAGGCTCGCGCGCGATCCGGTCCGGAGCCGCTTGCGGCCCGGACGCGGCGCAGATCGCTTCCGTCAGAGCGCCGCGATACCGGCCTTGACGATCTGCAGGTCCTCGCTCGACTTGACGCCCGAGGCGCCGACCGCGCCGACCACCTGGCCTTCCACCACGATCGGCGCGCCGCCCTCGAGCATCGCCTGCACGACCGGTGCGGACAGGAACGAGTGCCGGCCGTCGTTGATCATCTTCTCGTAGGCACCGCTTTCGCGGCGGCCGAGCGCCGCGGTGCGGGCCTTCTCGGTTGCGATGTAGGCGGAGATCGGCGCTGCGCCATCGAGCCGCTGCAGCGCGAGCAGGTGCCCACCGTCGTCCACCACGGCGATCGACACCGCCCAGGCGTTCGCGCGCGCCTCCTGCACCGAGGCGGCAAGGATCTTCTGGACATCGGCTTGCTCGAGGACGGACTTGGTCTTCATGGGCGTGACTGGCAAAGTGAAGTGGATCCGCGCCTACTCTACCATCGACCCGCCGACCCGGGACGCGCGCACCCCGCGCTCGACGTCGAGCCGTGCCAGCAGCACCAGCCCGGCGACGAAGAAGGCGCCTGTCATCAGGAAGGCGAGCCGATGATTGCCGGCGGTCGCCCAGCTCACCACCCCGTAGGTGACCGGACCGATGATGGCCGCCAGCCGCGTGGCGAAGGCCCACAGGCCGAAGAACTCGCCACGCCGTGCAGGCGGCGCGAGCGCCCCGACGAGGGCGCGGCCACAGGACTGGCTCGACCCCATGCAGAGACCGGCGAGCGTCGCCGCCACCCAGAACAGCGCGCGGGTGGTGGTGAAGGAGGCGATCAGGACCATGGCGATCCACGCGACCAGCGTCACCGCGAGCGCGCGTCGGTGGCCGATGCGATCCTCGGCATAGCCGAACAGGAACGCGCCGATCGCCGACGCTATGTTGACCAGGAACACCAGGGCCATGGTCTCCTGCTGGCGAAAGCCCATCACCTGCTCGGCGTAGACGGCGGCGAGCGCAACCACCACGGCGATCCCGGCCTGGTAGGCGGCGCCGGTCCACAGCAGCCGGCGAAAGTCCGGAAAGGCGGCGGTGCGGCGCACCGCCTCGCGCAGGTCGACCAGCGAATCGAGCCAGCCCTCGCGCGGGCCGGCCGGCTGGGGCACCGCGCGCTCGCGCAGCACCAGGAACGTGGGCAGCGCCGCCAGCGCGTAGACCCCGGCGGTGATCGCCATGGTGACCGGCACGAACTGCTCGGCGCCCTCGCCCCGGGCTTGCGCCGCGATCACGTAGGCGAGCGACAGGCCGAGCGCGAGCATCCCGCCCAGATACCCGAAGCTCCAGCCCCAGCCCGATACCCGGCCGAGCCCATCCGGCTTCGCCAGCTCGGGCAGGAAGGCGCCGCAGAGCGCCTCGCCCATCGCGTAGAAGTAGTTGGAGACGATGACCAGCGCCATCGCGAGCGCGAGGTCCCCGCGGCCGCACCAGGCAAGGCCGGCGGTTCCGAGCACGCAGGCTGCCGTCGCGACCCCGAGCAGCCGCTTCTTCGCGGCACGCCGGTCGGCAAACGCGCCGATGGCCGGCATGGTGAGCAGCACCGCCAGGTTGGAGACCGCCAGCACCAGCGTCCAGGCCAGCGTGCCCCAGTCGGCGCCGACGGCCACCACGCCCACGAAGTACGCGTTGAACACCGCCGTGAGCACCACGGTGGTGTAGCCGGAGTTGGCGAAGTCGTAGGACGACCAGGCCAGCACTTCGCGGCCGCGGACGCCGTCGTTGAGCAGGCTGCGATCGAACAGGGCCATCGGCAGGGCTGGATCGCCGCTCAGGCGAAGGAGACGAGCCGGTACCAGGCGAGCCCGATCATCTCGCGGATCGCGAGCCGCGCGGTGACGATCGCCTCGAGCGTCGGCACCAGGTCCAGCCACCGGAACCGCGCCGGGCCCGCCATGAACGCGTGCGGCGCGGGCGTCACCACGAAGCCTGCCCGCTCGAAGGCCTCCTCGGCGCGACGCATGTGGTAGCCGTGGGTGACCAGCAGCACCCGGCTGATGCCCGCCGCCTGCAGGATGTCCCGGCTGAACGCCGCGTTCTCGGCGGTGTCGCGCGAGCGGGTCTCCAGCCACTTGACCGGGGTGCCGAGGTCTCCCTCCAGAACCGCTCGCATCAGCCGCGCCTCCGGCTCGCCGCCTTCGCGGGTGACGCCGCCGCTCGCCAGCACCGGCAGGCTTGTCAGTCGCGCCAACCGGTGGGCATGCAGCACCCGCTCGAGCGTCAGGCTGCTCACCCGGTTCGGCTGGGTGCTCGCGGCGCCATCGGCCACCGCGCCACCGGCGAGCACGACGATCGCCTGCGGCGCCTCGCCGGGGGCCTTGCGCCAGGCCGACAAGCGTTCCTGCGGCAGGCGCAGCGGCGCAGGATCGAGGCGCGCGTAGGGCTGCTCCACCCATGCCATCAGCGCCCGGGCGGCGATGGGCGTCGAGAGGGCGATGCCGGTGAGCAGCGCGAGGACGGCGAGCAGTCCGCCCAGACGGGGCCGCCGGCGCGACAGCACCAGCCCGACCAGCGCGAGGAGGAAAAGCGAGACCGGCGGCAGCAGCCAGGCGGAGAGCAGGCTCTTGACGCCGAACGGCAGCATCAGGCGGCCAGCGCCTGCCGCACCATGTCGAGCGCCGCCGGATCCTCCACCGTGCTGATGTCCCCGGGATCGCGGCGCTCGCACACCGCCTGGATGGAGCGTCGCACCACCTTGCCCGACCGGGTCTTGGGCAGGGCCTGCACGAAGTGCACCCGCACCGGCCGCGCGACCGCGCCGAGCTGCTTGTCCACCACCTGCATGAGCTGGCCTTCCATGTCGAGCCGCGCGCGCTCCGCGGCGGCATCGTCGCCGTGCCGCGAGCGCGCGAGCGCCTCGGGATCACGCAGGACCGCGAACGCGATGGCCACCTGTCCCTTGAGCGAATCGGCGATGCCGACCACGGCGCACTCGGCCACGGCCGGGTGACTGCTGATCGATTCCTCGATCTCGCGGGTACCCAGTCGATGCCCGGCCACGTTGATCACGTCGTCGCTGCGGCCGAGGATGAAGTGGTAACCGCTCTCGTCCCGGATGCCCCAGTCGAAGGTGGAATAGAGCTGGCGCCCCGGGATGCTGCGGAAGTAGGTGTCGATGAAGCGCTGGTCGTCGCCCCACACCGTCTGCATGCAGCCCGGCGGAAGCGGCGGCACGATGGCGACCACGCCCTTGCTGTTCGGGCCGAGCGCCTCGCCGGTGTTCTCGTCGACCACCTGGACCTCGTACCCCGGCATGGCCACGCCGGGACTGCCGTAGCGTGTCGCCATCGGCTCGATGCCCGGTATGCCGTTGGCCACCGTGAGGATCGGCCAGCCGGTTTCCGTCTGCCAGTAGTTGTCGATCACCGGCCGTCCCAGCCCCTCCGCGATCCAGCGCGCGGTCGGCTCGTCGAGTGGTTCGCCTGCGAGGAAGAGCGCCTTGAGGCTGCTGGTATCGTGCCGGCGCAGCAGAGCCGGATCCTGCCGCTTCAGCACGCGGATGGCGGTCGGCGCGGAGAACATGGTCGAGACCTTGAAGCGCTCGACCAGCTCCCAGAAGATGCCGCCGTCCGGCCGCACCGGCGTGCCCTCGTACATCACCGTGGCCATGCCGGCGATCAGCGGTCCGTAGACGATGTAGGAATGCCCCACCACCCAGCCGATGTCGCTGGTGGTGAAGAAGGTCTCCCCCGGCTTGCCGAGGAAGATCTGCTGCGTCGAGGCGGCAAGCGCGACCGCATAGCCGCCGACGTCACGCTGAACGCCCTTGGGCCGGCCGGTGGTGCCGGAGGTGTAGAGGATGTAGCTCGGCTCGTTGGACTCCAGCCAGGTGACCGGAACCTCGTCCCGCGCATGGCGGGCGGCCAGCTCCGCATACCCGACGTCGCGACCGGCCACCCGGCTGGCGGTCGCCAGGCCGCGATCGACCATCAGCACATGCTGCGGCCTCTCCTTGCAGCGCTCGATCGCCTCGTCGAGGAGCGGCTTGTAGGGCACCACCTTGCCGGCACGCGAACCGGCATCGGCGGAAACGATCAGCTTCGGGGTGGCGTCGTCGATGCGGCTGGCAAGGCTCACCGCAGCGAAGCCGCCGAAGACCACGGAGTGGATCGCCCCGATGCGCGCGCAGGCGAGCATCGCGAAGGCGGCTTCCGGGATCATCGGCAGGTAGATGAGGACCCGATCGCCCTTGCCGACGCCGAGCGACTTCATGATGGCCGCCATCACCTGGACCTCGCGCGAGAGCTCGGCGAAGGTGTAGCTGCGGGTCTGGTCTGTCTCGGTCGACACCCAGTGCAGCGCCGGCTTGTCGGCCTGAGTGGGCAGCCAGCGATCGATCGCGTTATGGCAGAGGTTCGTCTCCCCGTGCACGTACCAGCGCACGAACGGCAGCCGCGAATCGTCCAGGACCCGGCTGTGCGGCTTGTGCCAGTCGACGAGGCGGGCCTGCTCGGCCCAATAACCCGGCCGGTCCTCGATCGACCGCCGATAGAGCTCCCGATACGTCGTCATGTCCGCCCCCAGGTCCGCCGCCCCGCGGCCGCTTCGCGAAGAGGCGGCCACCCTGTCGTACGGCGACTATTCTACGGGGGCGCGGCGCGATCGCACCACTTCGATGCGCGCTACTTCACCAGCAGGCGCGCCGCCTCGAACGGCATCACGAAGCGCCAGTGGTGCGTCATCACCTGCAGGTGCCGCAGCGGCGGCTCGGCGTCCACCATGGTCTGGAGTGCATCGTAGGTCTCCTCGGCGAGCCGCGTGATCGGCGCGTAGCTCACCGTGATGCGGACATGGTCCCGGTCGCTGCCGCTTACGCTGCCCAATGCAAGGCGCATCGCGAACTTCACCGCGGAAGTGATCGGCACGTCCACGCACAGCCAGACACAGTTGATCGAATCCGCCAGCATCATCTCGGGCCGGCGGATCGTGCGCGCCAGCCGCTGGCTGAGCACGCCGACCCCTTCGCTCACCACGCGGAAGACCACCAGCGACTCGCGCTTCTTCGGATCGAGGCTCGCGTGCTGGAGTGCCCAGCGGCGCAACGCGTCGGAGCGGGCGGCCTTCTGCACGTCGGTGGGAATGCCGGTGGTGAAGCGCTCCTTGAGCCAGGCGAGCAGGTCCACCAGCGGGCGGTCGTATGCGCCGAGGAAGTCCACCTGCTGGCTGACCCGGCCGCGCAGGTCGTCGTCGATGGTGTCCGCGACCAGGCACACCGGAAGCTTGCGCAGCGCGGGCAGCCGCGCCTTGCGCAGCTTGGCGACCAGCTCGGCGCCGCTCATGCGCGGCAGGCTGTTGCTGCAGACCACCGCCGCGACGTCCGAATCGAGCTGCAGCGAAGCCCAGGCCTGCTCCCCGCTGGCATACTCCTTCAGGCGGAAATGGCGCCCCAGGACGCCCTGCAGCGCCTGGCCGCAACGGGGATGCGCGTTCACGATCACCACCAGCGGCTTCGGCTTCGCCGCGCGCGCCGGCTGCACGGTTGGCAGGGGATCGCGAACCGCCGTGATCGGCCGGATATCGGAAAGGACGACATGATCCATCGATGGCCCCTGTGATTTCTGACACATCCTGATACCGATGTCATTCTTCCGTACCTTCGATTGGATGGTTGCCCGGGGGGGACCGGCGGTGGACCTGCGCCGAAGAGCGGCATGGCGGCAGCTGCTGCTCGCCGGCGCGGGTGCGGCGGCGCCGGTCCTTCTGGCCGGCTGCGGCAGCGCGCCGAAGCGCCGGCCGTCGGCTGCCTCGGACGAGGAGCTCGATGCCGGCGAGCTCGATCTCGCAGCCGCCGGGCCGGGCTCCGAAGTGGTGATGCAGGCGCTCGCGAACGTCGGCAAGCCGTATCGCTGGGGCGGCTCGGACCCGACGCTCGGCTTCGACTGCAGCGGGCTGGTGGCCCACGTGTACGAGGACGCGGTCGGCCTGCGGCTGCCGCGGACCAGCCGGGCGATGAGCCGCCACGGGCGACGGGTGGCTCGACGCGAGCTGGCCGCGGGCGACCTGGTCTTCTTCAACACGTCGCGCCGGGCGTACTCCCACGTGGGGATCTACATCGGCCGCGACCGGTTCGTCCACGCGCCGTCGAGCGGCAGCCTGGTGCGGGTGGAGCGGATGAACAACCGGTACTGGGAGCGGCGCTACGACGGCGCCCGGCGGCTGGTGGGCGGGCGCTGAAGCTCCCGGCCCGCGAAGCCACGCTCGCCCTATCCCCTTATTTCTGTGTCAGACCGCGAAGGAACGATTCGACAGTGCCGATCGGCCGGCGGGCAAGAATAGCGGCATCGGTCGACGTGGCGGCGTATTCGCCGGCGCCCGCTGCGAGCCGGATGCCGACCTGCGCCGCGACCGCGTATGGCGGCAGCCCCCGGCGCTCGAGCAACTGGCGGTACTCGTCCGCCCCCATGTCCCGCCCGGTGACGGGTCGTCCCCAGACCCGCCCAGCGATCCCAGCCACCTCGAAGAGATCGAGTGGCTGCGGCCCGCAGACTTCATAGCAGCGGTTCTCATGCCCCGGTTGGGTCAATGCGCCTGCCGTGGCCGCGGCCACGTCGCTTCGGCTGATGTAGGCTACCTTCCCATGGGCCCCCGGCAGGGCGAGTTCCCCGGAGTCCTGTGCAAGGGCGAGCGCACCCGACAGGTTCTCGGCGAAATGGTTGTTTCTTAGCAAGGTATAGGGAAGACCGGAGTCACGCAGATAGCGCTCGGTATCCTCGTGGACTCTCGCGAAGGGAAACAGGCTCGCCGAGGTCGGATTGACGAAGCTGGTGTACACGACACGGCCGGCGCCGACCTTGCGGGCCGCATCAATGGCGTTGCGGTGCTGGCGGATGCGAGTGACGTTCTCCGCGTCGCCGCAGATGATGTAGACGACATCGGCGCCCTCGAAGGCCGCCTCCAGGGTGTCCGGCCGATCGAAGTCGGCGACGGCCGTCCTGAAGCCCTGCTCGCTGAATGCCTCCAGGCTCGCCGGGTTGCGCGTCCCGAGCGTTACGGTCGACGGCGCGACGACCGAGCCCAATGCAGCGGCGACCGATCGGCCCAGCCGTCCGGAAGCGCCGGTCATCGCAATCTTCATGTCTGTGTCGACGCCCCCGGGGATTGGTACGTCTCCCTCAACAGGTTCTTCTGGATCTTGCCGATCGCCGTCCGCGGGAATGATTCAACCAGCTTCACGAGCCGGGGCCGCTTGAACCGGGCGAGCCGGCCCGCGCAGAAATCAATCAGCTCAGGGGCGTCGACAGCGGCGCCCGGCCGGAGTTGCACGTGCGCCACGGGAATCTCGCCCCATTTCGCATCCGGTATCCCGAAGACGGCACATTCGGCCACGTCCGGATGCTCGTAGAGCACGTTTTCGATCTCCTTCGGATAGATGTTCTCCCCGCCGGAAATGATCATGTCCTTGGACCGGTCGACCAGCGTCAGGTAGCCGTCTGCATCGACGGATGCAAGGTCTCCGCTCCACGCCCACCCGTGTGCCCAGAAGGCTGAGGTCTGCTCAGGCTCGTTGTAGTACTCCAGCATGACGTTCTCCCCGCGGGCGCAGATTTCGCCGATCTCGCCGGAAGCGACGGGCCGCCCCTCCTTGTCCAATACGGCGAGATCGGCGTTGTAGACCTGGCGGCCGACCGTCCCCAACTTGTCGGGCAGGTCGTCGTGCTTGAGGGCTGCAACGATCCCCATCTCGGACTGCCCATAGAACTGGGTGAGCCGCAGGCCCGGCAGTTTCCGGAGCACGTTGCGCTGGACGGAGTCCGGCATCGGCGCCCCAGAGAAGTTGAGCTTGCGCCATGTCTCGTACTTGCGAGCGTCGAACTGCGGATCGTCCACGACCATGCCCACCTGGGTCGGCACCATGAATGCGGCGGTGATGCGGTCCCCCGCCACCCTATCGGCGAACTCCGCAACGTCCCACTTCGGGAACAGAACGACGGTAGCTCCCACGAGAACGGCCGGCTGCAGCAAGATGTTCAGGGCGGCCACGTGGAAGAGCGGCGTGACGATCGCCACGACATCGTCCTCGGCAAGCCGGCTCTCGACGATCACCGTGTGCGCGGTCACGGCACGCGCCCGATGGCTCGCCAGCACGCCCTTCGGCCGTCCAGTCGTTCCACCGGTGTAAGTCATGCAGAAGGGATCGTCCTCCGCGATAGCGATCGCAGGATCGTCAATCGACTGTGCTGAAAGAAGCGAGGCGAACGACACGCCGCCGCCGGCACCGCCGATCCGGACCCGATGACGCAGCTTCGGAAGTCGCGCCGATACCGACTCTACTCGCTCGCCAAAGTCGTCCTGGTAGACCAGCACCTCGACATCCGCCTTCTCGAGGACGAACCGGAGCTCCTCTTCCGCGTAGAGGACGGAGACGTTCACGAGCACGCAGCCGCTGCGAGCAGCGCCGAAGAAGACGGTCACGTACTCGGGCAGGTTCCGCGACAGGATTCCCACCTTGGCTCCCTTCCCGAGCCCCATCGCACCCAGGGCATGCGCGAACTGGTTCGCCTGCCGGTCGAGCTCCCGATAGCTGATCCGTTGGTTCCTGCAGATGACCGCAGTCTTCTGCGGGAACCGCTGCGCCGAGCGCCGCAGCATGTCGCCAGTCAACATCAGGCGCCCCGTCGGAGCGCATGGCCGATGCGCATCTTCATGAGCTCGTTGGGCCCGTCCACGAGCTGGGTGACCTTCGCATCGCGCATGAGGCGCTCGACGTGATTGCTGCGGTAGTTTCCGTAGGCGCCGAAGATCTGCACGGCATCGACCGTTACCTTCATCGCCATGTCCGATGCCTGGGACTTCACCATGGCGCAGTACTTGCCGACTTCCGCGCCCGAAATGTCGTCGACCGTATCCATCCACCGTGCCACCTGATACACGAGCGCGCGCGACGCCTCGATCTGCGTGGCCATCTCGGCGAGGCTGAACTGCAGCGCCTGGTGCTCGATGAGGGGCTTGCCGAAGGTCTGGCGCCGCTTGGCGTAGGACAGCGCCAGATCGAATGCCCCCTGGGCGATGCCCAGCGCCTGGGTACCGCCTCCAAGGCGACCCATGTTCAACGCCTGGGCGAAAATCTTGAGCCCGCCGCCCTCTTCGCCGAGGAGCTGCATGCTCCCCAGTCGAACGTTGTCGAGACGAACATCTGCCGGAGGCAGCTGCCGATAGCCCATCAGCTCGTCCGTCTCACCGACGCTGAGCCCCGGCGTTTCACCCGGGATGACGAACGCGGAGATGCCGCGCGTCCCCTTGCTGGGATCGGTGATCGCGAAGACCAGGTACATCCCCGCGGCCGCCGCCAGGGAGGCCACCCGCTTGTGTCCGTTGATGACCCACTCGTCGCCGTCGCGTCGCGCGGTTGTGCGCATCCGGGCCAGATCGGCGCCTGTCTCCGGCTCGGTGATCGCGATGCACGTCAGCGCGCCTTCGGCCATGCGCTTCATGCACTGGTCCCGCAGCGCGGCATCCCGTGCGTTCGTGAAGATCAGGTACGCACAGGCTTCGTGCGAGACGATGTTCGCCAGGCCGCCGTCGACCTTGGCGATCTCCTCCTGTGCCAGAACGACCGAGAGGATGTCGCTGCCGCCCCCTCCCTGCTCCTTCGGGATGTAGAGGCTCAGCAGCCCGGTTTCTTCCATCGCGTGCACGGCGTCCCACCATGGCTTCGAGTGACCGCTCTGACTGTCGATGGCGATGATCGTCTCCGAGATCTTGGACGCCACCTTGGCAGCCGTTTCGCGGATGGCCAGCTGGGCCGGGGTAAGTGGATGCAGCATGTGAGTTTCCTTCGAGAAAAATTGGTTTGGCGGTGGTCCGCGCGGCGGCGCGGACCACCTGGCGCTTCGCTTGCTCTAACGCATCAGGACCTGCCTGTCAGGCGGAGTCCGGCCGGTGATCGGCCACCAGCAGGTGCATCGCAAGGGCCGCCGTCTCGCCCTTGATCGTGCCGCCGGCGTTGTGGGCGAGGGCAACCCTGGCGCCTGGAACCTGCCGCGGTCCCGCTTCTCCGCGCAGCTGCCACGTCAGCTCGCAGACCTGCGCGATGCCGGTCGCGCCAACGGGGTGCCCGCGGGAGATCAGGCCGCCGCTCGGATTCACAGGAAGCCTGCCGCCGAGCGCCGGGTGTCCCTCGTCCACGAACCGCGCTGCCTCGTCCTTGGCGCACAACCCCAGCCGTTCGTACAGCAGGAGCTCGCTGGCCGCGGTCGTGTCGTGCACCTCGGCGACCGAGACGTCCTCCGGCCCGGCGGAGGCCATCTCGTAGACCGCCCTGGAGGCCCGCTCCACGATTCCCTCCTCTGCCGGATCGCCTGATCCCGCGGATCTCAAAACGGAGCCGGCCACGCGGATTCGATTCGGCCGGTGGCGCCGCCGCATGAATCCGGCGGAGCAGAGGACCAGCGCCGCTGCACCGTCACTGATCGGCGAGCACATCAGCCGCGTGAGCGGATCGGCGACGACCGGAGAAGCCAGGATGGCGTCTGCGGTAAAGGCCTCACGATACTGCGCGTAGGGATTCAGCGCGCCGTTGCGCCGGCTCTTCTCGGCCACCTTTGCGACATGCCGGATGGACGCACCGGAGCGCTGCATGTACGCGGCAAGTCGGCGCCCGGATTCCTCCAGGAACGAGCTCTTGGTCGAGTCGGATCCCGCGCGCTCCACGTCGGTCGCTGAAGCCAGCGCCCGGTACGTGACCGACCGATCCGCGTGATAGAGCTTCTCGGAACCCAGGACCAGCACGACGTCGTAGAGCCCGGCCCGAAGCGACGCCCAGGCCTGGTGCAGCGCGGTTGCGCCACTTGCGCAGGCGTTCTCGACGTTGACGACCGGCAGCGACGTGATCCCCATGTCGTTGAGCACGACCTGTCCCCGAATCGCCTCCTGACCGGTCACGATCCCCGCCATCGAGTTGGAAGCAAAAGCCGCCTGAAGCGCTTCCTTCGGGAGATCAGCATCCCTCAGCGCAGCCTCGACGGCTTCCCTGGAAAGATCCTTGAGAGTCCTCTCCGCGTAGCGCCCGAACGGCGTCATGCCGACGCCGATGATGAAAACCTCGTCCATTGCTATCCTTGTGAGGGCGGCTGCCAGCGCATCGCGCGAGCCTCGATCAGCTTCATTGCTTCGTTCATGACGATGGACAGGATCGCCAGGACGATGATGATGCCGAAGACCTGGGCGGTATCGAACATGTTGGCGGCGCGAGCGATCATCTGCCCGAGACCGTACTGGCCGGCGATCATCTCGCCCACGATCGTTCCGATGAGCGCAAGGCCGATGCTCACGCGCAGGCCTGCAAAGATGAAAACCATCGAGGCGGGCAGGAGGATTCGTCGGACGATGAAGTGGTTGCGCGCCCCCATCGTCCGCGCCGCGTTTATGAGGTTCTGGTCGATCGCACGGACGCCGGTATAGGTGTTGAGGAGGAGCACGAAGTACACCAAGGACGCAGCCAGGGCGACCTTCGAGCCTTCCCCGATGCCGAACCACACGAGGAACAGGGGCGCGAGGGCGACCCGCGGCAGGCTGTAGAGCGCCATGATGAAAGGCTCCAGCACCCGATAGGCAAACCGCCAGTGAGCCAGGGCGAATCCGGACGCGATGCCCGCCGCGCTGCCGGCCAGCAGTCCAAGCAGGGTTTCCCGCACCGTTACGCCGGCGTTGATCCAGAAGAAGCTGCTGACGATTGCGCCGGCGAGCCACTCGAGAACCTTCGACGGCCGGCTCAGCACGTGCTCTTCCACGAGCCCGGTCAGCATCACGCCTTCCCATGCCGCAAGCACGGCGACCAGGAAGGCGAGTCGGTAGCCGTAGAGCGCGAACCTGCTGTTCATGTCAGGCGGATCTCCTCCTTGAGGCTGCCCCATATCCGCACGAACAGCTCGTTGTATCGCTCGTCCTGGATAATGGTCTCGATGGCGCGCGGTCGCGGGAGGGGGACCTCGTAGGCCTCCTTGATCCGTCCTGGACGGGCACTGAAGAGCAGGACCCGGTCGGAGAGTCCAATCGCCTCGGAGAGGTCGTGGGTGACGAAGAGCACCGTGAGGCCGCTGGCTTCCCACAGCCGCAGCAACTCTTCTTGCATCAGGAGCTTGGTCTGCGCGTCCAGCGCGCCGAACGGCTCATCCATGAGGAGGACCTTCGGCTCCTGGGCAAGCAGGCGTGCCAGCTGGACTCGCTTGCGCATTCCTCCCGAGAGCTGCCATGGATAGTGCCCGGCGAAGTCGCCGACGCCCACGCGCCTCAGCAGTTCCAGGCAGATCCCGTCATCCTTCCGGCCGACGGCATCGAGCGGGAATCTGACGTTCTGGAGCGCAGTGCACCAGGGCATCAGAGTGTCGGCCTGGAACATGTAGCCGACGGCGGGGTCACCCATCCTGATCGGCTCCCCGTCCAGCTCGCATGTGCCTGATTCCGGGGGCAGAAGCCCCGCGATCACGCTGAGCAATGTGCTCTTGCCGCAGCCTGACGGTCCCACGATCGTGCAGAACTCGCCAGCCCCGACCGAGAGGTCGACCTTTCGAAGGACATCCACGCGGGTCGCTCCGGAAAAGCCAAGGGAGACGCCTCGGATCGCAAGCTTCGGCGCGGCCGCAGCGGCGACTGGGCGCCCGTTGGCCGTCGCCGCGACAGGGACCGCCGTCACTACCGCCATTCGGCTGCAAGTCGCGGGTCGACGATCTCGGAGTAGGCCACCTCCTTCTTGATGAGTCCGGCCTCGCGGTAGATCTTGTTCATGTGGGCGATGGCTTCTTCGGTGATCGTCGGGCTGTACGACGGCGCTTCCACCCGGGCGATCTCCTTCAGAAGGTCCTCCGAGAGTTTCGGGAACATCTTCTTGAGCGTGCCAAGCATCAGGTTCGGATCCGCGTTGATCGCACGATCCGCCTTCGCGACAGCGCGGGCCGCGGACTTGGCGGCCTCGAAGTTGGCCTTGTCCGACAGCCATTTGTCGGTCGCTTGCAGCGAGCTGCCGAGCAGGTTGCGCAGCGACGGCGGGACGTCGTTGGTCCGCAGGTCAAGCAGCACCCATGCCGCCTTTTCCTGCTGCGTGATCGAGACCGTTGCCGGCTCCCACGTCATCTGTGCGTCCACGCGCCCGGCCTTGAGCGCAGGGAGGTGGGCATTGAGCCCGCCGGTAGCGACGATCGTCACGTCCCTGTCCGGATCGAGACCGGCATCGCGGAGCGCGATGCGCAGGAAAAGGTCGGTCAGGCTGCCCGGCGAGCTCACGCCGATCTTCTTCCCCTTGAGCGACTTCAAGTCCTTGCTGTCAGGCTTGAGATCGTTGGATGCCACCAGGGTAAAGATGGGCTTGTTCTGGAACAGGACGATGTTCTTCGCCTTGATGCCCTGGTTCGCCATCAGCAAGGTGCTGCCTACGCCACCCCCGCCCATGTCGACCGCTCCGGAAACCATGGCTCGCTCGGCCTCCGCCCCGCTCGCGAACTCGGTGATGTTCGCCTTGATCCCCTCCCGCTCGAAGAACCCCTGGTCGCGGGCGACGAAAAGCACGACCGCGCTGGTGGACGGCACGACCGACATCGACACTTCCCGAAGCTTTTCCTGGGCGGCTAGCGGCGAAGCCAGCAGCGGGAGCGCAGCGAAAGCCAGCGCTGTGCGGCGAAAGATCCCTGCAACTCTCATCATGTCGTCCCCTCTAGGCAGTTAGCCATTGTTCGTGTATAACGAACAGCGTTCGCTGTATGCGTCATTGTGCGTCGCTGCGCCGGCGCTGTAAAGCCGGTCATGTCAGGGTTTCCCCGATCCGAAATGAACGACCTCTCCACGCCGCCGGCCCCGCGCCTCGTGTCCTCCGTCTCTCGAGCTCTTCAGGTGCTCGAGCTGTTCATCACCCACCCGGACCGGGACCTCGGCGTCAGCGAGATCGCCCGAAGCCTCTCCATCGGCAGGAGCACCGCTCACCAGATCCTGGCGACACTGGTCGCACACGGTTTCGTCGATCAGACCGAGCGCACCGCCCGCTACCGCCTCGGTGTGAGGACGATCGAGGCTGGCGCGGTAGCCGCGGGCTACCTGGGCCTGAGCCTAACCACGGCGCGCGTGCTGCAGGCCCTTGTCGAGAAGACCGGCGAGACCTGCTCGATCGGGGCGATCACCGGCTCCTGCATCACGCTGCTCCAACGCGTGGAGGCGGCATCGGTGCTGCGAGTGGACCTGCGGGTCGGCACCCGGCTGCCGTTGCACACGTCGGCAATCGGCCGGGTGCTGATGAGCACGATGTCGGCGGAAGCCGAAGCACGTCTGCTCGACGAGCTGAACCTCACTCCGTCCGAGCGACGAGACACCATGGAGCAGGTGGCGATCGCACGATCCGAGGGCTGCGCCATTGTCAGGGACATCCCGGTGAACGGGATCAGCGCTATAGCGGTGCCCATTCACAGCCCGCATCACACACCGGCCACCGGGCTGGTGATCGCCGGTCCGACGTTCCGCTTCGAGCCGGGCGACTATCGCGAGGCCGCCCTTGAAGCGGCCCGTTCCATCACTGCAAGGTCGACGGGCAGACCCACCGCGGGGACATGAGGCGCGGCTACTGTCCCACGGCTGCCGTGACCATTATCTCCACCTTGTAGGCCGGCGTCGCCAGGCTCGCCTGCACCGTGGCACGAGCGGGCGTCTGGCCGGCGACCGTCCAGGCGTCCCACACGCCGTTCATCGCCTGGAAGTCCGCCATGTCGGCGAGGTAGATGGTCGCCGTGAGGATGCGGGTCTTGTCCGTGCCGGCCTCCGCAAGGAGCGCGTCGATCGAGGCGAGCACGTCGCGGGTCTGCCCGGCGGTATCCTGGGACGTGTCCTTCGCCACCTGCCCGGCGAGGAACACCAGGCCGTTGTGGATGACCGCCTGCGACATGCGGGGGCCGGCCTGCACGCGTTTGATGCTCATGCGTCTCTCCTTGTGGTCATGATCGGTTCCGCTCCGCTTCGATGAAGGCGACCACGTCCTTCACCTGATCGGGCTGGATCAGGGTGGGCGCATGGCCTACCCCGGGATAGCTGATGAGCGATGCGCGGGGCCCGCGGGTGGTCATGGCCTGCGCGACCCCGGCTTCAAGCAGGTCCGATTCCGCGCCGCGCAGCAGCAGCGTCGGGCATCGGATGGCATCCCATACCGGCCAAAGGTCGCCGGCCGGCGACGCGGCGAGGTCCGCGCGAACCGTGTCCCCGATGCGCTGGTCGTAGTGCAGGCGCCACTTGCCGTCGGGCTGCCGCAGGACGACGTGCTGGCTCAGCATGCGCCACTGCTCCGGCGTATGGGGGCCGAACATCCGCGAGATGTCCGAGATGTAGGCGACGCCCTCCTCGAACGAATCGAACTCGGACTTCATCCCGACGCCCTTGCCGATCCGCTCGATGCCCGCGCGGCCGATCTCCGGCCCGACATCGTTGACCACCATCCGCCGGATCGGCGAATCGGTGAGGGCGGCAATCATCATCCCGATCACGCCGCCCATCGACGTCCCGACCCAGGTCACCTGGTCGACATCGAGGCGCGCGATCAGCGTGATGCAGTCGGCGACGTACTGGGGAAAGCGATAGCCGCCCGGATCCGCGAGCCGGTCCGAGCGGCCGCGGCCGACGATATCCGGACACACTACGCGATGGCGCTCGCCGAGCGCGGCGGCGAGCGTATCGAAATCGCGGCCGTTGCGGGTCAGTCCGTGCACGCACACAACCACGTCGCGGCTTTCGCGCGGCCCCCATTCGGTGTAGGCCATCCGATGCAGGCCACCCGGATGCAGGCATTGGACGGATTGGAATCGCGGCTGGGGCGTGGTCGAAGGCATCGGCATCGGCAGGGTGCGGGACTACAATCCCGGCCAATGGTAGCAGCGCGCGATTTCGCGCACGCAACACGGAGATCCCAATGACCGAGAAGACGCTCCAGGGCAAGCTCGCCCTCGTGACCGGCTCCACCAGCGGCATCGGCCTCGGCATGGCGCGGGCACTCGCGCGCCGCGGCGCCAACCTGGTCATCAACGGCTTCGGCGACGCAGCCGAGATCGGCCGGCTGGTCGATTCCATCGCGAAGGAGAACGGCGTCAAGGTGGCGTTCGAAGGCGGCGACCTGGGGAAGGTCGCGGAGATCGAGACGCTGATGAAGCGCTGCGCGGAGCAGCACGGCGGCGTCGACATCCTGGTGAACAACGCCGGCATCCAGCATGTCGCCCGCATCGAGGATTTCCCGGTCGAGCGCTGGGACGCGATCATCGCGCTCAACCTGAGCGCCGTGTTCCACGCCACCCGGCTCGCGTTGCCCACGATGAAGCGGCGCAACTGGGGCCGCATCGTCAACATCGCGTCGGCCCACGGCCTGGTGGCCTCGGCGGAGAAATCGGCGTATGTCGCGGCGAAGCACGCCGTGGTGGGCCTCACCAAGGTGACCGCGCTGGAGACCGCCACCACCGGCGTCACCTGCAATGCCATCTGCCCCGGCTGGGTGCTCACACCCCTGGTGCAGAAGCAGATCGACGCGCGGATGAAGGAGAAGAACCTGTCCGAGGCCGATGCCAAGGCGCAGCTGCTGGGAGAGAAGCAGCCGTCCGGCGAATTCGTCACGCCCGAGCAGATCGGCGAGCTGGCGGCTTTCCTCTGCTCGCCGGCGGCTGACCAGATCCGGGGCGTCGCCTGGCCGATCGACGGGGGCTGGACCGCGCAGTAGCGCGAAGGAGCGGATCGCGGTCGCGTGGTAGCGCGGTAGCTCGCTCGCCGCGATGCTACCGGCGGGCAGGCGCGGTCACCAGGTCACGCCGTCCGCCTATCCGTCGGCCAGGAAGAACGCCGCCATCGCGGCAGATGCGTCGGGCCCGAGCGGATCGGTGTGGGAGCCGGACCGGTCGCCGCCGGACCACGCGTGGCCCGCGCCCTGCACTTCCCAGAGCTCCACCATCGACACGCCGCGTGCATCCGCGTGCACCGTGCGGACGAACGACCTGCCGCCTTCCGAGCGGCCGGATTCCTGTCGCGCGGCCAGCGCACCGTCCGGGAAGGCCGCGGCGGCGACCGCGGCCACCTCGCGTCCGTTGGCCGGATGGACCGTCCGATCCTGGCGGCCGTGGAAGACGATCGTGCGCAGCGGCGTGCGTCCCGCCGCCGGACGCGCTGCGGCCGACGGACCGCTCGCCGTCGCGGCGCCGCGCTTCATCGCGGCCAGCGCCGACTCGAGGTCGTGCGCGGCACCGGCCGGCAGCCCGGAGTGCACGCCGACCGCCCTGAACAGCTCCGGATAGGCTGCCCCCAGGATGGCGGCCATCGCGCCGCCCGCGGAAAGTCCGGCCACGAACAGCCGCTCCAGCGCGATGCCGTGGCGAGCAGCGGCCTCCCGCGCCATCGCGGCGATGATGGCCGGCTCGCCCTTGCCCGCTTGCTGGTCCCGCGGCAGGAACCAGTTCCAGCAGGCCGACTGGTTCGCGGCCCTGCTCTGGGCGGGATACAGCACCGCGAAGCCGTGCCGGTCCGCCTGATGGTTCATCGCCGTGCCGGCCGCGAAGTCGGCGGCGGTCTGGGTGCAGCCATGCAGCATCACGACGAGGCCCGACGGGCGTGCTGCGGCGGGCAGGTACAGCAGGTAGTCGCGCGTCCCCGCCGGCGAGTCGAAGCGGCCAGCCGTCATGCGGTCGGCGACCGGTGTCGAAGCGCGCGCCGTGACCGTCTCTGGCGAAGCCGAAGGCAGCCCCTCGGCCAGGGCGGCCTTGACCAGGTCGGCCGCGCGTGCCATGCGGGCACGGATGTCGTCGACCGGCGGCCTGCGGCCGGCAGCAGTGGCGTCGCCGCCGGTGGCCGAACCGGCCGGGGGCACGGCAAAGAAAGCCCTGGCGGGCTCCCCCTCCGCGTCCAGCCAGCGCGCGTCCACGTCGATCGCATCGTCGACCCCGCCATTCGTCTCGCCAGGCGCAGGCGACCCGGGCCCGTAGGCGGCGGGTGGGCTCGTCCGCTCGCCGGCAAGCGCCTGCCGTATCGAGGCGGTCGCCGCCTGCAGGTCACCGGCTGCGGTGAGCTGCGCGGCGGCGAGCATTGCGGCCTTGAAGTCAGCTTTCATTCGATTCCAGTTGGGTCACGAGGCTCAGGTTGTCCGGCCGGCAAGCGCACGGCGAACGGCGGGACTCGCCTGCAGCGAGCCGAGGACGGACAGCTCCGCGATGGTCCGCCGTGCCAGTTCCGCCGGCACGTCGTTGTCGATCACGACGAGGCCCACTGCCCCGATCCGGATCCGCTCGCCCGCGCGTTCCAGAGCCTCGAGCTCGGTACGGGTGATCCGGCGCAGTCCCAGGGTGCGGTCCTGCCTCAGCACCGCGCCGTTGATGATGTCGCGATGCGCCGCGAGCAGGTTGCGCACCGCCGTCCTGATGAGGTCGGACCGGTTGGAGTAGAAGCCCTCCGCCACCAGCAGGTCGATGCTGCCGAGATCGACGGCACCGAGGTTGATGGTGATCTTCTCGCTGTCGACAGCGCGCCCCCGGGAGCCAGGCGACTCGACGAGTTTCTCGGCCCGTCCGGATGCGGGAGCCGGCTCGGGAGACGACCCGCGACGCGCGGCAGGGGGCCTTGGTTTTCGCGATGACATGGCTGGATCATAGCACAGGCCATCCGCTCGCCATCCATCCACCATCCACATACCATCCGGGCAACATCCGTTTACCATCCATCAGCCATCCCGTTGACCGGCAGGCGCCAGTACGGCGGCGCCTCGCGGCGTTGGCGAACGACGGTTGCGGCGGCGCCGGTGCGCAGCCTCACCTGTACCGCGCCGTCCTGATCGGTGCGAAGCACCTGCACCCGGCTGCGCGCGAGCCGCGCCAGCACCTCGGGATGCGGGTGCCGATGGCGGTTGCGGTAGCCGACCTGCAGCAGCGCATGCGAAGGGCCGACCGCGTCCAGCAGCGCCTTGCTCGCCGCGTGGCGTCCTCCCTGCTGCGGCACCACCAGCACCGACGCGCGCAGGCGGTCGCCCGCCGCCGCGACGAGCGGCGCATCCGCCGCGGCAGGCAGGTCGCCGGCGAGCAGCACGGACCCTGCTCCCGTTGCGACCCGCAGCACGCAGCTCGCGGCATCGTCGCGCGCGTCGCGGCGCAGGCTCGCGACAGCGGGCGGGTGGAGCATGTCGAGTCGCATGCCGCCGACCACGAGCCGGCTGCCGCTCTCGCAGCGGACGTGAGCAAGCGCACCCCGTGCGTCTTCGTCCAGCGCGAGCAGGCGCGGGTCGAAGCTGGTCACGATCAGCTTCGGCCTCAGCAGCGCGACGACGGCCGCAGCGCCGCCCGCGTGGCCGGCATCCAGATGCGAGACCACCAGCGCATCGATGCGCTCGATTCCGCGCGAGCGCAGGTAAGGCACCAGGAATCGCGCGGCAGCGCTGCGGTCGCCACCCTGCCCGGGCCCCGCATCGTAGAGCAGCCGCGCCTGCCCGCTTTCCACCAGGATGCTGCTGCCCTGTCCGATGTCGAGCGCGGTGATCCAGAGCGCGTCGGGCTCCGGCAGGCGTTGCGGCGCGAGCAGCAGCGGCAGCAGGCACGGCACGCCGGCAGCGCGCAGCGGCACGCCGGGCGGCGCCACCAGCACTGCCGCGCCGATCATCGCGGCGGCATGGGTCCACGGATCCGGGCGCGCGATGGGGGCGCTCGCCCCAGGCAGGCC
>JAEWEW010000365.1 GCA_023389175.1 Pseudomonadota bacterium | reverse complement strand
CTGAAGCCGCTCGAGCGGGACGGGCTGGTCGCGGTCGAGGTGGATCCCGAAGACCGGCGCAGCCGCCTGCTGCGGCTGACCGACGCGGGCCACGACATCCTTTTGCGGGCCGTCCCGATCTGGCGCCGCACGCATGCCGAGGTGCATGCCGAGCTCGGCGAGGGCGGCGCTGATGCATTGCGCTCGGCGCTGCTCGCCCTCTCCTGACCTGCCGGCATCGCGTCGCGCGGCCGGGATGTTAGGCTAGCCGCCTGGCGTCATCGGGCGCCGCCACGCGAGAGACAGCATGACCATCCAGCTCATCCCCTCCTTCAAGGCGGTCCTCCTGCGATGCGCCGCGGCTGGCGGCCTCCTGCTGCTCGGGGGTTGCGCTGCGATGTCGCAGACCGCGGATGGCGGGGTCGCCGGGACGCAGTGGACGGTCATCGAACTCGACGGCGAGGCGATCGAACCCGGCGTGACGCCGACGCTTGCCATCGCAAAGGATGGGGGCGTCAGCGGCTCGGACGGCTGCAATCGATTCGTCGGCGGACTGGTGTTCGAGGACGGCGGCGCGGTAGCGGCATCGCCGTCGGGCGGCGTCAGCACGCGGATGGCCTGCTCCGGCGCCAAGGACAGCGTGTCGCGGCGCTATAACGCGCTGCGCCGGGAAGCCGCGAAGTGGCAACTGGAGCGCGGAACGCTGGTGGTGTCCACCGCCAGCGGCCACACCATCAGGCTGCGTCGCTCCGACTGACCACGGGCTGCTCGTCGAACGCCGCCGCCATCGCGTCGTCGACGCTGTCCAGCCAGACGAACTCGAGCCGCTTGCGCGCATCCTCGGGGATCTCTTCCAGGTCCCGCCGGTTGCGCGCCGGAAGCAGCACGCGCGTGATACCGGCGGCCGCGGCCGCGACCGTCTTTTCCTTGATCCCGCCGACGGGCAGCACCAGCCCGCGCAGGCTGATCTCGCCGGTCATCGCGGTATCGCTGCGCACCGTGCGGCCGGTGAGCAGCGAGACGAGCGCGGTGAACATCGCCACGCCCGCGCTGGGGCCGTCCTTGGGCGTGGCGCCGGCCGGCACGTGGATGTGGATGTCCGTCCTGGAGAGCGATTCCTCCGGTATGCCCAGCGAGCTCGCGCGGTTCTTCACGATGCTGAGCGCCGCCTGCGCGCTCTCGCGCATCACGTCGCCCAGCTGGCCGGTCAGGATCAGGTTGCCGCGGCCCGTGGCCTTGGTCGCCTCGATGAAGAGGATGTCGCCGCCGACCGGCGTCCACGCGAGGCCGGTCGCGACACCGGGCACGCTGGTGCGCATCGCCACTTCGTTCTCGAAGCGGCGCGGGCCGAGGATCGCGCCGAGGTCGTCGACGCCGATGCCGACTTCGGTCGCGCTGCCCTCTGCGACCTGCACCGCGGCGTGGCGCAGCGCGCGGCCGATCTCCCGCTCCAGGTTGCGGACGCCGGACTCGCGGGTGTAGCCGCGGATGATCTCGGCCAGCACGCCCTCCGCCAGCGTCACCTGCTCCGGCTTCAGTCCGTTGGCCTCGAGCTGCCGGCGCACCAGGTAGCGCCGGGCGATCTCGAGCTTCTCGTTCTCGGTGTAGCCGGCAAGCGCGATGATCTCCATGCGATCCCGCAGCGGGCCGGGGATGGTATCGAGCATGTTCGCGGTGGCGATGAACACCACGCGGGAGAGATCGAAGGGAACGCCGAGATAGTTGTCTCTGAAAGTCGCGTTCTGCTCCGGATCCAGCACCTCCAGCATCGCGGCGGAGGGATCCCCCTGGATGCCGCTGCCCATCTTGTCGATCTCGTCCAGCATCATCACGCAGTCGCGGGACTTCGCCTTGCGGATCGCCTGGATGATGTTGCCCGGCATCGCGCCGATGTAGGTGCGCCGGTGGCCGCGGATCTCGGCTTCGTCGTGGACGCCGCCGAGGCTCACCCGGGTGAACGGCCGACCCATGGCACGCGCGATCGACTGCCCGAGGGAGGTCTTGCCCACCCCGGGCGGCCCGACGAAGCAGAGGATCGGCGCCTTGCCCTGCGGCGCGAGCTTGCGGATGGCGAGGTACTCGACGATGCGGCGCTTGATCTTGTCCAGCCCGTAGTGGTCCTCGTCGAGGATGCGGCGCGCCTCGGCGATGTCGATCGGTCGCTCCTCGGGCAGCGTCCAGGGCAGCTCGATCAGCCAGTCCAGGTAGGTGCGCACCATCCCGGATTCGGCGGCAGCCTCCGGCATCCGCTCGTAGCGGCGCAGCTCCTTGCGGGCCGCTTCCTCGACCTCGGCCGGCATGCCAGCCTTGGTGATCGCTTCGGCGAGCTCGGCCGCCTCCTGGTTCTTGCCCTCGCCCTCGCCGAGCTGGCGCTGGATGGCGGCCATCTGCTCGCGCAGGATCGCCTCGCGCTGGCGCTCGTCGAGCGAAGCCTTCGTCTGCCGGCCGATCTCCCGGGTGAGGCGCAGGACTTCGATGCGCCGCGCGAGCAGGCGCATCACCTTGTCCATCCGCGGGACGATGTCCACGGTCTCCAGCAGCGCCTGCTTCTCCTCCGCAGGGATGTCGATGTAGGCGGCGACCAGGTCCGCCAGGGCGCCCGACGCCGTGGTGCTCTGGACGGCCGCGACCAGCTCCTGGGGAACCTGCGGCAGCAGCTCCAGGGCTTCCAGGGCCTGCTGCCGCAGGTGCAGCGTCATTGCCTCGATCTCCGAGGTCCGGGTCTCGGGTTCCGGAATCAGCCGCACCCGTGCGGCGATGAACGGGCGCTCCTGCAGGAACTCGGTCACCGTGAAGCGTTGCTCACCCTGCAGGACGATGTGGTGGCTGCCGTCGGGTCCGTTGACGTAGCGCAGGATGTTCGCCACCGTGCCGGTTCGGTGCAGCTCGGCGGTGGTGGGCTCCACCACGTCGGCGTCCCGCTGCATCAGCACGCCGACCGGCCGCTCCTCCCGCAGCGCCTGCTGTGCCGCGTGGATGGTGCGCTCTCGACCCGCGACGATCGGGAAGACCGTGCCTGGAAAGAGCACGGTGCTGCGCACCGGCAGGATGATGAGGGCATCCGACGGCAGCGGCGTGCCTTCGCCCGCCGCGCGCTGGCTGCCTTCCTGTGACGATCCCGCCCCGCTGGCCCCGGGCGACGGCACCGCGTCGGCCTGCCTTGGTTCGGTACGCTCCGGGTCCGCGGAGGGGCCGGCCGGGCGGGCCGTGTCGTCAGCTGCGGGCATCGGGTCTCCTTTGGAAAGCTACGTGAGGCTAGCGGGTCTTGAGCAGGCTCAGCACCAGGCAGCCATTCGCGGCGCTGCGGTGTACCGCGCTGTAGCGACCAGGCGGCAGCGGCACCCGGCGGGCGAATCGACCCTGCGGCAGCTCGAGGCGGTGGATGACCGCGGTACGCAGCTCCGGCGGCAGGACCCGGCGGCCGGTGACGACCAGCGCGCCGTCGTCGATGGCGACATCCACGCGGTCGGCGTCCACGCCGGGCAACGCCATCAGGACCAGCACGGCGTCGTCGAGCTCCAGCACGTCCACGGGCGGTTCCCAGGCCGCCTCGCTGTGCGCCGAGCGCGGCTGGAAGAACTGGCGATGCAACTGCTCGGCGCGCGTCAGCATTGCGATCGCCTCCGACCACATCCAGTCCTTGGGATCGTCCCGCCTCATGGCCTCTCCGTGGAAGGCGCCGTCGGCGCCGTTGCAGGGCAGCCGCATCGCCGCGGCCGTGGTTGCGGAGAGCCGCCCGCCGGCTACGGCGGCGAATCTCCGTACGGCTATCGTAGCGCCGCGGCGGCGTGTCCGTCCAACCAGCTCCCCACGGAGCTTGCCTCGGCATGCGGGGAGCGGCCGGGGGCGCGCAGCGGGCGTCGACAGGAATGAACCTTGCCTTCATGACGGATCAGCCACCAGGAGAGCGGGAGGACGCGATGAAGACGGAGCAAGGCGAACGGAGCGGCAGGTCCATCGGCGAAGGACGCAAGGATGGCGAACGATCCGGCGAGGAGGTGCTCGACGAGTCCCTCGACGAAACCTTTCCCGCGAGCGATCCGATCGCATCGTCCGCGGCCGAGGACGACCCGTCCGCCGGCTCGTCCTTCGCCAGGACTCGGGATGTCCGGACCGAAGGCGGCGGCGCCGTGGACCGGGGGCCCATCCCCTTCCCCACCAGCGGCAGCGGCCGCTGGGGCAGCGGCGACGATTCCGCCCGGCATGACGAGTCCTCGTGGTGGAACCTGCGTGACGCTTCCTCCCGCATGGGACAGGCGGTTGCGCGGCTTTCACCCACCATCACCAACATGATCCGCATGGACCACACGCACGTGATGGCGACCTGGCACCAGTTCTCCGTGGACGCGTCTCCAGGTGCCAAGCGGGCGATCGCGAACACCATCGGCCTCGCGCTCGAGGTGCATGCGCAGCTGGAGGAAGAGATCTTCTATCCGGCGCTGCGCGGGCTCGACGTCGACATGAAGGTTCTCGACAGGAGCGGGCCCGAGCATGACGACATGCGGCGCATGATCGGCGAGCTGGAGGACCTCGATCCGCGGGACCCCGCCTTCGACGACACGCTGGCCGAGCTGATGCGCGACGTCATGCACCATGTCGCCGACGAGGAAACGGTGCTGCTTCCCGCGGCAGAGCGCGAGCTCGGGCCGCAGCGCCTGTCGGAGCTGGGCGCGCAGATGACCCGGCGGCGGATGCAGCTGGTCGGACCGCGCACCGGCGAGCTGGTGCGCAACCACGCCCGGGTGTTCCCGGCAAGCACGGTGCTGATGACCGTGGCTGCGGCGACCGCCGGCGTGATGCTGGTCCGGTCGCTGCGGCATCGGCGGGCCGCCTGAGGTCTCGCAGCCGCTAGGGTCGCCAGGGCCGGCGGGAGCGCATCCAGCCGGCCATCGTGTCAAGCAGCGACTCGAGGATCGCGGCGTCGCCGCGGCCGCTGCGTGCCGGCACGTGGAATGCGTGGTCTGCGTCCGGCACCAGCTCCAGGTCGATCGGCCCGGGGTGCCTGGAGACCACTTGCCGTATCAGAGTCGGGTCTGCCAGCGCGTCGCGGCTTCCCTGGAGGAACAGCATCGGCGTGCGGATCGACGCGAGATGCTCCGCCCGCGCCACCGACGGCTTGCCGGCCGGATGCAGCGGGAACCCGACCAGCACCAGCCCGTCCACGCCCGGAAGCGGCTCGGCCGCATGCGCCTGCGTGGTCATTCGGCCGCCAAACGACTTGCCGCCGGCGAAGAGTGGCAGCCCCGCGGCCCGGCGCCGGGCCTCGGCGACCGCGGCCCTGACCGCAGCCTGGGCGACCGCGGGCGGATCGGGGCGTCTCGAGCCTCGCTCCATGAACGCGAACTGATAGCGCAGCACCGCGATGCCTCGCGCCGCAAGGCCGGCTGCCAAACTCGCCATGAAGTCGTGGCGCATGCCGGCGCCTGCGCCGTGGGCGAAGACGTACCAGGCTTCGGCCCGGGCGGGGGGCGCGTCCACCAGGCCGCTCACTGCCGTGCCGTCGCCCAGGTCGATCGCGAGTGGCGTGTCCGGCGTGTCGGGTGTGTCGGGGGTGTGTGGTGCAGCCGCCATGTCTCCGGCCTCAGTCGAGCAGGACAACCTCGTCACCCGATTCCGGCCGGCAGCCGTCCGGAATCGGCCGCCAGCCGTCGCGGATGACCACCCGGCGTTCGTCGTGACACAGCTCCAGGCGGCGGGTCTCCGGCAGCCGCTCGCGAACGAAGTCCTCGATCGCCGCCGGCATGCTGACCAGGAACGCCATGCCGTAGCGGGCGTCGGGCGGATGGTCGTCCAGGTGAACCAGCGGCATGAACGGCGCCGCGAACTTCACCCAATGGGAGTCGACCACCACCTGCGATGGGCGGTAGTCCGCCGTGGCCAGCCAGGCCTGGGCCCGGACACGCAGGTCCTGGCCGTCCCCAAGGCCGCCCCATGCCGCGGCCAGCAGCTCCGCCACCCACTGATTGCAGTTCTGGTAACGCACGCTGAAGGGATAGGCATTGGCGCTGTAGCGTGCGGCCAGCAGCCGCAGCGCGAGGCGATCGTCGAGCGCCGCATGCCGTAGCGCCATCGCGGCCTCGCGCGGCAGCAGGACCACCGACACGTGGCCGATGCGCGGCTCGTCCGTGTTCATCAGGAAGCCGCCGATGCCCTGCTCGTAGAGTCGCGGCCGGCGTTCGTCGCAGGCGTAGTAGAGCTGGCGCACCGACCATGGGACGGCGCCGCCTTCGCGCACGGCCACCCCGCTGTGCGAGAAGCGGATGTCGAAGCGATCGAGGTCGATGCCGGTGCGCGATATCACCGCAGCTTCGGCGCCGGCCGCATCCAGCCGGCTGCGCACCAGCGCCGCGAATCGCAGGAGGCGATCCTGCTGGGCGGCATCCTGCACCTTGGGCGGGTCGCAGAATCGGGCCGAAAGCGATGCGGTGCTTGGGAACGAAGCGCGGCCGGATGGGGCGTTCGATTCGGTTCCGACGGCCGCGCAGCCCGCGAGCAGCAGGACCGCGGCGCAGGCGAGGCCGCGCGCGCGGCGGGTGGACGCGCTCAGTTGGCGATGACCCGGGTCTCGAGATCCCGATGCCACGTATCCGCCAGCACCAGGAAGAAGGCCTGCCGGGTGTCGCTTCGCGCGAACTCGATGCCGTAGGGCCGGTGGCGCGCGCTCACCACGTCGCCCGCGGCGATCCCCGGCGCATCGAGCGCATGCCTGGGCAGCACGAGCGCGAACCCTCCGGCGGCGCCGGCCGCCAGCGGCTCCATCGTGAGCCGCAGCATTCCCGGGCGTGCCGCGATCGCTTCGACGGCGGTGATCCGATAGTCGCCTTCGGCCACCTGGTTGTCGTTGCGCGAGCTGTCGCTCGAGTTCTGGATCGAGTCCGACGAGCCGCGCAGCGAGGCGGAGCCGGCGCTCGAGGCCGAAGAGGCCGCGCTGGAGGCGGAGGTGAACAGGCTCTCCGCCGCAGCCGGCGCCGCTGCCAGCAGGCAGAGTGATGCGAGCGCGAATCCGGCGCTCCTGACCGGTTGCGTCAGCACGGCATACAGGGGCTGGCGGGCGGATCGTGCCGGTGGGAAGCTCATGAGCGAAGTCCAGGTGGCGAATCGTCGACATCCGGAGCATAACGCGAAGCGTGCATGGTCGCGCGCGAACCCCCTGCAACGGCGCAGCGACACCTCCGGCGACGGCTTGCAGTCAGCGCCGCGCGACGCTGGCAGCTTCTTCCACCGCGAGAGCCTGCAGCTCGATGCGACGGCCCTGCCCCGCCAGGGCGCTTACCACCAGCATGGTGTTGGGCGGACAGGACCCGTCCGGGAAGATGTCGGCGTAGCGCGCGGTCCGCCAGGCGTTGAACAACGGGATGTCGTCCGCGCGGGTCAGGTAGGTGGTGAACTGCAGGACGTGCTGCCAGCCGAGGCCCTCGTGCTGCAGCACCTGCAGCACGCGCCCGTAGGCACTCTCGCACTGCTCCTCGAATCCGTCCCCCTCTCCCAGCATGCCTGCGATCGACAGCAGGCCGGCCGACTTCGCGGCGTGACAATAGAGCGGCGACGGCTTGCCGAGCGAAGCGACGTTGAAACGGTGCATGAGACATCTCCTGTTGGATCGAACCCGGCCGGGTAACCACCCGCCCGGCAACTAGAACGTGATCCGGACCGAGTCCGCGCTGCGCTGCGCCTCTCCGTGATAGACGGCCTCGATGTTGTTGCCGTCCGGATCGAGCAGGAATGCGGCGAAGTAGCCGGGATGATAGGGCCGCTCCCCCGGCGCGCCGTTGTCGCGGCCGCCGGCACGCAGGCCGGCCGCATGGAACGCCTTCACCATCGCGGCATCCTTCGCCTGGAAGGCGAGGTGATGGCGACCGGTGAGGCTTCCCTGCGCGGCCGCGCTCGCGGCCGTCGAGACGAACAGCTCGTCGGCCCAGAAGTAGTCCGCCGCAGTCCCGCCCATCGGTATCCCCAGGACCTCGAGGATCGATTCGTAGAACCGGCGGCTGGCATCCAGGTCCTTCACCACGAGTTGGATGTGATCGATCAGCCGGCCGCGATGCAGCTCGTGTGCTTCCATGCTTCCTCCTTGTCACCTACGTCGAGCCCGTTGCGAGACGTTCTTCTTCGGATGGGGCTCCGGCTTCTGCGCGCGCCCCGGCACGATCGCCGACGAGCCTCTCCACGAGGCGGACCGCCGTAGCGAGGCCGTCCTCCTCGCGCATCCGGCGCCCGACGGCAGTCGCACGTTCCCTGATTCGCGGACTGGCCGCTTCATCGATCGCGCGGCGCAACTCCCCCGGCTCCGGCAGACCCTTCAGCCGCCTGGGCGAAACCCCGATGAGAGCCAGCCGGTCGGCCCAGAAGGCCTGGTCGCCAGCGAAGGGCACGACGACCGATGGGACGCCGGCGCGACAGGCAGAGTGGCTCGTCCCGGAACCGCCATGGTGCACGACGGTTGCGACTCGAGTAAAGAGCCAGTCGTGCGGCGCGTCCGGCACTCCGTGGAAGTTCGGCGGCAGCGCTCCCGCACTCATCCCGCTCCAGCCGGGATGGAACAGCGTCCGTCGGCCAGCGACTGCCTCTATGATCCGCGACAGCGTCGACTGCGGATCGAAACCCTGCATGCTGCCGAAGCCGACATAGAGCGGCGGCTCGCCGGCGTCGAGGAAGTCGAGCAGCGCCGGCGGCGCGGTCCACGACACCGTGGGACGGACCCACTGGCCGCAGACGTGGACATTCGAGGGCCAGTCGCCGGGCGGCGGCAGCAGTTGCGGCGAGATGCCGTAGAGCATCGAATGGCCTTGCCACAAGGCGCGGCGGGGCGGCAGGCCGAGCACGGTCTTGCGGGCACGGTTGGTCTCGTGGCGGAACGCGCGCCACAACATCCGGTTCACCAGCGCCTGGCTGGCGCGGTTCAGGAAGCTCGGCACGCGGCCTGGCGGCAGGAACGGCGATGCGAATTCGCGCGTCGGCGTGATCGGGATCATGCCGAGCCCGATCGCCGGCACGCCGAAGTGCTCGGCGGTGGACATGCCGACGAATCCAGCGAGGCCGCCCGCGAGGATCGCATCGCAACCGCGGGCCGCCTCCTTCGTCGCGGCGGTCCAGGCGACCGTGTTGCGATTGACGATTCTCGCGAGCGCCCTGGCCGCGCCGGACAGCGACCCCTCCTTCACCACGCCGGCGATCGCGCCGCGCGGATCGAGCATTCCGCGGATGTCACCCGGCAGCGGCACGGAAGGCACCTGCAACGACTGGGCTGCTCCGAGCGTCGCGGCGTCTGCCAAGAGGAGCGCCTCGTGGCCCGCATCGATCAGCGCGCGGCAGAGGAAGGCGAGCGGGCGCGTGTCCCCTTCGGTGCCATAGGTGAGGACGGCGAATCTCATAAGGCTAATGTACCGCCGCCGCGGCAGCCGCCCTTCCGGCGGCGTGTGGACGTGTACGCACGCAGACGGCGACGCCGCATGTGGCTTCATCCGAGGTAGGCTTCTGCGCTCATGGATGCCTTGATCTCCGCCTCCGCGCGCGCGCTGGCCGCCGGCGACCCGCTTGGCGCCCTCAAGCGCATCGCCCTGCGCAACGACCCGCCGGCGCTTGCCCTGCGCGGCATCGCCATGGCGCAGCTCGATGACCTGCCGCGCGCCCGCCAGCTCCTGCGTCGTGCCGCGCGGAGCTTCGGCGCGCACGAGGCACGCTCCCGCGCGCGCTGCATCGTGGCGGAGGCCGAGGTGGCGCTCGCGATGCGGGATCTCGGCGGCTCTCCGCGCTCGCTTTCCGCGGCCGCAACCGCGCTCGCCTCCCGCGGCGACCATGCCAATGCGATGCATGCCCGGCTGATCGCGGTGCGGCGGCTGCTGCTGATCGGCCGGCTTGCCGACGCCGAGGCGGCGCTGGCCAGGCTGGACGTGGACCGATTGCCGCCTTCGCTCGAGGCGGTAGCGCAGCTGGCGCTGGCCGAGCTGGCGCTGCGGTCGCTGCGCACCGGCGCGGCGCAGGCGGCAATCGACCGCGCGCAGGCGGCGGCGGAACGCGCAGGCATTCCGGCGCTGGTCGCCGAGGTGGCGCAGGTGCGGGCAAGCCTCGACCGCCCGGCCGCACGTCGCCTGTCGGGGAACGGCGAGGAGGCGTTGCGCCTCGCCCAGGTGGAGGGACTGGTCGCGTCGGGCGCGCTGGTGCTGGACGCCTGCCGTCGCGGCCTGCGGGCAGGCGACCAGTGGCGTCCGCTGGCGCGGCGGCCGGTGCTGTTCGCGCTGGCGCGCGCGCTCGCGCAAGGCTGGCCCGGCGACGTCGGCCGGGACGAGCTGATCGCCGGAGCATTCCGCATCCGCCGTCCCGACGAGACGCATCGGGCCAGGCTACGGGTGGAGATAGGCCGGCTGCGCGCGCTGGTGGCCGGCATCGCCCGCATCGAGGCAACCGCGCGCGGCTTCGCCTTCAGGCCGCCGGCCGGGCGCGCGGTCGTGGTGCTGGCACCGCCGATCGAGGGGGAGCAGGCGTCGCTGCTGGCGCTGCTTTCCGACGGCGCGGCCTGGTCCACCTCGGCACTGGCTCTGGCGCTCGACGCCAGCCAGCGGACGGTGCAGCGCGCGCTCGGCGAGCTCGCCGCGACCGGGCGTGTCCGGTCCATCGGCACGGCCCGCAGCCGACGCTGGCTCGCTGCGCCGCTCACCGGATTCACGACGATCTTGTTACTCCCCGCCGCGCTGCCGCTCGAGTAGATTGAACTCCTGAGACGCGCCGATGACCGGCGCACTACCAGGAGCGAGGATGACCAGCACCACAGCCACTTCTCCCGGGCACGCCGCGCAGGCCGCCGAGATCGTGCGCGAGTACGGTCCGTTCGCCGGCGCGCCGTGCGTGCACGGCGTCACCCACGACGGTCATCGTGTCTGGGCGGCAACCGGCGAGCGATTGCTCGCGTTCGACCCGGCCGATGGCGAGCCCGCCGGTTCGCTCGAATGCGTCTGTGACGCCGGCACCGCGTTCGACGGCACGCATCTCTACCAGCTTGCCGAGACGCGGATCGACAAGATCGATCCCGCGACCGGCGAGGTGGTGGCCTCGATTCCGGCGCCGGGCCGGAGCGGATGCAGCTCGGGCCTCGCCTGGGCCGAGGGCAGCCTCTGGGTCGGCCAGTATCGCGATCGCCTGATCCACCAGGTCGATCCCGCCACCGGGACGGTGATCCGCACCATCGAATCGAACCGCTTCGTGACCGGCGTGACCTGGGTGGATGGCGAGCTCTGGCACGGCACCTGGGAAGGCGACCAGAGCGACATCCGCCGCATCGATCCGGCAAGCGGCGCGGTGATGGAGCGGCTCGAGATGCCGTCAGGCACCGGCGTGAGCGGTCTGGAGTCCGACGGCGCCGACCTGTTCTACTGCGGCGGCGGCATGAGCGGCAAGATCCGCGCCGTGCGCCGTCCCCGGCGCTGAACGCAGGATTCGCTGAGTGCCGGCCTCCCTGAGCGCCGGACTCACGGAAGACATCCCGTGCCCTGGATGCAGGGCGATTGAACACCACACAGGAGGCAACAGATGTACAGCATTCTCCACCGCGTCGGCGTGCACGCTCCGCCCCGCGACGTCTACGACGCCCTCGCTTCCCGGGACCGCCTCGCCGCCTGGTGGACCGACGATACCCGCGGCGTGCCGCAGCCCGGTGGCATCATCCACTTCCGGTTCGGCGATCGCGGCTTCTTCGACATGAAGGTGCTCGAGCAGGTACCGGAGAAGCGCGTGGTGTGGGAGGTGACCGACGGTCCGGCGGAATGGATCGGCACGCGTGTCGCCTGGGCGCTTTCGCCGGAAGGGACCGGGACCACGATCCGCTTCCGGCACGAGGGCTGGCGCGAGCCGGTGGATTTCATGGCCCATTGCAGCACCAAATGGGCAACTTTCCTGATGAGCCTCAAGTCGCTGGTGGAGACCGGCAGGGGCGCGCCGTTCCCCAACGACATGCTCATCAGCGTGGACTGTGATTGAGCTTGCGCTCATGCACTACGCGATCAAGGCCGCGATCGATGACCCGGCCGCGGCCAACTTCCGCTTCCGCGACCAGAAGACCATGTATGGCGGCAAGGGTGTCGTCACGGGCGACATCATCTACCTGTTCGACAGCGAGAACGCGGGCGGCGCCGGGCTCTTCGCGAAGGGAGTCGTCACGTCCGCCAGCGCCACGCCGCCGAGGCCAGGAATCGCCCGCCAGACGCCGCGCGTGAGCATCACCGTGCGACGGGAGGCCCTGGCGACGCGGCGCCTGGGACGGAGCGAGCTGAGGCGGTACGCTGACTGGCAGGACGGCCGGCCCGAGACGGAGCTCAACTTCAAGCTCTACCGCCAGGCGACCGACAAGATCGTCGGCATCAGTCCCGCGGCGGCCGAGCTCCTCGACGGTTGCTTCGGTGCCGAGGCGGGGGCAGCGGCGAGGTAACGCGCGAGGCGCCTGCCTGGGCTCGTAGCTTGCTGCTGCGGCCATGCGCTGTCATGGCCGACTGCGCCCGCTTCGAGGAGAACCTGCCTGTGTCCGTCCTGATCGATCGCCGCTACGCCGCCGTGATCCACCCGCTGCATGCCGTCCTGCTCGCCGGCACGGTGCCGCTCTATCTCGGCGCGGCGTTGAGCGACCTCGCCTATGCGAACACCTACCAGATCCAGTGGAGCAACTTCGCGTCGTGGCTGCTGGCAGGCAGCCTCGTCCTCAACGCGCTCGCGCTGATCTTTCTCCTGGCCGACCTGTTCCGGGCCGATCGCCGCGTCCGCGGGATCTTTCCGTATGCGGTGACGATGGTCGCCACCTGGATAGTCGGCTTCTTCGACGCGCTGGTTCACGCCCGTGACGCCTGGGCCAGCATGCCTTCCGGCCTGGTCCTCTCCATCGTTGCCGCCCTGCTCGCCTGCATCGGGACCTGGTTCGGCTTCCGCGGCCGCCGGCACGGAGCGGTGGCATGAGGCGCGCCGGCCTTCGTCTTCAGCTGGGATTCGCGCTCGCGGTCATCCTTGGCGGCTGCAGCGGCGGCGGCGATGTCCCGCCACCGAGCTACGGAACGAAACCCGACCTTCCGGAGCCGCAGCGCGGGCTGCTGCCCAACATGACCATCTCGGAGCCGGCCGAATGGGGCGATCGCCAGCCCGCGGTGCCGCAGGGCTACGAGATCCGGGCGATCGCAACCGATCTGCGCATCCCGCGGCAGACGCTCGTGCTGCCCAACGGCGACATCCTCGTCGCCGAAGGCCGCGGCGGCAACGCGCCGGCGCTGAAGCCCAAGGACGTGATCGCCGGGATCATCAAGTCCAAGGGCACCAGCTCGGTCAAAGGCGGCAACCGCCTCACCCTGCTGCGCGATGCCGACGGCGACGGCGAGTACGAGCTGAAAACCGTCTTCGCCGAGAACCTGAATGCGCCGTACGGGCTGGCCCTGGTCGACGACAGGCTCTATGTCGCCAACCAGGATGCCCTGGTACGGTTCGACTATCGCGAGGGCCAGACCGAGGCCGAAGGAGCGCCCGTCAAGGTCACGGATCTGCCCTCCGCGATCAACCACCACTGGACCAAGGCACTGACCGCGAGCGAGGACGGCCGGTTCCTCTATGTCGGTATCGGGTCGAACAGCAACATCACGGAGCGTGGCATGGTCGCCGAGGTCGATCGCGCCGTGATCTGGCAGGTCGACGCAGAGACGGGTGCGCACAAGACCTATGCCACCGGCCTGCGCAATCCCACCGCGCTTGCCATCCAGCCGGATACCGGGCAGCTCTGGGCCGTCGTCAACGAACGTGACGAGATCGGTCCCAACCTGGTGCCGGACTACCTTACCGCCGTCCAGGAAGGCGGTTTCTATGGCTGGCCCTACAGCTACTGGGGCAAGCACGTGGACGAGCGCGTCAGGCCACAGGATCCCGAGAAAGTGGCTTCGGCCATCGAGCCCGACTACGCCCTGGGATCGCATGTGGCGGCACTCGGGGTCGCGTTCTCCACGCCGGCGATGGGCGAGAACTTTTCCGAGGGCGTCTTCGTCGGCATGCACGGCAGCTGGAACCGACCGGTGCCGGTCGGCTACAAGGTCGTCTTCGTGCCCTTCCGCGACGGTCGGCCCGACGGCGAGCCGGTCGATGTGGTCTCCGGCTTCCTTGGCGACGACGGCAAGGCGCGCGGGCGCCCCGTGGGCGTCACCGTGGACCCGAAGGGCGCGCTCATCGTGGCAGACGACCTGTCCAATGTCGTGTGGCGAGTGACGCCGGTCGAGCGAGGCGCCGCGCGGTAGGACCGCCGAGCCGCAACAGCATCGACCGAAGACGCGGATCAAGCAAGCGGCTGTCACGAACTCGCCCGTCGTCTTCCGGCGTCATCTGTCTTGCTCCCCAGGTCGTTCGGCCTGCGGGCCAGGGCCTTCGCGGGCCTGGCCTGCCGTCGGAGAGGCCGAGCAGCACGGCAGGCACTGCGGCGATGATCGGACCGATATTCGGGACGAAAGCCAGGAGGGCCGCGATCAGCCCGAGGATCGGTGCGAGCGGCACGCCGACCAGCCACAGGCCCAGCCATGTCAGCACGCCCACCACGGCCATGGACATGAGCTGCGCGGCAAGCCAGTTCCTCAGGGTGTCGCCTGCCTTGCCCAGCACCGCCTCGCCCGGCGCGCGTAGCGACGGCGCCAGGATCGAGATCAGGCCTCGGCGATAGGTACGGGTATCGAGCGAAACGTAGAGGCCGATGAAAAACATGATGACGAAGTTGCCGAGCATGCCGAAGGTGGTCGCGACCGCGGTCACGGCCGTTCCTTCGCCGCCTTCCGACATCAAGGCGCCAGGCGTGGCGCGTCGGAGCAACTCGTCGCCCCAGGCATACCGCCCGATACGTTCTCGGACGCGCTCAATGGCAGCGGGGACTTCCTGTGCCAACCGGTCGAACTGCTCGGCCGCCGCAGGGGCAAAGGCCAGCATCGCCCCCGCCAGGGCCAGCAGCACCAGGAGCACGAACAGGCCGATGCCCCAGTTGCGTCCGATGCTGACCCGATGCGCCAGCCACTCGCCGCCGCTGCTGAAGAAGACACCGAACAGCAGGCCGGCGAAGATCACCAGAAGGACCTCCGGCGCGGCGATCAGGACCAGCGCCAGCAGCGAGAAGATCACCAAGAGCGATACCCGGCGGGGGCCCGGCGGAAGCATCCTGACGCGCGTCGTGCGCTCGCTGTATCGCATCAGGCCGGGTTCTTCCGCCGCTGGATGAATAGGCTCCGGAGGGCGCATTCGCCCGTGTTCACGATGGCTTTTCTTGCTGTCGCACAGCCAGATCCTCTCCTTGGTGGGGCGTGGATGATGCAAAGCCCCATGCCCGCCTACGATGCTGCGATCATGGTAGTCCGATCTGCTCGGCAGATCAGCGCAGTCGAGACAGGATCGTTCTCATCAACGATTCCAGCGCCGTTCGCATCGAAGCACCAGGGGCGCCTTTGGGGGCGTCCAGCGACAGCGCTACTGTGTGGTTGCCGGACTGCGCTACCAGGAACCCCACGTTGGCCTGGTATTCGTTCTCGCCCTTCAGGAAAAGAAAGTAGGCGCGTTCGCCGAAACCGGGAGCGGGCGTGCGCGGCTCCCACGCCTCCCAGGACTTGAGGCCGGAGTAGACCTTCAACTCGCCGCTGCCCACGTTGCAGATCCAGCCGCCCTGACCGGCCGGCTCCGGATCGACATACGGGTCCCGTCCCGTCGCTCGCGTGACGTCTTCGCGCGAGATCAGCGAGCACGCCGGCACGGTCCCCGCGGGTACGGGTCGCGCCAGTTCCTTGCGGGCATCTGGTCAACTCAGCCAGCGGTGCAAGAGGCCATACACCTCGGCGCTGGACAGCAGATCGAGATGGCCCGAGTCGAAGACCACTGCCTGGTGGCCCGGCTCAAAGTCCAGGCGGCGGGCGGGCTCGGGGTGCTGGCCCAGCGCGCTCGCGACGGGCACCAGGCCATCGCCAAGCAGCCTGGACGTCAGGCTTTCGGCCGCCGGGCCCAGGCTTGCAGCAATCGCATGGCACCGGGTCCGGGCCGGCAGCCTCACCTGCGCACAGCGGTACGTCCCGTGCTGGTTGACCGGCGGACTCACGATATTGCCCCAACGCAAGTCGCTGATGCCCGCGCTGCGTACCTTGCCCAGGCGAGCCAGCGGCGCTGCGTAAGGGATCGCGCCGAGCAGTAGGTCGAGGCGGTGACCCGCGCGCTCGAGCGGCGCACCCTGGTGCGGCGTGCCGAGGCAGATCAGGTCGTTCAGGCGGGCGGGCCAGCGCAGCGCGCCGCGCCGGATCAGCCCACCGTGGTGGATGGCGCTGCGGGCCACCAGACCGCCCATGCTGTGACCCACCATGGACAGGCGTTCGATCGGCACCGGCCAAGCGTCATACAGACGCTCCATCAGCTGCGCCAGGAGACGGCCATTGGTCGACACGCTCAGGCCGCTGTTGTAGTGGAGATAGATCGGGCTGTAGCCCAAGTCGCGCGCCAGCGCCTCGCCGTGATCATGGCCTGCGCGCCGCCACTGCAGGTCGCTCATGCACAGGCCATGCAGCATCACGAGCAGTCGCGGTGTGACCCGGGTCGCCCGCGGTCGCAAGTCGAAGCGATCGAGCGGCACCGCCTGACCAGACTGGCGAAACGCCATCGTGACCGCGAGCGGGTTGTCGGTGGCCGCCAGATAGTCGCCGAGCACGCCGTTGAGCGCCGCCACGACGGCTTCGCGCTTCAGACGAATGGGCACGCGAGCGTCCGGGTCGGCCAAGGCGGGGCCGAGCATCGCCAGCAAGACCTCGGCGTTGCCGCCCACGCGACGCGTCACGCCCCGCACGGTCTTGTACACGAGGCCGCTGAGACCTCGGCAGCGATCGACCGCCTCGACCGTGCTTCGCAACCGGAGCCCGCTCCCCACGCCGGCATGCAACGCTTCGACGAGACTTGCCATGCCGGCCACCGCATCGGTGGTCAAGCGGGCGGCGCCGCGGAGATCGGCGGATTGCAGCAGGGGTTGGATCATGGACTAGTGTGGCGCCGAGCGCTTCGCGTGTCGAGTGGCGCGACCTCGGCTCAGGCTGCCGTTGGTTCGCCCACCATCCCGAGCACCGCGGCGCATACCGCATCCGCACTCGGCACCGCCGCCTGCTCCAGCACGTAGGAGGACGCGGCCGGCGCGTCGGGCCCGGTCACGCGGCACACCGGGGCCTTCAGCGCGTCGAACGCGCGCTCGGCGACCAGCGCGGCGATCTCGGCGCCGATGCCGCAGAGGCCGCTCGCCTCGTGCACCACGACGAGCCGGCCGGTCTTGCGGACCGACGCCAGCACCGTCTCCTGGTCCAGTGGCTTGAGCGTGCGCAGGTCGATCACCTCGGCCGAGATGCCCTGCCCGGCCAGTGCGGTCGCCGCGGCCTCGCAGACGCCGACGGTCTTCGCGTACGAGACCAGCGTCACGTCGCTGCCCTCGCGCCGCACTGCCGCCTTGCCGAGCGGCACGACCAGCTCACCCGCGTCGGCCAACTCGCCCGGTGTCATTGTCAGCGCGATGTCCATGAAGAACAGCACCGGGTTGTCGTCGCGGATCGCTGCCTTCATCAGGCCCTTGAAGTCGGCCACGTTGCCGGGCATGACCACCTTCAATCCGGGCGCGTGGACGAACATCGCCTCGAGATTGTGGTTGTGCTGGCTGCCGACGGCCCAGCCGGCGCCGGTCATCGCCAGTACCACCATCGGGAACTCGAACTGGCCGCCGGACAGGTAACGCAGCTTGCCGGCGCTGTTGACGATCGCGTCCATCGAGTAGGTGAGAAACGGGGCGAACAGCAGGTCGACCACCGGCCGCAGCCCGCTCGCCGCGGCGCCGACCGCGGTCCCGGCGATGATCGCTTCGGCCAGCGGCGTATTGCGCACCCGCTCGGGGCCGAACTCGCGCAGCAGGTCCTGGCGCTTGGTCGCGACGCCTTCGCCGAAGACCAGCACGCGCGAATCGCGCCTCATTTCCTCGGCCAGCGCCTGGCCGATCGCATCGAAGGGGGTGATCTTTGACATGGTGATGACTCCTTGGCAGGTTCAGGCGTAGACGTCGGTGGTGAGCTCGCGCAGGTCGGGCCAGGCCGAATCATTCGCGAAGGCGGCCGCGGCCTCGATCACCGCATCGACCCGCTGCTGCAGGTGCTCGATCTCGCCGCGCCCGGTCACGCCGGCGGCGATCAGCCGCTCCGACAGCAGGTGGATCGGATCGCGTGCACGCCAGGATGCGAGCTCGGCGGGGTCCACGTAGCTCTGGTCGTCCGGTTCGAAGTGGCCGCGCAAGCGGTAGGTGTCGAGCTCGATGAAGTACGGCTTGCCGGTGGCACGGATCCTTGCCACGGCCTCACTCGCCGCCGCGTGGACGGCCTCGACGTCGTTGCCGTCGACAGTCACCGACTCGACGGTGTGCGCCGCCGCCCAGGTGCGGATGTGCCGGATCGGCATGGTCTCGTCGCGCCGCACGAACGCCTGCCACTGGTTGTTCTCGCAGACGTAGAGGATCGGCAGCTGCCACTGGGCGGCCAGGTTCAGCGACTCGTGGAAGATGCCTTCGCAGGCGGCGCCGTCGCCGAAGAAGGTCGCGACGATGCCGCCCGGCTCGCCCTTGCCCATCTTCTGCGCCAGCGCGACGCCGGTCACCATGGAGAGCTCGCCGCCCACGATGGTCGACGTCAGCACGACGCCGAGATCCTTCACGGAGATGTGCAACGATCCGCTCTTGCCCTTGCAGTAGCCGTCGGCGCGACCCAGCACCTCGGCCATCATCCGGCCCGGGTCCGCGCCGCGCGCGAGCAGGTGGCCGGCACTGCGGTGATTGGTCAGGATCCGGTCACGCGGCCCCAGCGCGCGTACCACCCCGACTGCACCGGCCTCCTGCCCCACCGAGGTGCAGGTGCCGGCCGCGCCGGTCTGGGCGTGTATCGCGACCAGCTTGTGCTCGTAGGCGCGGATCGTCATCATGGCCTCGAGCATCGAGAGGCGCGGGTCCAGCTCGTTCTTCATGGTTATCTCCTTTCACGTGGTGCGGATGATGCTGCCCGGGGGGTATGCCTTCGAGCGTGCCGCCCGGCTCAGGCGGCAAGTGGTTGCACATCGGCGAACATGGTCTCGAGTGCCTTCTGATCGGGTCCGACAAAGTGGGGTGCCTCGGCTGCCTCGGCAACGCCCTGCAGCAGGCGCTCGGTCATCGCGCGCGCCGGGGGCAAGTGACTGCCGAGAATGGTCGTGGCCGACAGTTGTCGAATCTGGTCGAGCGACCCGGATAGCGCCGCGGCGTCCAGGCGGGCAAGCCAGGGCGCGTTCATGCTGTCCCACAGCTCGGTGCCGTGCCGGAGGACGGCCATGCCGATCTGCGCCGCATCGGCGACCGGCGCCGGCAGGACGGCGCCGAAGCAGTCGGCGCTGAACAGGCTACCTCCCAGCGTGTCGAACAGCGCGGTCGTCTCGGGCGCGTCGCAGGTGGGCGGGACGACCGCGAGGAGCTCGCGATCGCCGACATCGAGGCGCTGTCCGGGATTCAGGAGGAGCAGGCGCTCGGCGGCCATCGGCAGCCGCAGCTTGCCCATGCCCTGGAAGCTGGTCACCACCCGTGCCTGCGGCGCCCGCTGCAGAACCGCCTCGAGGTTGCCGACATGGTCCGGGTCGGCGTGCGTGATCCAGATCCAGCGCAGCGCGGCCGGATCGATCGCCCGCTCCAGCGCCGCGAGGAACTGGCTGCGAAGTACCGCCAGGCCGGTATCGACCAGCACCGGCTCACGCGAGTGGATCACGAAAGCGTTGATCGCCAGCACCCCGAAGCCGGAGACCGGGGCCCATGCGCCGAGCAGGTCGACGTCGGACGTCACCCGACGGGCGTCATCCATTCTGGGCATCTGCATGGTCGTCTCGCATGCGTGAAGGATTGAAACCGGACATCGTTCGTCGCGCCCGGCGACGGGGGCTGACTGGTGCATGGCAGGCTCAGAACTCGATCGGGTACGGCGCGAGCTCGCCCCGCTCGTAGCGCTGGGGCAGGTCAGCCGTCGCGTTCTCCCATACGTACAGCATCGAGCGCTTCGGCGAGTAGCCCTGGTGCCGGATATCGGCCGGCATCGCCGCGACGTCGCCGGCCCGCATGACCACCTTCGCGCGGGGCCGGCCGGTCTCCTTGTCGCTGACGTCCCAGTAGATCTCGTCGGAGAGCTGGATGAACCATTCGACGCGGTCGTTGCCGTGGATCACCGGCAGCGTCTGCTCCTCGGTCGTCGGACAGGCGAGCGACGCCTTGCAGACGCCGGTGACGGACGGGTTCCAGGTGACATCGGAGCGGCTCAGGTAGGCGAACAGGTTGAACGCGTGCAGTTGCCCTTCGAAACCGGGCTCGGGCGCGACCAGCGGCTCGAGCTGGGCCACGTCGGCGAAGCCGCGGTTCACCGGGAACCCGTTCGCATCGCTGCGCAGCGGCGAGTCGCCGGGGATGCCCGGCATCCGCTTCGTCGGTATCCGGCGGCGCTCGATCGCCGCGAGGTTGCTGCCGCGCTTGGGCCCGAACGCCGATGCCTTGGCCTCGCCGGCCGCGGCGAAGGGATCGAAGCCCTCGTTGGTCCAGTCCGCCAGGATCTCCTTGAAGATGCCGAGCAGCTCCGGCGACTCGAAGGTCTCGACATGCGACAGTCCGGCATCGTGGTAGCTCGCTTCGTACCGTCCGGCGAAGACCTCGACGCGGCCGTAGCGGTTGCGCGTGCCGAACATCCGGTCGAAATTGACCCAGCCGTAGAAGAAGCCCCAGGCGACATCGCGCATCAGCGCCTTGAGGAACTTGTCCACGTCCATCTTGTGCGACAGGCGCCGGCCGTTCGCCGGCCAGCGGATCGTCACGAAGTACTCGTCCCGCTCGAAGGTGAACCCGCCCGCGGCGAAGGTCCGGTAGCCCCGGTTCAGGGTCGCGCGCCGCTGCGGCATCCCGTCCGTCCCGGCAGCTTGCTCGATCACAGCATTCATCGCTCGTCTCCTGGTATGGTCGGGAAGTTCAGTGCAGGCAGATCTCGGCCCATTTCTGGACCGTCAGATCGCCGATCATCGTCTGGAGGAGAAGCACGCCGGGGCGGCTGTCCTGCGCAATGAAGCGGTAGGCGCAGTCCCGGTTGAGCAGCGCCTGGTGGCCCCGGTCCAGGGTGACCACGCCCATCCGGCGGCCTTCCGGATCGCCGCGCACCTGCACGGCGCCGCCGCGGTCCTCGGCCGCGAGCGCTCGCGGGTTCGACAGCTGCACGTATTCGACCTGCACCTGGCCGTCCATGCAGATGACGAACTCGTCGTGCGCGCAGGCGAACCATGGCGACACGTCTTCGGCAAGCACGACCTCCTGCACGTACTCGAGGTTGCGCGCGACGGCAACCCGGTCCCACGGACGGCTCTTCGAGGCGACCTCGAAGAGGTTCGAGAACGCGTACTCCTTCCTGCTGCCCGAGATGAGCTCGATCTCTCCCTTGCGGTAGTCGTCGAGCGACGCGAAACGGGTATGCGACATCATCAGTCTCCCTGAAGAACGGCCTCGGCGGCCGGGCCGAGCCGTCAGCCGCCGGGGTGGCGGCACAGGCATCGGCGACAGGGTCATTGGACACGCCCGGCGGCGGGCGGCGCAGGGACCGCGGTCCCGGAACCGGGCCGGTCCGGTCGCGCCGGCAGGGACAGCGGTCCCGATGCGCGCTCCGCGGCACCGGCGTTGCGGCTGGCGGGTCCGGACGCCGGCCCGGTCACCGCTGCCCGAAGCCGGCTTCGCGCGCCCTGACGATCGCCTGGGCGCGGTTCTCGACGCCGATCTTCTCGAAGACCCGCGTGATGGTGTTCCTGACGGTCTTCTGCGCGAGGCCGAGATGCGCGGCGATCTGCGCGTTGTCCAGCCCGCGTGCCAGGTGATCGAGCAGCTCCCGCTCCTTGGGCGTCAGCGCCGCAAAGGCCTGCGGTGTGGCGCCTTGCGGGCCGGTGGCGAGGAAGGCCCGCAGCTCCCTCGTGAACACTGCCCATGCGGGCTCGTCGTCGAGCAGCACATGGTTGCGGCTGTCGAGGGGCACGAAGCGCGCCCCCGCGATGCCCGAGGCGATCTTGCAGCCTTCCTCGAACGGGACCCGCGCGTCCCCACGCGCGTGGAACACGAGCGTCGGGCACCGGACCAGCGGCAACGCGGCGCTCGCGTCGAACTCGGCCGAAGCCGCGATCAGGCGGGCGGCCTGCTCCGGCGACGTCGACAGCCGCTGCAACTCGTTGAAGCGGCGGGCAACCTCCGGAGGCGCATCCGGCATCATCTGGGTCGTGAAGAGCTGGTTGAACGCCGGATTCGCCTGGTCCCAGCCAAGCCGGATCAGCTGTACCGTCAGCCGTGCGGTTTCCTTGACCGATTCCGGCACGTCGCGCTTGAGCACGCCCCTCGCGAAGGCGCCGACCAGCACCAGATGCGTCACCCGCGCCGGGTTGCGGGCGGCATAGCTCACTGCCAGCGCCCCACCCTGCGAGAGCCCGATGAGCGCGAAGCGCTCCAGCCCGGCGGCGTCGATGACCGCCTCCAGGTCCGCGACATGTGCATCCAGCGACACGTCGGCAACGTCGTGGTCCGACAGCCCGCAGCCGCGTTCGTCGTACCGCAGCAGCTGCCCGATCCGGGACACCTCCTCGATCCAGGCCTGCCACGGCCGGGACAGCAGGTCGAGCTCGATGTGGGTCAGCCAGTTCGCAGCCTTGACGATCGGCATGCCCCGGCCGGTGCGCGCATAGGCGATGCGGGTGCCGTCGGCACCGATGCAGAATCGGAGTTCCTGCGGGATGGCCATGGCGGCTCCGGGGCCGGCTCGTCGAGTGCGGCTGCCTCGCGGCGGCGCCCGTATGGTAGCGCGCACCCCTGCAGCACAGCCGCAATTTTCCCGCGGATGCGCAGCCGGCGGCTGCCCTCTCGAGGCGCGCGTTTGGCATCGTTGCCTCCCGTCTCAGGCCGCCCGGGGTACGGCGAGCCGCTCCGACAGCGCCCGCAAGAGCGTCGCGCCGTCGCCGCGCCAGGCGCTGCCGTGCATGCAGGCGAGGGTCGAAGGCGCCTCGCGGGCGAGGCGGTCGAGCGTGCGCGCCGTCTCGGGCGCATGCGTGTAGTAGTCCATCGGTTGGCGGAACGCCTCGCTCGGGCCGAGGATGTCGGATTCGGTCAGTGCCTCGGCGCCGTTGCCGGGTTGGGTGAAGAGGTCCCCGCACAGGAAGGTGCGGGTGGTGCGCTCGATCATCAGCCCGCAGTCCCAGCCGTGCGGCACGTGCGGCGTGTCGAACCAGCGGACGGTGTGCCGGCCGAGGTGCAGCTCCTCGCCGTCGGCGAGCGCCCGCGCGGGGCGGTCGGCAATGTCGTCCACCGACACCAGCGCCGCGATCCGGCTGCACACCGGCGCCGCCCGGGGTGCGACCGCCAGCAGCTCGTTCATCGCGCCGCATTCGTCCGCCTCGAAGTGCGACAGCCCGATCCAGCGCAGCCGGTCGATCGGCAGCAGCCGGCCGACCGCCTCGGATACCAGCGGGAACATCCGGCGCGGCCCGGTGTGGAACAGCAGCGGCTCGTCGTCGACGATCAGGTACTGGTTGAAGCTGAAGGCCCCGGGGCCGTCCGGCAGGGCGACCGGCGTGTTGATCCGGTAGATGCCGTCGGCGATCTCGTGGACGTTGGTGCCTGTTTCGCGGTTCGTGATCATCACGCGCCTCCTCGTGGTGGGGGATGGGAGCGAGGTAGTGTCGCGACCGGCCGGCTCGTTACAGCGGCCGGCGGCCTATTTTTTTCCAGTATGCTGCGCGGATGGCCGATCCGACCGCCCGCACCGGGGACGAGGACGTGGTGCTCGCCGCGCGCATCGTCGCGGCCGAAGGCGCCGAGCGCGACGCGGCCGAGGCCGAGCTGTGCCGGCGGCTGGGGCCGCGGATCCGGCTCTTCGGGCTCAAGCACCTGCGCGACCGGGACGCGGCGGCGGACCTGGTGCAGCAGGTGCTGCTGGTCACGCTGGAGGGCCTGCGCGCCGGCAAGGTGCGGGACCCGTCCCAGCTGGTCTCCTTCGTCTTTGGCGCCTGCCGAATCGCGGTGCTTGAGGCGCGGCGCCGGCATGCACGCCGCGACCGGCTGCTGCGCGTCTTCGCCGAAGACGTGCCGGTCGCCGACGCGGCGCCCGCGGCACGGCTCGACCACGAGCGGGTGCTGCGCTGCCTCGAGCACCTGCCCGAGCGGGAACGGTCGGTCCTGGTGATGACCTTCTACGACGAGCGAGATTCCGGCGACGTCGGCCGCGAGCTCGGACTCGAGGCGGGCAACGTCCGCGTGATCCGCCACCGGGGGATCCGCCGGCTGCGGGACTGCGTCGTCGACGGGAGGGTGCTGCAATGAGCGTGACGCCGGCATGCGCCGCGCCGATCGGCGTCGCGAGCCTGCTGGACTACTGGCTTGGCGAGCTCGACGCGACCGGCGAGGAAGGAATCGAGCGGCACCTGCTCGGCTGCGCACACTGCAGTGGCGAGCTGGAGCGGCTGCTGGAGCTCGGCGAGGAGGTCCGGTCGCAGATGCGAGCGGGCCGGGTCCGCGTGGTGCTCGGCGAGGCGTTCGTGCGGCGCCTCGCAGATGCCGGCGTGCGCCTGCGCGAATATCGGATGGATCCCGGCGGAAGCGTCGACTGCTCGGTCGCCCCCGACGACGACCTCCTCGTCACGCGGCTGCGGGCACCGCTTGCCGACGTCGGTAGGCTCGACGTCGTCGTCGTCAACCCGATGGGAGACGGCTCGACTCGCCGCCTGACCGACGTGCCGTTCGACCCTCACGCATCCGAGATCGTGATGGCCCCGATCACCGCGGCGGTCCGGCAGGCGCCGGCGCATGTGCAGCAGGTCCGGTTGATCGCCGTCGAGCCGACCGCCGAGCGCGTGATCGGCGAGTACCTGTTCCGGCACACGCCCTGGCCGGGACGCTGAGCGTCGGCATCGCTCGCCCGGAAGGCGACCGCGGCAGCGTCCGTCCGGTGACCGGGTCGGGCAGACCGCCGAGCCCGAGCGCTTGAAACGCTTGCGTCATGCCGGAGCAAGGGTAAACTCGGTTCACGCGCGAAAGGCTCGTGCCATCGGTCTTGGCCGGCGCCGAGAAGGAGACAGGCATGCATCCGATTCCCGTCAGGACGATGCAGTTCGACGTCCCGGCCCGCGAGGATTTCCATCCCCTGTACATCGCCGGAAACGCCGAGCTGTCCTACCAGCACAGTGGGACGGGGCTGTACGTAGCCCACCTGGAGCCATTCTTCGTCAAGTCGTTGCGGCGTGTGATGGATCGCATCCGCGACGAGAAGCTGCGCGAAGAGGTCGATCGTTTCTGCCGCCAGGAGGCGCAGCACTATCAACGGCATGTTGACTTCAACGGTGTCGTGCTGGCCCACGGCTATCCAGGCCTGCAGGAGCGCGTGGACCGGCTGAAACAGGACTTCGCCGGCTTCCTGACGGACGCGAGCGACGAGTTTCGCATCGGCTACATCGAGGGGTTCGAGTCGTACACCACGCAGCTGGGGCTGCGCATGCTGAACATCGGTCTGTACGACCACAAGCGCACGGACCGCGCATTTGGCGATCTCTTCAAATGGCACATGCTCGAAGAGATCGAGCATCGCAATGTTGCCTTCGACGTCTACCAGCATCTCTACGGGAACTACATGCACCGCGCCCGGATGTGCTGGTTCGCGCAGCACCACATGCTCAAGTTCCTGAGCGACTGCGAGAAGATCATGTGTGCGGCCGACATTCCGCGGCACGGCGAGCGCTGCTGCGTCCGGCTGAAGCACCGGCTGCTGTCGCGGATCGTGACCACGCGCATGCGCGCGTACTCGCTGATGCCTTGGTACACGCCGCATGCGTACCGCATCCCCAGGCGGGTCGAGGCGCTTTCCGCCCACTTCACGCAGCTGGCACGGCAGGTCCACTAGGCCGACGTCAAACGGTGGTACGGCGCCCGGTGCCGGGTCTCGAGTCGGCGCCGGTTTCCGGCGCTGGAGCGGTTGGCGCAGGATTGCATCGCAGGGACGTAGTAGTCCATCACTGGCCCGGGCGTCGCTGCGGCAGCGGCGGCAGGCCGAAGCGCCCCCGCCACGCGTCGTCGAGCAGGTCCTGCACTTCCGGATGCCGCTGCATGTACGCGGCGAAGAAAGGGCAAATCGGAATGACTTTCAGGTCGCGCTCGCGCGCAGCCGCGAGTCCCGCGCGAATGAGCGCCGAGCCCAGCCCCTCCCCTTCGTGGGCCTCGGGGACTTCGGTGTGCTTGAACAGGATCTTGCCGCGCATGAGGTCATAGTCGGCGAACGCAACCGAGCCGTCTCCAAGCTCGATCTCGAATCGCTTGCGCTGCACGTTGTCGTGGACTTGATGGTTGGTCCGATCTTTCATTCCATTCGGGCTCCGGTGATTCTCTAGACTGACGATCCGCATCATTCGAGACGCAAGGTGCCGACGGCCTGCTTCATCGCCTCGCGCAATGCCGTTGCCTCGCTCGGCGCGACGAAGATCACATGGACCGAATGGCCGGCACTGCGCAGCCACATCTGGACCTGGACCAGATCGGCCTTCATCGACTCGCCGATCCGTATGCCGCCCGCTCCGATGCCGGCGCCCTTCAGGCTCTGCGTGACACCGAACCCCGTCAGGCCGCCAACGCGCAGGTCGGGATGCGTGTCCAGCAGCGTCACGTTGGCGATCTTCGACCATCTGTCATTGGCCACCGCCGCGAGATCGGCCGGTGGGTTCGGTGGATCCAGGTCGAGCTGCAGGACGGCGCTGTCGACCGCGGGTTTCACTTC
>JAEWEW010000342.1 GCA_023389175.1 Pseudomonadota bacterium | reverse complement strand
CGACCGCCCGGACTGGATCGAGCGCCGGCGCAAGCCGCGCACCGGCACCGGAAAGCGCGAGGCGTATCGGCGCCGGTCGCTGTTCGCCGAGATCCTGGACTTCATGTTCGCGCCGCTCGCCCTCCTGTGGCCGATGTCGGTGGTGCTCACCTTCGTCGTGGCGCGCGCGCTCGCGGACGTGCCGTTCGATGCGGAGCTGGACCAGCGGCTGCGCGCCCTCGCCAACTATGTCGAGATCACCGGCAGCTACCGGCCCCCGGAGAGCTTCGACGCGCCGCGCGGGCTGCTCGCGCTGGAGGACGTGCAGCAGAGCGCCTTCCAGGTGCGCTCGGCCTCCGGTGAGCTGCTTGCGGGTGATCCGGACCTGCCGCCGCCCCGCCAGTACGACCTGGTCGCGCCGGGCAGCCTCGCGCGCCGAACGCACCCGGTCCGCAGCGAGGACTGGCGGATCGCCTACACCTGGGTGGCGAGCTCGGCGCCGGACCGTGCCGATCCGCGCGGTCCGATCCTGATCCAGGTCGGCGAGACCCTGGAGCGCCGCAACGCCCTGGCCAACGAGATCATCCGCGGCATCATCGTGCCGCAGTTCCTGCTGCTGCCGATCGCGGTCTTCCTGGTCTGGTTCGGCCTCTCGCGCGGGCTGCATCCCCTGAAGGCGGTGCAGGAGCGCATCCGCAACCGCCGTCCCGACGATTTCTCGCCGATTGATCCCCACGGCACGCCCGAGGAGATCGCGCCGCTGGTGACTGCCTTCAACGACCTGCTGCTGCGCCTGGAGCAGAACATCGGCGCGCAGAAGCGATTCATCGGCGACGCCGCTCACCAGCTGAAGACGCCGCTCGCCGGCCTGCGCACGCAGGCGGAGCTCGCCCTGAAGGAAGGCGATGCCAACGAGCTGCGCAACAGCCTGCGCCACATCGCCAGCAGCGCCGAGCGGTCTGCGCGTATGGTCTCCCAGCTGCTCTCGCTCGCCCGGATGGAGAACCTGCGCGACGCCGCCCTGTTCGAGCGCCTGGACCTGCCCGGGCTTGCCCGCAGCGTCGTCGGCGAGTGGGTACCGCAGGCGCTCGGCCGCGGCATCGACCTCGGCTTCGAATGCGATACCGGTCCCGCCCGCCTGGAGGGGCTGCCCCTGCTGCTGCGCGAGCTGATGAACAACCTGATCGACAATGCGCTGCGCCACACGCCGCGCGGCGGTTCGGTGACGGTGCGGGTCACCCGCCGGGGCGCCGCGCCGGCGGCGCTGGTCCTGGAGGTGGAAGACACCGGCGGCGGCATCCCGGAAGCCGACCAGGCACGCATCTTCGACCGCTTCTACCAGGTTCTCGGCAGCCGGAGCCAGGGCAGCGGCCTCGGGCTCGCCATCGTGCTCGAGATCGCGGACCAGCACCAGGCAGCGGTCACGGTCACGAGTCCGGTGTACCGGGACGCAGGCGCACCGCCCGGCACGCGTTTCCAGGTGCGCTTCGGCGTCCCGGACACCGGCCGCCGCGCCGCGCCGGCGGCCTCCAGCGAGGTCGCGAGGATCATGGAAGCATCCTCGCGGACCGCCGGGCATCCTTTGACCCACCCTCGCGCCACCGGATAGAATCGGGGCTGCGTGGAGATGTAGCTCAGCTGGTTAGAGCGCACGACTCATAATCGTGAGGTCGGTGGTTCAAGTCCACCCTTCTCTACCACCCCCCATCCGCCGGGCGCGAGAAGCCGCGAGGGCACCGCGCGGGCTACAATCGCGCCACGCTTCGCGCGCCGCCGCCACAGGTGGACGCCTTTCCCGACCGCGATGTCGACCATCGGTCAACTGGCCACGCCCGCGGCTCCGGAACTGCGCGACCATCGGTCGGGATCCCGCCCGTCCCGCCCTTCAGGCGGTCCCGGACCAACCGGACACGATGCCCGCACCATGACGACGACTGCTTCGCCTCCTGGAATGCCCGGTTCCCGCCGGCGGCTGTTCCGCATCGCGCTGCAGGCCTTTGCGGCCCTGCTGGCGAGCATGCTGCTGGCGATCTCCGCCGCCCAGGCGCAGCCGCGTCCGATTCCGGAGCAGGCGCGCTACGGCACCCTGGTGCTCGGCGTGTTCCCCGAGGCCAGGCTCGACGGCAAGGCCGTCCGGCTGGGCGCCGGCGCCCGCGTCTTCGATCAGCGCAACCTGATCGTCACCCCCGCCTCGATCAAGGATGCGCGCAACTATGTCGCCTTCGTCACCGGCCCGCAGAACGAGATCGTCACCGCCTGGATCCTGACCGGCGCGGAGATCGAGGAACTGCGCGCGCGCCAGCGCCGCGCACGCCGCTGAGGACGCTGCGCCGATGACCCGCAAGCTGTACCTGCGCACCTTCGGCTGCCAGATGAACGAGTACGACAGCCGCCGCATGGCGGACCTGCTCGCGGGCACCGAGGGCGCCGCCCTCACCGACGATCCGGCGGAGGCCGACATCGTGCTCTTCAACACCTGCTCGGTGCGCGAGAAGGCGCAGGAGAAGGTGTTCTCGGATCTCGGCCGGTTCAGGGCGCTCAAGCGCGAGCGGCCGGACCTGATCATCGGCGTGGGCGGCTGCGTCGCAACGCAGGAAGGCGAGGCGATCGTCTCGCGCGCGCCGTACGTGGACGTGGTGTTCGGCCCGCAGACACTGCATCGCCTGCCCGACCTGATCGCGCGCCGCCGCAGCACCGGCCGACCGCAGGTGGACATCACCTTCCCCGAGATCGAGAAGTTCGACGCCCTGCCACCGCCTCGCAAGGACGGCGTGGGCGCCTTCGTCTCCATCATGGAAGGCTGCAGCAAGTACTGCAGCTTCTGCGTGGTGCCGTACACCCGCGGCGAGGAGGTTTCGCGGCCCTTCGAGCAGGTGCTGGTGGAGATCGCGCAGCTGGCCGGACAAGGCGTTCGCGAGGTCACGCTGCTCGGCCAGAACGTCAACGCGTACCTGGGCCAGGTGGAGGGCTTCGACGCGCCGGCCGACTTCGCGCTGCTACTCGACTACGTCCACGAGATACCGGGCATCGAGCGCATCCGCTACACCACCTCCCATCCGCGCGAGTTCGGCGAGCGCCTCATCGATGCCCATGCGCGCCTGCCCAAGCTCGCCGCGCATGTCCACCTGCCGGTCCAGGCAGGTTCCGACCGGATCCTCGCCGCGATGAAGCGCGGCTACACCGCGATGGAATACCGCTCCATCGTGCGCCGGCTGCGGGCGGCCCGCCCCGACATCAGCGTGTCCTCCGATTTCATCGTCGGTTTTCCGGGCGAGACGGAAGCCGACTTCGAACGCACGCTGCAACTGGTCGAGGAGGTCGGCTTCGACGATTCCTACTCGTTCGTCTACAGCCCGCGTCCCGGCACGCCAGCCGCCAGCCTGCCGGACGACACGCCGCCGCAGGAGAAGCTCGACCGGCTGCGCCGCCTGCAGTCGGCGATCCAGGCCAATGCGGAGCGCATCAGCGCCGCCATGGTCGGCTCGCGCCAGGCCGTGCTGGTGGAAGGGCGATCGCGGCGCGATGCTGCCGAGCTCGCCGGGCGCACCTCCAACAATCGCGTCGTCAACTTCGCCGGTTCCCCGTCGCTGGTGGGCACCATGGTGGAGGTCGAGATCGTCGGCGCGCGCGCGCATACGCTGCGCGGCATCGCGACTTGATTCGCCCGCACGCCCTGCTCCTGGCCATCGCCCTCGCTTGCGCGGGCGCCGCGGCAGAGGCACAGACGGCCCGGCCGGCGCAGGCGCAGCCCGCGGCCGCAGGGGACGAGGGCCGCGGCGATCCGCGCCGCCCGTCGCTGCTCGTCCTGCGGGAGCTGCTGCAGCAGGCGCGCACGCATCTTCAGCGCGGCGACCCCCGGGCGGCCTATGCGCTGCTCGAGCCGCACACCGCCGACTACAGCAATGCCGAGGACTTCAACTACCTGCTCGGCATCGCCGCGCTCGACAGCGGCCGGCCGTCGCAGGCGGTGCTCGCGCTCGAACGGGTGCTCGCGCTCGATCCGGGCCATACCCTGGCCCGCGCGGAGATCGGCCGGGCATTCCTCGCGCTGCGCGAGACCGAGGCCGCGAGGCGCGAGTTCGAGACGGTTGCGCGCGCCGACCTGCCGCCGGAAGTGCAGGACACCATCCGCCGCTATCTGGAGATCGTCGCGAGCGCAGACCGGCCGGCGCGCCGCTGGCGCGCGTCGGTGGAGGCATCGATCGGCTACGACGACAACGTGAACTTCGGCAGCAGCCTGGACGAATGGGTCCTGGGAGACGGCCTCGCGCTCATTCCCACGGATGCCAGTCGTCCCCAGGAAAGCGCCTTTCACGAGCTGGCCGGCCAGCTTCACTACACGGCACCGATCGACGGCAAGACCGAGTGGACGATCGGCTCGCAGCTCAACCAACGAATCAACCCGAGCCAGCACAATAACGACCTGGGGGCCGTCGAACTATCCGGCGGCCTGGCACGCAGGCACGGGCGAGACCGATACTCGATGAGCGTCCAGTTGCAGCAGCTCCACCTCGACGGCAAGTCGTTCCGCACGGCCAAGGGCCTCCTCGGCCAATGGCAGCGCGACGTCGACGACCGCACGCAGGTCGGCGCCTATGCGCAGCTCTTCGACCTCGGCTTCCCGGACCAGCACATCCGCGACGCGCGCCGGCAGGTGTACGGCGCCACCCTGGTGCGGGGCTTGCAGGACAGCGGCCGGACGGTACTGATCGGCAACGCCTACGCCGGCCGCGAATCGTCGCGCCGCGATATCGACGAGCTGTCCTTCGACCTGCACGGCCTGAGGCTTGCAGCGAGCCGCAGCCTCGGCGCCGGCTGGCGCGGCTCCGCCGGCATCGGCTACGAACGACGCAGCCATGACGGGCCCGACGGATTCTTCGGCATCCGGCGCCGCGACCGGCAGATCGAGCTGCGCCTCGGCGCCGAACGCGAGTTCAGCCGCGGGCTGTCCCTCGGGCCGCAGCTGATCCACACCGACAATTCGTCGACCCTCGCGCCGAGCGACTTCCGCCGGACCCAGCTGATGGTCACGGCCCGCTACAGGTTCTGACGATGAACCCGCTTGCGGGTTGCGCCGGCTCGCAGCCCGGACGCACCCAGCGCCTGCTCGCATCGCGCCTTGCCCACGGGCTGATGCTTCTCCTGGGATTGCTGGCGTTCTGCGGCGTCGCGCTCGCCAACGAGGGGCGGCTCATCCTGGTGAGCGGCGAGGTCAGGCTGCAGCGGACGGTGCCGGGCCAGCCGGTACGCAGCCTGGTGCCGGAGAACGGCACGGTAGTGACTGCCGGCGACGCGCTCGTCACCGGCGCCGACGGGCGGGTGCAGATCGCCTTCAGCGACGGCTCGCTCCTGTCGCTGCAGCCGCGCAGCGAATTCCGCATCGACGACTACCGCTTCGACCTCGAGACCCAGCGCGGCTTCTTCCAACTGGTGCGCGGCGCGCTGCGGACCATTTCCGGCGCGATCGGCAAGCGTCAGCCGGACGACTACCGCATGTCGACACCAACCGCCAGCATCGGCATCCGCGGGACCGAGTTCGTGGTGGAGGAGACCGTCTGCGATCCGGCCTGCCGTCCCGGCAGGACGCCGGGCCTGCGCGTGGCGGTGAGCGCCGGTCGCGTGGTGGTCTACAACGCAGCCGGCTCGATCGAGGTGGCCGCCGGCGAGGCAACCTACGTTGCCGGGCCATCGTCCGTTCCGGTGCCGACCAGCGAGCGGCCCACGCTCAGCACCGCGCCGGCGAGCTTCGATCCGGGCACGCCGCGGCTTGCGCAGGCAGGTTCGGTGTCGGGGCCGGAGCCCGAGCGCAACTCGCGCGCGACCCGCGAATCCGGCGAGGGACTGCCCCCCGGCCTGCTCTCCGATTGGCGCAGTGGCCCGCTCGCCTCCGCAGGAAATGCAGGCGTGACCCCGGCCGATGTCATCGCCTCGCCGTTGCCGCTTCAAGCCGACCCGCGAGCGCGCTCCACGCCGGCGAAGTCCGGCCGGATCGCAACCGGACCCACCCGACCGTCCGGGGTCGAGATGACCCCGGAGGCAGGAGGCACGGGAGGCACCGCGCCGTCGGATTCGTCACCGGTGGACTTCAACCGGCCGACCGCGCAACCGAAAGTCGCCGCTGCCGATGATGACGAAGCCGGCGCGGAAGAAGACGAGGAAGCGCAGGGTACTGGCACGGATGGCCCGGCCGGTCCGGCGGGCCCGATCGCTGGAGACGTCCTCTCCCCCTCCGGCGACGGCATGATCACCATCCCGGTCAACAACGCTCCGGCAGCCGCAGAGCAACGCAATCCCGACGGCACGCCGATCGTCGTGGTCGCCGCCGGCGACTGCCGCGATCTATCCTGCCAGCCGGGAGCGGGCGTCGACAATGGCGGCGGCAGCGACGGTGGCGGCAGCGGCAGCGGTGGCGGCAACAACGACGGCGGTGGCAACGACGGCGGTGGCAACGACGGCGAGCCGCCGCCGGTGCTGACGCCGGGGCTCAATTCAGCGGCGCGGGTCTCGGTGCGCACGCTGCAATCGCCCTGGCTGGACGTGAGCCTCAATGCAGCCAATTCGCACGTCCACCTGGACAGCGAATACCGGCTGGAGTCGATCGGCCTGTGCCCCACCCTGCTCTGCATCTCGCGCGGCACCGCCTCGGTGGTGGAATCCGGCCATACCGCCGACCTCGCCTGGGGACGCTGGGTCAACGGCACCGCGCGGGTCAGCCTGATCGGGCTCGAGTCCACCCGCAAGCTCGGCGCCAACAACGGGATGCACTACCTGGTCGGCGTGCCGACGGTGACCATGCCGACCAGCGGCACGGCCTACTACGCGGTGGCCGGCGCGACCTCACCCACCTTCGCGAGCGGCGCGGTCGCTCCCGGCAGCTTCACCGGCCAGGGACTGGTGCAGTTCGCCGCCGGCCTGGAGACCCGGATCGGCTTCAAGGGCGACATGACCTTCGGCTCGGGCGAGCACTACCACGTGTTCAGCAACGGGGCCCGGCTGGACAGCAACGGACGCCTGGTGGAGATCGGGGACAGCCAGATCCGCATGACCGGCCGGACCACTTTCAGCGGCTCGCTCGGCGTGGTGTCGGTAGGTGGCGGCGACCGCCTGGGATGCGCCGGTGGCCATTGCCAGGCGAAGGTCGACGGCGGCTTCTATGGACCGAACGCGGCCAGCATGGGCGTGGGCTATTCCGTGGGCAAGCCGGGCGGCGGGGATACAATCAACGGGGTCGCCGTACTCCACCGCCGCTGAACAGGACACCTTGGCAAGATCGACCACCGCCCGCTTCGCCCCCGCTGACATCGACAACAACCGGCTCGCAAACCTCTGCGG
>JAEWEW010000029.1 GCA_023389175.1 Pseudomonadota bacterium | reverse complement strand
AGCCGGTGGTCCGGGCACAGCAACTGGACCGCGACGCCATCGCCACCATCTCCATGTCGGCGATCGAGGCCTTCATCAACCGGCCGCTGGTCGTGGACGAGAAGGGCCTGGTCGAGTCCCCGCGGATCATCGCGACCCAGGAGGGACGGGTCTACCTCGGCCGGGGCGACAAGGCCTACGTCCGTGGCATCAAGGATGACGGCGTGACCGAGTGGCAGGTCTATCGCCCGGCCAAGCCGCTGCTGGACCCCGACACCCGCAAGCCGATCGGCTGGGAGGCGCTCTACCTCGGCAACGCCGAGATGGTGCGCAAGGGCGACCCGGCCACCATCGTCATTGGCACCACGTCCGAGGAGATCGGCGAAGGCGACCGCCTGGTGCCGACCGAACCTTCGCGCGGGATCAACTTCGCGCCGCGGGCGCCGGACCGGCCGGTCTCCGGCCGCATCGTCTCGGTCTACCGCGGGGTGACCCAGGTCGGCAAGAACAGCGTGGTTGCGCTCAACGTCGGCAAGGAGCATGGCCTCGACGTCGGCCACGTGCTGACCGTGGAGCTCTCCGGGCGCCTGGCCAAGGACCGGCAGGCGAACGAGCTGGTCAAGCTTCCGAATGAGCCGATCGGCCAATTGCTGGTCTTCCGGGCCTTTGACAAGATCGCCTACGGCCTCGTCGTCGAGGCATCGCAGCCGATCTCGGTCGGCGACTCGGTCATCAATCCCTGATTCCCGTCCGTGCCGGCGGCGCCCGTGACGGGCGCCAACCGCCGGCATGCCTTCGCAGGACTCCCTACCCACCTCCGCTGCGCTGACGCCCTGGCTGGTTCTGGCCCACACGGCCGGACTCGGCCCGGTGGGTGCCTGCGCGCTGCTCGACCGGTTCGGCACGGCCGAGGCGGTGCTCGGCGCCGGCCCGGCGCCGGTCGCGGAAGTGCTCGGTTCGCCCGCCGTCGCCGCCGCCCTGCTCGGCCACGACCCCCGGCGCGACCAGGCCGTCGCCGCCGCGCTCGCCTGGCTTGGCGAGCCAGGCCACTTCATCCTGCCGCTTGCGGACCCGCGCTATCCACAGCGCCTGCGGGACCTGCCGGACCCGCCGATGGTCCTCTACGGCGTTGGCGACCCGGCCTGGCTCTCCTGTCCCCAGGTGGCCATCGTCGGGAGCCGCAACGCCACGGCGCTCGGTGCCCGCACCGCCGCGGGCCTCGCCCGGGACCTGGCCGCCGCCGGCTGGAGCATCACCAGCGGGCTCGCGGAGGGAATCGATCGTGCCGCCCATGAGGGCGCGCTCGCGGGCGCCTCCGGCGGCACCATCGCGGTCGTCGGCACCGGGATCGACCTCACCTATCCGTCACGCCACCGGGATCTCGCCCGGCGGATCGCCGGCCGCGGCGCGGTGCTGAGCGAGCTGCCGGTCGGGTCGCCGCCCCTGGCGCGCCACTTCCCCCGGCGCAACCGGCTGATTGCCGCCCTGGTGCATGCGGTCCTGGTGGTGGAGGCGGCGCCGCGCAGCGGCTCGCTCATCACCGCCCGGTTGGCGGCGGACCTCGGGAGGGATGTGCTGGCGGTGCCCGGCTCCATCCATTCGCCCCTCGCCCAGGGCTGCAACGACCTCATCCGCCAGGGGGCGAAGCTGGTCTCCGTGGTCGGGGACATCCTGGAGGAGCTGCCGCCGGCCGGTGGGCTTGGGTTAAGATGGCCGCAGCCAGCGGGGGCGAGCGCCGCCGGGGCCACCCCGTCACGCGCGGATCAAGCCCCGGCCGCCCTGCCGCCTTCGGGCCTTTGCGCGGTGCATGTTGCCGTCCTGCGCGCCCTGTCGGCGGATCCGGTCTCGGTGGAGGCCCTGGCAGCCGCCAGGGACCTGCCGGTCGCCGGTGCGCTCGCGGCCCTCCAGACGCTGGAGCTGTTCGGGGTGGTGGAACGACTGCCGGACGGATCCTATATACGATGTTCCTGATTCGCTTGCGCGATCCGCAAGCGCACTCTTACTATTGGCCCCCTTCATGGGTAAAGCACTGATCATTGCCGAGAAACCCTCGGTCGCGAACGACCTCGCCCGGGCATTGGGCGGTTTCACGCGGCACGGGGACTACTTCGAGAGCGACGAGTACCTCATCAGCTCGGCCATCGGCCACCTGGTGGAGATCGCGGCGCCGGAGGAGTTCGAGGTCAAGCGCGGCAAGTGGTCCTTCGCCAACCTGCCGGTGATTCCGCCGCACTTTGACCTGAAACCCATCGAGCGCACCCAGGACCGGCTGAAGCTGCTCACCCGCCTGATCAAGCGCAAGGACGTGGACCGCCTGATCAACGCCTGCGACGCCGGACGCGAGGGCGAGCTGATCTTTCGCCTCATCGTCCAGCATGCCAAGGCGAGGCAGCCGATCCAGCGCCTGTGGCTGCAGTCCATGACACCGTCGGCCATCCGCGAAGGCTTCGCCCGGCTGCGCACAGACCAGGAGATGATTCCGCTGTCGGAGGCGGCGCGCTGCCGCTCGGAGGCCGACTGGCTGGTCGGCATCAACGGCACCCGGGCGATGACCGCCTTCAATTCCCGCGATGGCGGCTTCTACCTCACCACCGTCGGGCGGGTGCAGACGCCGACGCTGACGCTCATCGTGGAGCGCGAGGAGAAGATCCGCCGGTTCGAGCCGCGGGACTACTTCGAGGTCAAGGCCACCTTCCGGGCGAAGGCCGGCACCTACGGAGGCAAGTGGTTCGACACCGGCTTCAAGAAGGGCGACGATCCCGAGGCGCGTGCCGAGCGCATCTGGGACCGCGCCAAGGCCGAGGCGATCGTCGCGGACTGCGAGAACCGCGAGGGCACGGTCACCGAGGAGGCGAAGCCCGCCACCCAGATCGCGCCCGCGCTCTTCGATCTCACCACCCTGCAGCGCGAGGCGAACGGCCGTTTCGGCTATTCCGCCAAGACGACGCTCGCGCTCGCACAGGCGCTCTACGAGCGGCACAAGGTCATCACCTATCCCCGGACCGATTCGCGGGCGCTGCCGGAGGACTACCTGCCCAGCGTGCGCGAGACGCTCGGCGTCCTGGCCGAGGGCGGCACTCACGCCCCCTTCGCCCGCCAGATCCTGGAGAAGGACTGGGTCAAGCCCAACCGGCGCATCTTCGACAACACGAAGATCTCGGATCACTTCGCCATCATCCCGACGCTGCAGACACCGAAGAGCCTGTCGGACGCCGAGCAACGGCTCTACGATCTCATCGTCCGCCGCTTCATGGCGGTCTTCTTCCCGGCGGCCGAGTTCCTCGTGACCACCCGGATCACCACGGTCGAGGGACATCCGTTCAAGACGGAAGGCCGCGTGTTGGTGAACCCCGGCTGGCTGGCCATCTATGGCCGGGACGCGCCGGTGGAGGGCAGCACGCCCAACCTGCCGCCGGTGGGCGAGGCAGAGCGAGTGCTCACTGAAGAGATCCTGGCCATCGCGCTGCAGACCCGTCCGCCGCCGCGCTACAGCGAGGCGACCCTGCTGTCGGCGATGGAGGGTGCCGGCAAGGCGATCGATGATGATGAATTACGGGAAGCCATGGCCGGCAAGGGGCTGGGCACGCCCGCCACCCGGGCCGCCATCATCGAAGGCCTGATCAATGAGCGTTACCTGGTGCGCGAAGGTCGGGAGCTGATCCCGACCACCAAGGCCTTCCAGCTACTCACGCTGCTGCGCGGGCTGGGCGTGGCCGAGCTCACCATGCCGGAGTTGACCGGCGAGTGGGAGTACAAGCTCAACCAGCTCGAGCGCGGCAAGACCGACCGCGACGCGTTCATGAACGAGATCGCCGTCATGGCGCGGCAGATCGTCGAACGGGCGCGTAATTATGAATCAGACACGGTGCCGGGCGACTATGCCACGTTGAAGACCCCGTGTCCCAAGTGCGGCCAAACGGTCAAGGAGAACTACAAGCGCTTCGCCTGCACCGCCTGTGACTTCTCCATCACCAAGATCCCTGGCGGCCGCCAGCTTGAGCTGGAAGAGGCGGAGACGCTGCTCGCCGAGAAGGTCGTGGGACCGCTTTCCGGCTTTCGAAGCAAGATGGGCCGGCCGTTCTCCGCGATCCTCAAGCTCACGGACGAGCACAAGCTGGAGTTCGACTTCGGCCAGTCCAGCGCTGACGACGACAATGCCGAGCCGGTGGATTTCGGCGACCAGCCACCGCTCGGTGCCTGCCCGAAATGTGCCGGCCGGGTGTTCGCCCACGGCATGAGCTATGTGTGCGAGCGGTCGGTCGGTCCGGGCAAGACCTGCGATTTCCGTTCCGGGCGCGAGATCCTGCAGCAGCCGATCGAACCGGAGCAGATGCGCAAGCTGCTCGCCGAGGGCCGCACGGATCTGCTGACCGGCTTCGTATCCTCGCGGACGCGCCGCAAGTTCAAGGCCTTCCTCGTCCGGCAGCCCGATGGCCGGATCAGCTTCGAGTTCGACAACAGCAAGGCCAAGGCCGGGGGCGCCGGGGCCAAGACAGGCACGGGGGCAGGCAGCGCGGCGGCGACGTCGGACGGTGCCGCCGTGACAAAGGCGCCCCGGCCGCCCGCGCGGAAGGCCGCCGCCGTGAAGGCGCCTGCCAAGAAACCGACATCCCGCAAACGGGCGGCCGGCACCGGCAGCAAGGGCACCGGCACCCGGAGCACCGGCGTCAAGGGCGGCGGCACCACGGAAGCCGGGGCCAAGGCACCCGGCCGCAAGCCAGCCGCGCCGAAGCCGGCCGCGAAGAAATCCGCCGGGCGCAGGACCGCTTAGCCCACCCGGAGCAACCCGCGTCCCGCTGCGTCTTCAAGGCGCAGCAGCACCGGGTGGTCCTCGCGAGGCCGCTCCGGGCTTCGGGTATGCTGTCGGCGGTCGCGCCCGCCACCGGCCGACCGGACATCGCCTCCTCCCGCGTCATGACCGAAGCCGCCCCCGCCAGCATCGCGAGCCTGCCGGCCGTTGCGCGACCGGCATCTGCCCACGCTGCCGGCGACCTGCAGGACACGCTGGAAGACCTCCCGCGCCTGCCGGCCCGCTGGGTGTTCGCCTATGGATCGCTCATCTGGCATCCGGACTTCGAGTTCGCCGAGCGCCACCGGGTCCGGGTGCACGGCTACCACCGGGCCTTCTGCATCAGCTCGACCCGCTACCGCGGCACCCCCGAGGCACCGGGCGTGGTGCTAGGGCTCGACCGGGGCGGCTCCTGCCATGGCGTCGCCTACCGGCTGGTCGTCGGCCAGGAGGCGCAGGTGGTTGAGGCGCTCTACCAGCGCGAGATGCCGAACCGGGTGTACACGCCGAGGCTGCTGCCGCTGCGGCTCGCGGACGGCCGACAGGTGGCGGCCCTGGCCTTCATCGCGCGCCGCGATCACCCAAGCTATCTCAGGCTTTCGCGTGACGAGCTGCTGCGGCGCCTATCATCATGCCGCGGCGGCCGTGGGCTGAACCGGGAGTACGCCATCAACACCTGGCACGCGCTGCGCGAATGGGGCATCGAGGATGCCGGCCTCGGTGCGCTGGCCCGCGACCTGGAGGATGCCCCCGGCGTGGCCGCGGCGTCGCTCCCGGCTACCGACACGAAGAAGGACGTCTCATGAAGATCACCCTGCCCCGCTCGCTCGCCGTCGTCGCGCTGTCGCTCGCGCTCGCCGCGCCGGCCCTGGCCCATCACGGCTGGAGCTCCTACGACGCCGACAAGACCCTCAAGCTGGAGGTGCCACTCGCCGAGGTGCGTTACCGCAATCCCCATGCCGAGGTCGAGATCGACCGCGACGGCAAGCGCTGGGTGGTGGTGCTCGCGCCGATCGGGCGGATGGAATCGCGCGGCATGCCGAAGGACGGCCTGGCCAATGGGAAGGTGGTGACGATCGAGGGCTATCCGCGCAAGGACGGCACGCCGGAGATCCGCGCTGAGCGGATCACGGTGGACGGCAAGGTGGTCGAGCTGCGCTGAGGGCCGGCGCCAGCGCAGGCCTGATGGAATCCGCCTGGCCCGACCTCGCCGCCGGATTGGCCACCTGGGCCGCCGGCCTCGAGGCCTCGGCCGTCGGCGAGTGGATGCGCGGGTCCGACTGGGCCTACCCGGTGGTGAACCTGCTCCACCTGCTGGGGCTGGTGCTGCTGGTCGGCGCGATGCTGCTGCTCGATCTGCGGCTGCTGGGTGCGCGCCGGCTCTTTCCGCTCGCCGAGGTATCGGCCACCCTCACTCCGTTCGCGGTCGCCGGCCTCCTCGTCCTGCTGCCGACCGGAGTGCTGCTCTTCAGCGCGGATGCCAGTCCGCTGCTCGCCAACCCGATCATGCAGGTGAAGCTGCTGCTGATCCTGCTCGGGATCGTCAACGCGCTGCTGTTCCGGCGGCTGTGGCGCCACCGGCTGGCCGACTGGGACTGGCAGCCGCCCACGGCCGGGCGGCTGCAGGCCGTCGCCTCGCTCGCCTGCTGGGTCGCGGTGGCTTCGCTCGGACGACTGATCGCCTACGGCTGATCAGGCCAGCGCCCGCAGCCACGCCAGGCCGCTGGGCCGTACCTCCTGGCGGGGCCCTCGCCGGATCAACGCCACCCAGACGATCGCCAGGCTGCCGGCCGTGTTGCCGACCGCGATCGCCGTCAGGCAGGGGTCGGCCACCACCGCGACGCCGTAGACGGTCGCGGTGACATGCGAGAGGGTGGACGCCACCCACGTGACCATCGACACCGAGCGGCCGCCTTCGGGGCAACGCCAGATCAGGGCGACCTGCGGCGCATAAGCCACCACCCGCAGCGCGCTGGTGAGCGCATAGAACCAGCCGATGGCCTGGATCGTCTGGGGTGCGATATCGAGTTCCATGGTCCGCTCCGGCTGGCAGGAACGCTCCCGCGGCGTCCTTCCCCCTGAGTCGCCGGCGCGGCGGCCGCGGTTCACCAACCGGGTTCGCGTCAGCCGCGGTCGCGATAGGCTTGGGCCCGCTCCGCCGGCGACAGCACCCAACGGGTGCGCACCGGCTCGCCGGAGGCCGCATCGAAGAAGGGCGTCTGCCGGTACGCGCCCGAGACCCGCGCCGCGAGCAGCGCCGCACCCAGGCTGCACAGCGCGACCGCAGCGCGGTGCGGCGGCACCGAGGCGGCCTCGCCGCGGGCCGACTTCCGGTTGGCGACCAGGCGGACCGGTCCGAAGCTCGCTTCCCGGGCCGGCGCGTCGCCGAGGCATGCGTGCACCAGCCCGACGTACGGGACGCGCGGGTTTCGCGGCGTGTTGGCGATCGGCGTGCGGCAGCAGTCGGCATACCAGCGCAGGATGCCCCGCGGACTCAGCGAAAGGCACGCGAGCGATTGCAGCCCGCTCTCCAACCGGACGTTGCCCGGCGACATGGCGACCACCTCGGTGCCGCCGGCCGCATCGAGCAGGTCGCCGCCGAGGAAACGCGCATAGGCCTGGCAATCAAGGCAGTAGCAGAGCGCGCGGGTCGCCGTGCGGGTGACCCGGACCCGGCCTTGCAGGCTGCCGCACCGGCAGCGCAGTGGATGCGTGCTCATGCCGGCTTTCATGCCGCTCCTCACGCCCGCGCCACCACCTGGATGCCGCGCAGCTGCCCGGCGGGCGGAGGACCGCTGCGCGGCGGCGCCGGATACCGTGCCGGATCGAGCCGATGCAGCAGCTCCGCTTCCCGCACCCGCGCGAGGGCGAGATTGCCGAGCTTGACGTGGCCGAATCCGCGGATGGAAAGCGGCACCGCGGCGAGCTGCGTGGCGATCGGCAGCGTCCCGGCGGTGAGGATCGGCAGCAGCTCGCCGATGCGTCGCTCGAAGTCGGCGATCAGCTCGCGCTCGGTGCGTCGCTCCGCGGTATGCCCGAATGGGTCGAGGAATGTGCCGCGCAAGCGCCGGCCGTGGGCGAGCAGCCTCATCGCCGGGCCCATCCACGGGCCGAGCGACACCTTGCGCGGCGGCTTGCCGTTCTCCGGGCGACTGAGCAGTGGCGGCGCCATGTGGTAGCGCAGCCGGAGCTCGCCCTCGAACTGGCGGGAAAGGGCTGCGGCGAAGCTGCCGTCGCTGTAGAGGCGGGCCACCTCGTACTCGTCCTTGTAGGTCATCAGCTTGCGCAGGCTGCGTGCCACCGCGAGCGCGAAGCCGCCGTCGCCGCCGAGCTCGCGCTCGCGCGCGGCGGTGCGGGCGACCAGCGCATCGAAGCGCCGCGCCCACGCCTTGCCCTGGTAGGCGACCAGGTGCCGCTCGGCGTCGGAGCGCACTGACGCGAGCGCTTCCCAGGCCGGGCTCTCGGCAGCCGTCGCGGCCGGCACGTCCGGTGCGTCCTCAGCGAGCGGCGCGAGCAGCGACCGGCAGGCCCGCGGGTCGGCCGCGGCCAGGCGCCCGAGCGAGAAGGCGAGCCGGTTGGCAGGCACCGCCACGCCGTTCAGCTCGATTGCCCGCTCCAGCGCGGGAAGGCTCACCGGCACGGCGCCGTGCTGCCAGGCGAAACCGAGCGCGAGCACGTTGGCGCCGATCGTGTCGCCGAGGAACGCCTCGGCCATCTCCTGCGCATCGAAGGTGGTGACGAGCTCGTCGCCGGCAGCGGCCCGCATCTTCTCCAGCAGCAGCTCTGCCATCAGGTCGCTGTCCGGATTGCGCATCGAGTCGGCCACCGGCACCTCGTGGCGGTTCGCGAGGATCCGGGTGCGACCGTGGCGCACGGTCTGCAGCGCGTCCGCCGAGGCGCCAACCACCAGGTCGCACGCAAGGATGGCATCGGCCTGCTGGGTATCGATGCGCACCTGGTTCAGCCGCTCGGACACGTCGGCCAGGCGCACGAAGCTGAGCACCGCCCCGCCC
>JAEWEW010000194.1 GCA_023389175.1 Pseudomonadota bacterium | reverse complement strand
GGGCACACCAGTGACCACCGGTGCGACCGCGGACCGGGGCACCGTGCCGGCCGGCCACGACTATTTCGCGGTGCTGGTGTTCGGCTGCGTGATCCTGCTGCTGTCGGGCGGGGCACGCTCGTCCTGGGGACTGTTCCTGCCCGAGATGACGCAGGCACGCGACTGGACCCGCGAGACCTTCAGCCTCGCGGTCGCAACCCAGAACCTCGCCTGGGGACTCGGCGGTTCGTTCCTCGGCGCCATGGCCGATCGGCTCGGCGCGATGCGCACGCTGTTCCTGGGGGCGACGCTCTACACCGTCGGCTTCCTCGGCACCGTTTATGCCACCTCCGGAGTCGAGCTCAACCTCACCGCCGGCCTGCTGATTGGGCTCGGCATCGGCGGCACCTCGTTCGGCATCGTGTTCGCCGCGATCGGCAAGCTGGTGCCGGCGGAGCGCCGCACCTGGGCCTTCGGCATCGGAACCGCCGCCGGCTCCTTCGGCCAGTTCCTGTTCCTGCCGCTCACCGCCTGGCTGATCCGCGACTTCGGCTGGATGTTCGCGCTTCAGGCGCACGCGGTCCTGGTGGCGGTCATCCTGCCGCTGGCGCTCGGCATCCGCGGAGACCGGGAGGCGGGGCTCAAGGCGAGCGGCTCGAGCACGCTCTCAGGCGCGCTGCGGGAGGTCGGCGGCGACCGCAACTTCCACCTGCTGTTCTGGGGCTACTTCGTCTGCGGCCTGCAGGTGGTGTTCGTCGCGCTGCATCTGCCCGCCTACCTCACCGACAAGGGCATGCCGCTCGACCTCGGTGCCAAGGCGATCGCCCTGGTGGGTCTCTTCAACGTCATCGGCTGCCTGTCGGTCGGCTGGCTGGGGGCGCGCTTCTCCAAGAAGTGGCTGCTGAGCGGCATCTATGTCGGCCGATCGATCGCCATGGCGCTCTTCCTGCTCGCGCCGCTCAGCAGCTTCTCGGTCTACCTGTTCTCGGCGGTGATGGGCCTGCTGTGGCTCTCGACCGTGCCGCCCACCAACGCGCTCGTGGGCCAGATTTACGGCGTGCGCAACTTCGGGCTGCTCGCCGGCGTCATCTTCTTCGGCCACCAGATCGGCAGCTTCCTGGGCGCGTGGCTCGGCGGCCGCATCTTCGATGCGACCGGCACCTACGATCTCGCCTGGGCTGGGGCCATCGCCTTCGGCGCGTTCGCGGCGATGATGCACCTGCCCATCGACCAGCGGCCGATCGCCGAACGGCGCGCGGCGCTCGCCGCGGGTTAGGCCTCGCGCGAGGCAGTCAATGCGTCTCGTCCGGGGTGCCCGGCGAGCGATCGAACACCCAGTCCATCGCGTGGCGGGTGCCGCGATTGATCTGCACCTGACCCACTGCGTGGCCCTCCTCGGGCAGCAGGTCGAGCGTGACGTTCGCGCCGATGCCGCGCAGTCGCCGGTACGCCGCCTCGCCGTAGGCGGCCGGCACGACGCTGTCGCCGCCGCCGTGGACCAGGCGGATCCGCGCGGCGACGCGGTCGTCGGCGGTCGGCAGGCGGTAGAGCCGCGCGGCATAGCCGATCACGAGGCCGGCACAGCCGGGATCGCCGAAGGCGAGCTCGAGCGCGACGCTTGCGCCCTGGGAGAAGCCGATCACCATCGTGCGGCCCGCATCCAGGCCCAGCTGCGCCTGCCGCGCCTCGATGCGACTGCGCGCGCCATCGGCCGCGGCGCGGATCGCATCCGGGGCGACCGGATACCGCGCCGGGTCCACCCAGTAGCGCCGGGCCCGCGACTCGGCGAACGGCGCGTCCAGCAGGAATGCGTGGGCGCTGCGCAGCTTCAGCTGCCAGGCGAGCGCCGCATGCACGATCGCTCCGGGCGAGGAGCCGGCGCCATGCAGCAGCACGATCAGCCGGCGCGGCGGCTCCCCGGTGAGGGGCTGCATGTCGATCGCGCCGCTCAATCGACGATCCACCTGTCGCGGGTCCGACATCCTTCCCGCGGAGGGTGGATGTCGCCTGCGGGCCGGCTGGCGGTGCGTTGGCTGGCGGTGCTCATCCCACCGCCTTCGCCGCCAGGCAGGCGAGGGCGCCGAGCAGCGCCGCTGCGGGCAGCGTGATCGCCCACGACCAGAGGATGACGCGAGCCACGCCCCAACGCACGGAATTCATCCGGTTGACGGCGCCGACGCCCACGATCGAGGCAGTGAGCACCTGCGTGGTCGAGATCGGCGCCCCGAACCAGGTGGCGAGATGGATGGTGCCCGCGCCCATCGCCTCGGCGCAGAAACCGCCGGCCGGCGTCAGCTTGATCAGGCGCTGCCCCATCGTGCGGACGATGCGCCAGCCGCCGAAGAGCGTGCCGGCGGCGATCGCGAGATAGCTGGCCACCGCGGCCCAGGTCGGCGGCGCGTCGGCGGCGGCCTGACCGGCACCGAGGAGCAGCAGCCAGATGATGCCCAGCGTCTTCTGGCCATCGTTGCTGCCGTGTCCCAGGCTGTAGACGGCGGAGCTCACGAGTTGCAGTTGGCGGAGACGGCGTTCCGCCTTGCGCGCATCCACGCTGCTGAAGAGGTGCAGCACCGCAACCATCAGGCCCGCGCCCAGCAGCAGGCCGAGCAGCGGCGCGAGCAGCAGGAACAGGAGGAAGAGCCCGAGGCCCGGCAGCAGCAGCGCCTGGGGTCCCGCGCTCGCCATGGTGGCGCCGGCAAGGCCGGCGATCAGCGCATGCGAGGAGCTGGTGGGGATGCCCAGCCGCAGCGTGAGCAGGTTCCAGAGAATGGCCGCGACCAGCGCGCCGAAGATGGCGGCGGAGTCGATCGCGGCCGGATCCACCAGCCCGGTGCCGATGGTCGCGGCAACGCCGGTCTGGAGCAGCGCGAGCGCGAGCAGGTTGAAGCCGGCGGCCCAGGCGACCGCCTGGTGCGGCCGCAGGACCCGCGTGGACACCACCGTGGCGATCGAGTTCGCCGCGTCGTGAAATCCGTTGAGGAACCCGAACGCGAGCGCGAGCAGGACGAGGAAGCTAAGCATGCTGCAGCACGATGCCCTCGATGACGTCGGCCACGTCCTCGCAGCGGTCCGTCAGGGCCTCGAGCAGCTCGTACACCTCCTTGAGCTTGATCACCTGCAGTATGTCGCTTTCGTTGCGGAAGAGCTTCGACATCGCCGAGCGCATGACGCGGTCCGCGTCGGACTCGATGCGGTCGATCTCCTCGCACAGCTTGAGGATGGTGCTGGCGTTGCCCATGTCGTCGAGCAGGTCCACCGCATCCTTCACGCGCAGGCAGCCCATCTCCGCGAGCTGCGCGAGCTGCACCGCGTCCCGCGAGATCCGGCGCAGGTCATAGAGCTCGGTCGTCTCGGCAACGTCCTGCGTGAGGTCGAGCACGTCGTCCATGCGGTTGATGAGCCGCTGCATGTCGTCGCGGTCGAACGGCGTCACGAAGCTGCGCTGGAGCAGGGCGATCGTCTCGTGCGCCACCGAGTCCGCATTCTTCTCGCAGGCGTCGATGCTCGCCAGCCGGTCGCGGCGGGCGGCCTCGTCGCCGAACGCATCGAGCAGCGCGACCAGGTGTCCGGCGCCTTCGACGATCTGGGCGCCGTGCTGGCTGTAGAGCTCGAAGAAGCGCCGTTCCTTGGGAATGAGGGAGGAGAGCATGGGGACCTCTGCCGGCGGCCGCGGAGCGGAGGCGTCCCGCGGGCGCGAAACCAGCGAGTTTAGCCCGCGCCGGGGTGGTCCGGTGCGAGGCCGGCCCGCCGGCGCAGGCAGTCCAGGTAGGCGTCCTGGTCCGGCGGCTGGCCATCGCGCTGGGACTGCCAGAGCGTCTGGGCAAGGCACTCCTGGGCCTGGTGGGCCGCGGCGTGCGCGTCCCCGAGCCTGCGCTCGAGCGCCTGCATGCAGGCGCGGATGCCGGGGGGCTGGTCGATCGAGAGCTGCTCGGCAATGGCGAGGTGCAGCGACAGGTGGAGGAACGGGTTGGTCTCGCCGCGCGCGGGCGAATAGTCGGCGGCCACCGCCGCCTCGGGATCGGCCAGCCTCGCCTGGTATTCCGGATGCTGCAGGATCCAGTCGAGGGCGATGGCCTCGATCGGCGACAGCGGCGCACGCTCGCCGTGCTTGCGCCAGACCTCGCAGAAGAAGCGGCGCACGTCGGCCAGGCTCGGATCAAACATCGGCAGGGCTCCGTCGCGGCGGCAGGTCGAGCGCGCTCGTTGCGGGCGGAGGCGGCGTCTTGGGCTTGTAGCTGCAGAGGTCGGTCACCAGGCAGCGCCAGCATTCGGGCCGGCGCGCCTTGCACACATAGCGTCCATGCAGGATCAGCCAGTGATGCGCATTCTGCAGGTAGGCCGCCGGCACCGCCTTCAGGAGCTTGCGCTCCACCTCCTCGACCGTGGTGCCGCGGGCGAGGCCGAGACGGTTGGCCACGCGGAAGATATGGGTGTCGACCGCGATGGTCGGCTCGTTGAAGGCGCAATTGAGGACGACGTTGGCCGTCTTGCGGCCCACCCCCGGCAAGGCTTCCAGGGCGGCCCGCTGCCGCGGCACCTCGCCGCCATGCTCGCGCACCAGGATCTCGCAGGCCTGCAGCACATGCCGCGCCTTGGTCCGGTAGAGGCCGAGGCTGCGGATCGCCTCGGTGAAGCGCTCGAGGCCCATGTCGAGGATCGCCTGCGGTGTGTTGGCCGCCGGGAACAGCCGCCGGGTGACCGCGTTCACGCCCTTGTCGGTCGCCTGGGCCGACAGCGTCACCGCGACCAGCAGCTCGAACGGAGTGGTGTACTCCAGCTCGGTGGTCGGCTCCGGGTTCGCGGCAGCGAAGCGCTCGAAGAGGGCGAGCCGATCCGCCGGCTTCATGGCGTGGCCGCGCCGCTGGCGCGCGCGAGGATCGCGCCGAGCCGCCGCGCCCGTTCCGCTGGCGCCGCGAGGGCAGCGCGCGGATCCGAAGGCATCCGCATCGGCGCCGGGGCGGCCGCGACCGCGAGCCGTGCCGCGCGCGCCTGGTGGTTCGCTCGGCCGCGCGCGCTGTCCATCGGCGTCCAGGCTGCGCGGATGTCCACCATGGCGATGCAATCCACCGGGCAGGGCGGCAGGCATAGGTCGCAACCGGTGCAGCGATCGGCAAGCACATGATGCTGGTGGCGCGGCGCGCCGACGATCGCGTCCACCGGGCAGGCGAGGATGCACTTGGTGCAGCCGATGCATGCGTCGTTGTCGATCCGCGCCACGCGGCGGGCGGGCGTCGGGCCGCAGCCCGGATCGAGCGGCAGCACGGCGCGATCGAGCAGGCGGGCCAGCGCGTCGATGGTCGCGGTGCCGCCCGGCGGGCAGCGGTTGATCGCCTCGCCCGCGGCAATGGCGCGCGCGTAGGGAAGGCAGCCGTCATGGCCGCAGCGACGGCACTGCGTCTGCGGCAGCAGGGCGTCGATGCTCGCGACGGTTGCGGCTGCGCCCAGCCCGCCCCCCGGGGGGGTCAAGGGACCTTGGGACGGCCCGGCGATCCCTTGAGCCTCAACCCGGCCGGCGTCGGCGCGGCCGGTCGGCATCGGCGATGAATCCCCGCACATAGGGGTAGATGATCTCGCGCCAGCGCCGGCCGCTGAAGATGCCGTAGTGGCCGGCGCCTTCGGCGAGCAGATGCTGGTGCATCGCCGATCGCAGCCCGGAGCAGAGGTCATGCGCTGCGGCGGTCTGGCCGACGCCGGAGATGTCGTCCAGCTCGCCCTCGATGGTGAGCAGCGGGACGGTGCGGATGTCGGCTGGCCGCACGCGCACCAGCGTGCCGTCCACCGGCAGGTCCAAGAGGCCGCGCGGCAGCAGGAACTCCTGGAACACGGTCCGGATCGTCTCGAGGTAGTAGTCCGCCGGCAGGTCCATCACCGCGTTGTACTCGTCGTAGAAGCGGCGGTGGCTGTCGGCATCCTCGAGGTCGCCGCGCACCAGGTTGAGGTAGAAGTCCCAATGCGACTGGGCGTGGCGGTCCGGGTTCATCGACACGAAACCGGCATGCTGCAGGAAGCCCGGATAGACGCGCCGCCCGGCGGCAGGATAGCGCCCGGGAACCCGGTGGATCACGGTCCGCTCGAACCAGTCGAACGGCTTGGCGGTGGCGAGGTCGTTGACGGCTGTCGGGCTCTGCCGCGGATCGATCGGCCCGCCCATCAGCGTCATGCTGCTCGGCAGGTCGGGATCCTTGAGCGTGGCCATGACCGACACCGCGGCGAGCACCGGCACCGTCGGCTGGCACACCGATACCACATGCGCCTCGGGTCCGAGGTGACGCAGGAAATCGATGCAGTACTCGACGTAGTGGTGCAGGTGGAAGTCGCCCCGGGACTGCGGCACCATGCGCGCGTCGATCCAGTCCGTGATGTAGACGTCATGGTCCGGAAGCATCGCCCGGACGGTGTCGCGCAGCAGCGTGGCATGGTGGCCGGAGAGCGGCGCGACTACCAGCACCTTGGGATCCGCGCGGCGCGCGTCGAGCTCGGGCGGCAACGCGCGCTCGAAGTGCAGCAGCCGGCAGAACGGCTTCTGCAGCACGAAGCGCTCGGTCACCGGTACCTCGATGCCGTCGATCAACGTGGTCGCGAGCCCGAAGGCCGGCTTCTCGTATTCCTTGCCGAGCCGATGCAGCAGCTCGAATCCGGCCGCGGCCCGGGTGGCCAGCGGGGTGTAGCTGAAGGGGCTGTAGGGACTGCTGTACAGCTTGCTCATCGCCCCGGCCCAGTTCGAGACCGGGGTCAGCACCGCCCGTTGGGCTTCACGCACCTCGTAGAGCATTCGCGTCGTATCTCCAGCCGGATGTCCGGCATGTGGCCAAGGGGCCGACTGCGACAGGCAAGACGCAGTCCCGCCCTTGGAGCCTACTCCCGGAATCCTGCCCGCTTAACGTATTTCGTCCTGTTCCGGCGCACCGGACGGCAATCCTGGCAGGTTCTCCGGCACCGCCAGCGCGACCGCCGTCACGGAATCCGCGCCGGACGGCCGCCTTCTGCCTTGCGAGGAAGCGCCGGAGGCGCCCGGAGGTCGTCTCCGCTCTAGCCTTCAAGATACTTGAGCTTGTCCTTCTCGTCCTTCCAGTCGTCGGCATCCGGCAACGGTCCCTTGGTCCGCGTGATGCTGGGCCAGGCCCTGGATTTCTCCGCATTCAGCTCGATCAGGTGCTGCTGGTCGGCCGGCACGTCCTCCTCGGCCTTGATCGCCTCGACCGGGCATTCCGGAATGCAGACCGCGCAGTCGATGCACTCGTCCGGGTCGATGACCAACATGTTGGGGCCTTCCCGGAAGCAGTCCACCGGACACACGTCCACGCAATCGGTGTACTTGCAGCGGATACAGGATTCAAGGACGATGTGCGGCATGACGAGGCGGTGTCTGCAGGAAGTATTGAATGTGCCTCCGGGGCCGGGCTTCGCCCAGGCCCGCCCCCCAGGGGGCAAGGAAGCCTGGGGCGGCCCGGCGTTTCCTCGGGCCCGGTTGCCATTTTAGCGCCTGCCACGCCGCTGCCCCGCCGCGAGGCGCATCCCGCGGGTCGCGGGCCCCGGATCAGCGGGGGCCGGCCTGACTAGAATCCCTCCATGATCATCCATTCCCTGCTGGATACCGACCTCTACAAGTTCACGATGATGCAGGTGGTCCTGCATCACTTCCCCGGAGCGCAGGTCGAGTACCGGTTCAAGTGCCGCAATCCGGACGTCGACCTGGTCCCCTACATCGACCAGATCCGGGACGAGATCGCGCACCTGTGCACGCTGCGCTTTCGGGAGGAGGAGCTCGAGTACCTGCGCCAGCTGCGGTTCGTGAAGAGCGACTTCGTCGATTTCCTCGCCTTGTTCCACATGAACCAGAAATACATCTCGGTTCGTGCGGCGGACCCTGCGGACGGCCGCAGCCGCAAGGGCGAGATCGAGATCACCATCCGCGGCCCCTGGCTGCACACGATCCTCTTCGAGATCCCGGTGCTCGCCATCGTGAACGAGCTCTACTTCCGGCACACGGCGCCCCAGCCGGACTTCGACGAAGGGACGCGGCGGCTCGAAGCCAAGATCCGGACGGTCATCGACGATCCGGACATGGCCGGCGTGCGCATCGCGGACTACGGCAGCCGGCGCCGCTTCTCGCTCGAGTGGCAGGAGCGGGTGCTCAGGACCTGCAAGGCACGGCTCGGCGACTGCTTCGCCGGCACCTCGAACGTGATGTTCGCCATGCGCCTCGGCGTCGTGCCGCTCGGCACGATGGCGCATGAGTACCTCCAGGCCTGCCAGGCGCTCGGGCCGCGGTTGCGGGACTCGCAGACCTTCGGCTTCGAGATGTGGGCGAAGGAGTACCGGGGGGATCTCGGCATCGCCCTCTCGGACGTCTTCGGGTTCGATGCCTTCCTGCGCGACTTCGATCTCTACTTCTGCAAGCTGTTCGACGGCGCGCGCCATGACTCGGGCGATCCGTTCGCCTGGGGGGAGCGGCTGATCGCGCACTACCTGGCCAACCGGGTCAATCCGGCCACCAAGACCCTCGTCTTCTCGGACGCGCTCACCTTCGACGTGATCAAGCGCCTCTACCTGCGCTTCAAGGATCGGGCGCATGTCGCGTTCGGCATCGGCACGAACCTCACCAACGACCTCGGCTACACTCCCCTGCAGATCGTGATCAAGATGGTCCGCTGCAACGGGCAGCCGGTGGCCAAGCTTTCCGACACACCCGCGAAGAACATGTGCGACGACGAGGCCTACATCCAGTACCTGCGCCAGGTGTTCGACATCAAGCCGCCGCCCGCGCCGGCAGCCGCGCGATGAGTGCCGTGAACGAAGGCGCAATCGCTACCGGTGCGAAGCCGTCGGTGCTTGTCACCCGGCGGGTCTTCCCCGAGGTCATCGCGCACCTCGAGGCGATGTTCGCCGTGGAGGACAACCCCGAGGACGCGCTGTGGTCGCCGACCGAGCTGCGCGAGCGGGCGGCCTCGAAGGACGCGATCTATATCGTGGCCTCGGACAAGGTGGATGAGGCGCTCCTCGAAGCCTGCCCGCGGCTGAGGATGGTGGCGACCGGCTCGGTGGGCTACAACCACGTGGATGTCGCGGCGTGTGCGCGCCGCGGCATCGTCGTCACCAACACGCCGGACGTGCTCACGGAGGCGACTGCCGACATGGGCTTCGCCCTGCTGATGGCCGCCGCGCGCCGCGTCACCGAGTCCGAGCGCTGGCTGCGCCAGGGCCACTGGCAACGCTGGGCCTGGGACCAGTTCCTCGGGGCGGATCTGCATGGCGCGACGCTCGGCATCATCGGCATGGGCCGCATCGGCTCGGCCATCGCGCGCCGCGCGCGCGGTTTCGACATGAAGCTGCTCTACGCCAACCGCAGCGAGGCGGCGAATGCGGCCGAGTTGGGCGCGACACGGGTGAGCAGGGAGGAGCTGCTCGCGCGATCGGACCACGTGGTGCTGGTGCTGCCGTATTCGACGCAGACTCATCACACCATCGGCGCCGAGCAGCTCGCGTTGATGAAGCCGACCGCCACGCTGGTGAATATCGCGCGCGGCGGCATTGTGGACGACCTGGCCCTGGCAGCCGCCCTACGCGAAGGGCGCCTCGCCGCGGCCGGGCTGGACGTCTACGAGAACGAGCCGGCGCTCGCGCCGGAGCTGCTTGCGCTCGACAACATCGTGCTCACGCCGCACATCGGCAGCGCCACGCGCTCCTCGCGCCTGGGCATGGCGATGCTGGCGGCGCGCAACCTGACGGAGGTGTTTTCCGGGCGCGCGCCGCTCACGCCGGTCGCGCCGGCCTGAGCACGGCCGGTTCTCCGCCCGGGCGGGACAGGCCGGCCCGGCAGTGCGGGGCCCGCTAGAACGCCACCTTCATCCCGAGCATCATCTGGCGATCGAGCGTCGCGCCGAGATCGCTCTCGTAGCGAGACTGCGCGAAGGCTGACATGTTTCGCGAGACGCGCGTGGTGAGGCCGAAGCCCACGATGCCCTGGGTGAATGACGAGGTGGTGCCCAGGCCGGTCACGGTTCGCACCTCCTTTTGCACCTCCACCATCAGCATCGGTTGGATCGCGCCGAAAGGCGTGGTCCAGGTGGTCTGCGCGGTGCTGCCCATGGCGACGGCAGAAAGGCCATAGCTGAGCGGCGCGGAAGCCGCGGCGGAGGAGGTCGCGGAGAGGTCGGTCACGATGTGGTCGTAGCGGCTGTAGGGCGACCAGAACCATTCGCCGACCTGGCGCGGATGGTTCAGCGACAAGCTGAATCCGCGACTGGTGCCGCCCACCGCGGCGTCGGCGGCGCCGCCGGCGGACAGCCCTGGAGCCGGGCGCGCCTGGTGCTCGCCGTACGACAGGCTCATGTCCAGGTAGATGCGGTCCACCGGCTGCAAGGTCATGTACGCGGCCATGGTGTTGCCCGCGGTGTCGCCGGTGCTCATCCGGCTCGCCGCGACTCCGACCAGCAGATGCTCCGAATGGCGGTAGTCGCTGCCGACGGTGAGGTCGGTGGTGGACAGCGAGGAGGCAGTCCGATTCTCCGAGTCGGTGTAGAGGTCGCCCTGGATGAAGCTGTTGATGACCCCGACCGTGCTCGGGGCGAGGAGCCGGGCGGCCGGCCGGGACGACGGCGCGGCCCGCCGCTGCAGCGGAATGCGGGCCCGGTCCGATGACATGGTGACATTGTTCGCGACCTGGGGCAGGCCCGCCCGGGTCCGGGCCTGACGCACCCGCATCTGCCGGGAACGCACCTGCGCCTGGTGGGCGCGGACGCCATCGTGCACGGAAGAGCCGAACTGCATCGACACCTCCTGGAGGTTGCCGACGATGACCTGGGCGGAGGCCGGTCGGGTTCCGCCGAGGCAGGCGATGAAGGCGGCGCCGGCGAGGGTCACGCCGAGCAGGGTAGGACGGATGCGAAACGGTCTGCCTGGGCGTCGGCGGGTCGGGGCGTTGGACTGCATACGGCGTGAAGCTCTTCCGGGTGGGGCCTGCCGGTGGATGGCGGCTCTGCTTGGACCCGATTCTCGGCAGCCCATCCCACACCGGCCATCGCCCACCGACTGAACGGTTGCCCACGGCCTACCAACTGTGGCTCTGTTGTAATGTTTCGCAATATGCCGCTATATAACGCCCTGTATCAGTACGGTGTGTCGTGGATCACGCAAATCCGCCTGCCGGCGGTCATTCAGCCCTTCAGTTCCTCCACCAGATCGATGTACTGCTGCATCGCGTCATCGCGCTCGGTGCCGGAAAGGGCCTGCCAGGCATCCCACTTCGCGCGGCCGACCATGTCGGAGAATCCCGGCCGCTCGCCGTCGACATCCCCCTGGGTTGCCTGCTTGTAGAGGGCATACAGCTTGAGCAGGGTGGCATTGTCCGGACGTTCCGAAAGGTTGCGCGAGTCGGCCTGCGCCTTCTCGAATGCCGCGAGCAGATCAGCCATGTTCGGCTCCTTGTTGCACGGGAAAGACGGGCGGTGCGGTCGCACCGCCCGCCGGAAGGGACTGTCGGGAAAGCATACAGGCTCGGCCACGGCCCGGCCGATAGGGGAATTCCCGTGCCGGATCAGGTGCTTGCGTTCAACCGTCCGGACCGAGGCGGCAGTGGCCGAAGACCTCCCAGTCCGACACCCGGGCGAGATCCGTACTGCCGGGCGCCGGCCGGACCGCGGCAACCCGATCGAACCGGATGCGGCGGCCGGACAGCGGATGAGACGCAGCCAGCTGCTCGCGCAATGCGGCGTCAAGGCTGCCATACAGCAGGCTGAGATGCGGGTCGAAGCGATAGTCCGACCGCGGCGCGCCGGCCGCCTCCAGCGCATCGACCAGCGCCTGGCGCAGGCCGGCCAGCGCCGGGCCGTCTGCCCGGTTGGCATCGAGCCGCAGGTAGAGCGCCTTGTAGTAGGCCGCCGAATGGCAGGTCTGCGCGCAGTCGAGGGCAAGCGGCCCGGCCCGCCGGGCCAGCGCCGCCAGCAGCGGCTCGATCGCGAGATCCCCGGACCGCGTGCCGACATGCAGCGTCACATGCGGCTCGAATGCCGGACTGCCGCATCGCGCGGCCAGGGGACGCATGCATGCCCGCAGCCATTCGGCATCCGCGTCTGCCGGCAGCAGCCAGAAGGCGACCGGCAGGATGCGGCCCGGGATCACCGCCGCTCCACGCCGTCCGGCCGCGCGCTTCCCGGCTCCATTCCGTCCCAGACCACCGGGAAGGCACCGGCGGCGGTGATGCCGTCCGGCGTGCCGACATCGAGGAAGCGCCCCTGCGGAAAGAAGACGCTGTCGACATGCAGGCCCGCGCGGATGGCCGCGGCGACGATGGCGCCGACCGGCCACTCCGGCGCACGCGCGGCCGGCGCCGCCTGCACCATCGCTTCGGCCTGGATCGCCAGCCGTCCGCATTCCTCGGCGAGGAAGCGGGTGAAGCTGCCTCGCCAGGCCGCGAACATCCAGCAGACGTACCGGTCCGGCCGCAGCGGTCGCTCCTCCTTGGTCTGCAGTCCGGTCACGCGGCCGCTCGGGTCGCGCTCGATCACGTCTCCTGGCTCATGGGCCCGGCAATCGAAGAGCCCCAGCACGATGTCCGCCCCGGTCGAAGCGAGGCGGTCGAGCAGTGGGGAGAACGAGTCCACCGGGTGGATCAGGATGTCCGGAAAGCCGAAGACGACGTTGGCATCCCCGATGAAGGGAACCGCCTGGGCGATCGAGAAGGGCGGTCCCCAGGGCGCGCCGACGTGCAGGTAGGCAAGATGCAGCCCGAGGCGGGAGCCGTCTCCATAGTAGTCCGCGATATCCCACTTGCCGGCGCGCGCGATGAAGAAGACCTTGCGCGCCCCGGCGCGCTTCATGCGATCCAGCAGGTACTGCGATACCGGCTTTGGCCGCCGGTCGGCGCCTTCGGCGGCGGTCTGGAAGCCGATCGGCACCAGCTCCTTGCTGCAGGGAAGCGGTGCGAGCCGCGTCGCCCGCCCCGCGGCGGGGATGAGGCCCACGATCTCGGCGCCCGACGCGCCGCCCGATTGCCGATTCACTGCCACTTGCCTCGCTCCCTGGATGTCGAGACCCGGATCCACCCGGGCTCGGCCGAACACTGCCCTGCGGGACGGGCGCGCCTGTCCCAGCGGCAGTGTAGCGGAGGCGCGCGGCCGCCTCAGGCGGCGCGTCCTCGCGGTGGCCGCTTCGGCTCGGCGCCGGCGGACCTGCGCAGCGCGCGGGCGAACTCCCGGACCACCAGCGGCTGCGCCTGGTCGCCGCGGCGGGTGAAGAGGCAGAGCGGCGGCAGCGGGATCGTCGGCGCGACCGTCACGCGCCGGACGCCGCCGCGGCTGACCTCGTCGCGCGCATGCTCGTCACGCACCGCGCAGAGCAGCGACGGATCCATGCGCAGCACCGTCCCCACGGTGACCGACGACATGGCTTCGATCACCGGCACCGGCGGCTCCAGGCCCTCGTTCATGAATGCCGTCATGAAGGCCTGCCGGACCAGCGTCTGTCGCGGCGGCGCCACCCAGCGCTCGGCATGCAGGTCGACCCAGCGCAGCCGTCGACGCGCCCGCCGGTTGTCGACCGAGGCGAGCACGCAGAGGCGGTCCTCGAGCAGCACTTCCGATTGCAGTGACTGGAGCGATTCGCCGGCGAGCGTCTCGGGCGTGATCGCGCCGAAGACGCAATCGAGCTCGCCCTGGAGCAGTCGGTGCAGCAGGTCCTGCACGCGGCCCTCGCGGATCTGCACCGCCGCCCCCGGCATGCGCCGGTGGAGGTCCACGATCGCGGCCGGCACCGCGGCGGTGACCGAGAGCGTGCCGACCCGAAGCATGGCCGAGGCACCGTTGCGCATGGCATCCACCTCGTCGGTGGCGCGCGAGAGCTCGCCAAGGATGATCTGCGCATGATGCACGGCGGTTGCACCGAAGGCGTTCAGGCTCACGCCGCGGCGGTTGCGATCGAAGAGCCGGGCACCGAAGGCCTCCTCGGCCTCCAGCAGCATCTTGCTGATGGCCGGCTGGCTCAGGTTGAGCCGCTCCGCGGCGCCGCGCATCGTGCCCGCGTCGGCAAGCTTCACCAGCAGCTCGAGGTGTCGAAGCCGCAGCCGGCGAACGAGATAGTCCAGGCCCGAAGTCATCGTATAGCGCAGCTTGGTCTGCCGCCGGCACGCGGCGGCAGTGGCGAGGGAAGCCGCCGGTGATCACCAAACGTGATCAAGACATCAGGATTATAAGGTTCCCAGTGATCGCGATTCGCCCTATCGTGCGCAGGCCCGGCGAGTGATCGCCGGCGGCGGGAACGGAGAAGGGGGCGACGGAGAGATGTCCGGCGACGAAGGCGTGATGCACGAGCAGGGCTTCGCGGCTCCGTTGCGGGGCGTCCGGGTGATCGATCTCGGCCAGTACATCGCCGGGCCGGGCGCGGCGATGGCGCTCGCGGAGCTGGGCGCCGAAGTCACCAAGATCGAGCCGATCGCCGGCGAGCAGGCGCGGCACATCGGCCGGTACGGCCAGTCGATGATCCGCGCCTACAACCGCGGCAAGCGGTCGATCGCGCTGGACCTCCGGAGTCCGCGCGGGCGCGAGGTGGCGATGCGACTGGTCGCAGGCAGCGACGTGGTGATCCAGAACCTGCGGCCCGGCGCGGTGCGCCGGCTCGGCCTGGATGCGGCAGCGGTGCGCGAACGGTTCCCGCGAGTGATCTACCTGTCGATCTCGGGCTTCGGCAGCCGTGGACCGTCGCGGGATCGGCCCGGCTACGACATCGCCGCACAAGCCGAGAGCGGCCTGATGTCGGTGACCGGCGAGCCGGACGGGCCGCCGCAGAAGGTCGGGGTGCCGATCGTCGATGCGGCCGCGGCCCAGCTGGGTGCGCAGGCGGTGCTCGCTGCGCTCTTCGCCCGCGAGCGCAGCGGCGTCGGGGAGGTGATCGAGATCTCGCTGCTGGAGGTGGCCATGCATCTCCAGGCGCCGACCTGGTGCGACTACCTCGGCGGCGCGCCCGAGCCGACCCGCATCGGTGGCGGCCAACCGCACAACGCGCCGGCGGCCGAGGTCGTCCGGACCCGTGACGGCTACATCGTGCTGTCCGCCTATGCCGAGGACCACTGGGCGCGCTTCTGCCGGTTGATGGGGCGCGAGTCGCTCCTCACCGACCCCCGGTTCTGCACCAACGCCCGCCGGGTCGAGAACCGGACCGAGCTGCGTGCCGTCCTGGAGGAATGCCTGTCCGGGTCGAGCAGCGCACAGTGCGTGGAGCTGCTCGGGCGCAACCAGATCGTCGCAGGCGCGGTCCTGCGCTACGGCGAGGTGGCCCGCAGCGCCGACATCCAGGCAAGCGGAATCCTGGTCGAGGCGGCCGGTCCCGACGGCGGCAGCTACCTGGCCGTCGGGCCGCCGTACCGCTTCGCGAGCGGTCCGTTCGCGACACCGGGCGCCGCCCCGGCGGGCGGCGCGCACAGCGACGCGCTGCTTGCGCAGGCGGGCTACACGCCGGGCGAGATCGCCGAGCTGCGCAGGGCAGGCGTGCTGCCCACCAATCGATCACGCTGACACGACGACAGGAGACATTGCGATGAAGACCACCCGCCGCCGCCTTCTCGGCGCAGCCGCCGCTGCGCTCGGCTCGTCCTGCCTGCCCGCGCTGGCCCAGGCATGGCCTGCCGGCCCGGTGAGGCTGATCTCTCCGTATGGGGCGGGCGGGGCGAGCGACATCCTCACCCGCATCCTGGGCCAGTACTTCGAGAAGGCGCTCGGGCAGCCGTTCGTCGTGGAGAACAAGGCCGGCGCGGGAACCCGCATCGCCAACGAGCTGGTCGCGAACGCACCGCCGGACGGCAGCGTTTTGCTGCATGCCGCCGCACCGATCGCGATCGGTGCGGCGCTCTATCCGAAGCTGCCTTACGACGTTCGCACGAGCTTCGCGCCGATCGTCAGCACCGCCATCGCGCCGCTGTTCCTGATCGTCAACGCCGATTCCCGCTTCGGCACGCTCGGCGACCTGCTGGCATACGGCAGGACCCATGCCGACGGCCTCACCTTCGGCTCGCCCGGCGCGGCGTCGGCGCCGCACCTGACGGCCGAGCTGCTCCTCGGCTCGGCGAAGGTGCGCGGCGTCAACATCCATCATCGCGGCGATGCGACCGCCTATGTCGAGCTGCTCGCCGGGCGCATCGATGCGACGCTGACCTCGATCGCCACCGCGGTACCGCACATCAAGGCGGGCAAGCTGCGGGTCCTCGCGGTCGCGACCGAGGAGCGCACGCCGGTCTACCCGGAGGCGCCGACCTTCCGCGAGCTCGGCCTGCCTGACGTGGTCGGCTACGGCTGGTACGGGCTGGTCGCCCCCGCCGGCACGCCATCCACCGTCATCGAGCGCATGAACGCCGTCGCCAACGCGGCGCTGGCCGACGCCGGCGTGCGCGGGAAGGCGGAAGCGGCGGGACTGCAGCCCCGCGGCGGCACGCCCGCCGGGTTCGCCGCGTTCATCGACGCGGAATCGCGTAAGTGGGCCGAGGTGATCCGGTCAGCGAAGATCACCGTCCAATGAAGGCGACAGGGCGCGGGCCGAGCCTCGCTAGGCGCCGGCACCCAGCTCGCGCTCCATCTGCCGCCTGAAGGCGATCGCCTCCTGGTCGCCGCCGGTCACGTCGACGTCCTCCCAGGAGAGCGGCGCGCCGGCGGCAACCGGCCGGCGCAGCCGGATGCCGTGCGCGAGGCCGAGGGGCAGTCCGCCGGCCGCCACCGATCGGCTCGCGGGCATGAGCTTGCCATAGACGCGGAAGCCCCCTTCACCGTCGAGCGTCTCGCCCGCCTGCAGGTCACGCTTCGCGGTGGCGACCACGTCGGCCCGCCAGTCCCGCGCGCAGCCGGTGGGCTCGCCGCGCAGGCCCACCGATGCGACCGTGATGCCGAGCTCCAGCCCGATCAGGTGATACGGCTTGTACATCGCCGCATACTCGCCGCTCGCGTCGGTCCGCAGGCCGTACTCGTGGAAGCAGCGGCGCACGTACTCGCTGCCGCCGGCGAAGGTGACATAGACACCCCAGCGCAGGTCCCGGAACACCGGCCGGCCGTCGCGCTCGAGGCTTGAGACCACCTCCACCTGGCCGCGGTGCGCCAGCACCCCGCCGTCGGCACGCGGCTTGAGCAGCGTCGGCAGGTCGTCGACCCCGCAGGGCGGGAAGGCCAGCCCATCCTCGGGGCAGGCCAGGCCGGTCGCATTCGCCACCGCCGCCATCTCGAGCGCGGACTTGGTGCCGTCCAGGAACGAGTTGAACATCTGCGGATTCATCCCGCCGGCGCGCGCCTCGTCGGCGGTGAGGCCGTAGTGGTCCCAGACGGTGTCGGGCGTGGAGCGGTGGTAGGCGGGCAGGTACTTGGTTCCCTTGCCGGCCGCGATCACCTCCATCCCGATGCAGCGCGCCCAGTCCACCAGCTCGCAGATCAGCGCCGGCTGGTCGCCGTAGGCGAGCGAGTAGACGATGCCGGCCTCGCGGGCCCTGCGCGCGAGCAGGGGGCCGGCGAGCGCATCGGCTTCCACGTTCACCATCACCACGTGCTTGCCATGCCGGCAGCAGGCGAGCACATGGCCGATGCCTGCTGCGGGATTGCCGGTGGCGTCGATCACGATGTCCACTTCGGGCGCGGCGATCAGCGCCGGAACGTCGTCGGTCAGGTGGACCGTGCGCTCGGCGGCGGCCCGCGTGAAGCTGCCGGCCTCGAGCCGCTCGCCGGGCCAGCCGACCGCCGTCATCGCCGCCCGCGCCCGGGCGGGCGCGAGGTCCGCGACCGCCACCAGCGCGATGCCCGGCGTGCGCAGCGCCTGGGAGAGATACATCGTGCCGAACTTGCCGGCCCCGATCAGGCCGACGCGCAGCGGACGCCCGGCGGACTCGCGCGCGAGCAGCAGATTGTGCAGATTCATCTCGGTTTCCCTTCGCGCTTCGCGCTACTCGCTATGCCGCGCGGGCGAGCGGCAGATGCGCGATCTTCACCGACGGATCCAGCAGGCAATCGTCCGCGAGCGGCTCGATCGGCGTGAAGTCGCGATGCGCGATGTAGTCCGGCCGCTTGAAGCGGCGGATGTGGTTGGAGACGGCGCAGAGGCTGAGGTAGACGATCGTGCGATTCCAGGGGCTCATGTTGGACGGCGAGCCGTGGACGAGGCAGGAGTGGAACATCAGCATCGATCCGGGCGGTCCCTTGGGCGCGACGATGCCGCCGCGCGCCACCAGCTTCGCGATGGTGTCGTTGTCGATGGTCCAGAGCGGATAGCTGGTGGTGGAGAGGTCATGGCTCGCCTCGATGGCGCCGAGCTTGTGCGATCCGGGGATGAAGAGCAGCGGGCCGTTGAACTCGTTGACCTCGTCCAGGAACACGGCCACGTTCATGGCACGCGCCTGCGGCATGTCGTCGTCCGCCTTCCAGGTGCCGTAGTCCTGGTGCCACTGCCAGACGTCGCCGTCGAATGCCGACTTGCCGTTGATCTTGAACTGGTGCATGTAGACCGCTTCGCCGAGCAGCTGGCGCACCGGCTCGATCATCCGCGGATGGCGGCCGAGCTTCGCGAAGGCTTCGTTGATCAGATGGCCGGCGAAGACGGTCCGCACCGAATCCGACCCCTTCTCCCGAACGATCTCGGGCCGGTGCTGCGCATAGATGCCGGGAATCTCCGCGAGCAGCACCTTCATCTCCTCCCTGGAGAAGAGCGACGGAAAGAAGAGGTATCCGTCGCGGTCGAAGTCCTGCAGTTGCCGGTCGGTGAGTCGCATGGTGGTCTCCTTCGATGGTGTTCGGTCGCGCCCCGGGCCTGCCGGCGCGCGGCTTCAGGCGGACTGGCCGAGCGGGTCGTCCTCGCGGAACAGCAGCCGCAGCATCAGCTGGCAGGCGCTGTCGGCATGCTCGCGCGACAGCCGCTCGGCGGTGCGGGCATCGCCGCGCACGATGGCGAGCAGGATCGCCTGGTGCTCCGACCAGATGCCGCGGAACGACATGGTCTCGCGCAGGTAAGCCGCCATCAGGCGACGGGTGTGGTGCCAGTGGACCGCGACCGTCTCCACCAGCAGCGGATTGTGGCTTGCGCGATAGATGAAGTCGTGGAAGTCGAGGTCGGCGCGCACCAGCGCCGCGAGGTCGCGGCGGGCTGCCGCGGCCCGGCCGGCCCGGATCAGGGCGGTTCCCGGCTCCCGCAGCTCGGGACGGGGCCGCGAGGCGGCGGCGCGGGCGGCGAGCCCGTCCAGCGCGCCACGCACCTGGTAGAGGTTCTGGATGAAGGTGGCATTGAGCGGCGCCACCCGGACGCCGCGACGGTTGTCTTCGTCCACCACCAGCCCCTGCCGGCGCAGCACCTGCAGCGCCTGCAGCACCGGCTGCCGCGACACGCCCAGCCAGGCCGCGAGCTGCTCCTGGGTGTACTTGCGGTCCGGGGGCAGGCGGGCGGAGCAGATCGCCTCGAGCAGCGCCTCGTAGCAGCGCTGCGCGAGGTCCGGCGTGGCGGCGAGGGAGGCGAGCCTGGTGGCGGGTGGCAAGTCGGGACGTCCGAATGGGGCGCGGGGCGCGACGGATGGCGGTCCGCTACCGTTCCCGCATTCTCTGAACTCTGTATACAGAATACTCTAGTCCGGTGCTGGCTTCGCGTCAAATCGCATCATAAGATCCGCACGGCCGCGTCCCGCAGAGGTGTCGGGATGCGGCCGCCGCACGGCCGCGATGGCGGGATGGGAGCAGAGAGGAAATGCGGGAAGCGATCGAGGAGTCGAGCATCCGGGTGGACACGGCAGCGGCGGGTTCCGGCGCGCCGGGAGAAGGGCCGTTCAGCGGCGGCCGACACGACGCGCGGCAGGCGCACGGACAGGTCGAGGCAGTGTGGCAGCCGCCCGCGCTCTCGCTCGCCCAGCCGCTCGACCTGCTTTCCACCCGGTTCGCGCTGCAGACCATCGTCACGCTCGGTCCGCGCTTCAACCTTCGCCGCGACATCAACAACCTGGTCACGCTCGGCGGGCGCTACCTGGTCTGGCCGCTGCCGGTGCTGAGCCGGCTGCAGTCGTTCCTGGCCCGGCGCTGCGCGGAGGCGCCGGCCTGGGTCGGTGTCGGCGCACTGGCGCCGGCCGACTTCATGGCGCGCCACGGCGCCTGGAACGGGCTCTACGACGACGCGACGGTCTTCTACTACCTGGACGAGTACGTCAAGGTGAGCGCCAAGGACCTGCTCGCGGTGTTCCAGGCGACGGTGCACGAGCTGGATGCGCGGCTCGCGGGACAGTCCATCCGCCTGGTCGACAACATCGACATGCTGAGCCGGGTGCTGGGGCTGAACGACGCGGAGCGCGCGGTGCTGCTGCATGCCTCGCTCTGCAAGTACCAGCGCGAGCTGCGCCCGGTGCTGGTGGACTGCAAGGCCTCGAGCGCGCTCGAGGCCTACGGCATGCTCGCCCAGGTCCTCGGCCGCGATGCCGGCGACGTCGCCGCCTGCCTGCGGGTGGGCGGGCGCCTGGAGTCGCTCGGCCTCGTCGACACACCGATCGCCGAGCACGCGATCACCGACCTCGGCGACCTGATGCGCGTGTCGGACAAGCTGCTCGCGGTGCTGACCGCCTACTACGGCTCCGAAGCCGACATGATGGCGGCCTTCACCCGACCCGCCGGCGACACCACGCTCGCGCTGGACGACTACCCGCATGTGGAGGAGGATGCGCGCTACCTGGTCGCGCTGCTGCGATCCGCGGTGGGCCGCGGTGCCGGCGGCGCGACGCCGGAGCAGGGCATCAACATCCTGCTCTACGGGCCGCCCGGCACCGGAAAGACGGAGTTCGCCAAGCTGATGGCGCGGCTCGCGGGCTGCGAGCTCTACGAGGTCGACTGCCTGGACCGCGACGGCAACAGCCTCTCCGGCAAGGAGCGCTACCGCTCGCTGCAGGTGTCGCAGGCCTTCCTCGGAGGCCGCGCCGGCACCGCGATCCTCTTCGACGAGGTCGAGGATGTGTTCCCGCCGATCAGCGAGAAGCCGACCCACGGCTTTGGCGTCGAGGACGTCCGCGGCGGCCAGGTGAACGGCAAGGCCTGGGTGAACCGCACGCTCGAGCAGAATCCGGTGCCGACCATCTGGATCTCGAACTCGATCAACCAGATCGACCCGGCATACCGGCGCCGCTTCCAGTTTCACCTGGAGCTTGCCAATCCGCCGCAGCGGGTGCGCGAGAACATCGCCCGCAAGCATCTCGCGGCGCTGGGCGTGGACGACGAGTTCATCGCCCGGGTAGCCGCTCGCCGGCAGGTGACGCCGGCGCAGATCCAGTCGGCGGCGAGATTCGCGCGGCTGGCCCAGGTCGAGCTCGACGAGGAGGTGCAGGCGCTGGTGGAGCGCCAGCTCGACCGTTCCGACAAGGCGCTCGGCCAGGTCGCCAACGAGGGCCAGCGCGACTCGCCGACCACCTACGACCTCGATCTGCTCAACGTCGAGACGCGCTTTCCGGTGGCCCGCATCATCGAGGCCTTGCGGGCGCGGCCGCGGGCGACGCTGTGCTTCTACGGATTGCCCGGTACCGGCAAGACGGCGCTCGGGGAGCACATCGCCAACCAGCTGGAGAAGCCGCTGATGATCCGGCGGGCCTCGGACCTGGTGAGCAAGTATGTCGGCGAGACCGAGCAGCAGATGGCGCGCATGTTCCAGGAGGCCTCCCGCGAAGGCGCGGTGCTGCTGCTCGACGAGGCGGATTCCTTCCTGCAGAGCCGGCAGCTTGCCGTGCGCAACTACGAGGTGACCGAGGTCAACGAGATGCTCCAGGGCATGGAGCGCTTCGACGGCATCTTCATCTGCACCACCAACCTCTTCGACCGCATCGACGAGGCTGCGTTGCGGCGCTTCGCCTTCAAGCTGCGCTTCCTGCCGCTGCTGCCGGCCCATCGCGAGCGGATGTTCGTCGCCGAGGCGCTCGGCGGCGACGAGAGCCGCCTGGGCGAGGCGATCCGTGCCGCGCTGGCGAAGCTCGACCTGCTAACGCCCGGCGACTTCGCGGCCGTGGTGCGGCAGTTCCGGCTGCTCGGCGATGACGCGACGCCCGAGGAGTTCCTGGAGCAGCTGGAGCGCGAGCACCGGGCGAAGCCGGACGTGCGCTTCAGCAAGCCGGCCGGCTTTCTCCGCTAGGAAGCTACGAGCCGCCGTGCTGCGCGGGGCTCGCCCGCAGCCGGAACGGCGATGGATCGCCCAGCACCCGCCGCCACAACTGCGGCAGCGCGTCGGCGAGGTCCACTCGCATCGGCAACTGGCGCGGCGCGGCCTGTGCCACGGGCGCGGATGCCTCGGCCGGCCGGACCGGCGCGTCCCTGTAGCGGGGTGCTGCCGCCCGGCCCGGTGACGCGCCGGAGGGCGGCGTTTCCAGCGCCGCCCGGGGGACCAGGAAGGTGAAGGTGTAGAACGGCTCCTGGCCCATCCGCAGGTCGCGGATCACCACGCCGTCCGGGTTGGCCGCAACGCCGAAGAACCCGTGGCTGAACCAGGCGATGCGCGCGATGCTCCAGTTGTCGGCATGCCGGCGGTAGAGCGCGCGGTCGCTCGGATGCCGGGTGAAGGCGATGTCGTCCTGCGCATCCAGCAGCGAGTGGTAGCCTTCCACGTAGCCGTCGTCGGTCATCGCGAGCACCCGCCACAGGACGATGTTGAACGGGGAGGGGGTGACCAGCAGCCGCGCCGTCGGGATGCCCGCGCGCTCGAGCGAATCCCGGGCGAGGTCGCGGACATGGGCCTGGACCGCGACGCCGGCCGCGAGGTAGGCGGTGGAGACCAGAAGCGACGCCCGGACCCATCCCGGATGCCTGCGCACCAGCGTGACGACCAGCCCCGCGAGCAACGGCAGCGTGTAGAACGGATCGATCACGAAAACGCTGCCGACGCCATAGGGATGGTCGGTGAAGGGCAGCAGCAGCTGGGTGCCGTAGACGGTCATCAGGTCGAGCAGCGGATGGGTGACCAGGACCAGCCAGAGCGCGAGCCACCATCGCCGGAAGCCGCCCTCGCCGCGATGCAGCCGGGCGGCCAGCCAGGCGACGATCGGCGAGGCGAGCGTGAGGAAGAACAGCGAATGGCTTTCCGTCCGGTGCAGCGTCATGTTGCGGATCGGATCGCCGTGGTCGATGAACACGTCCAGGTCCGGCAGGGTGCCGCATACCGCGCCCCAGGCCGCGGCCTTCCACGGCGCGGTGCGGCGGCCCATCACGGCGACGCCGACGGCAGCGCCCAGCACCGCCTGGGTGACCGAGTCCATGGCCGCTACCGCGCCGGTTCCGGGCGGGTCGGCTCGCCCAGGTACTTCTGGGCGAGCTGCTGGAGCATGCGTCGCGACGGGCCGGCGAGATAGGCGCCGGTGAGCGCCAGCACCTGGTAGGCGCCGCGCGCCATGACGGCGCTCTGGTACTCGGCATCGACCACCTGGCGCGGGTTGCTCACGTACTCGAAGGAGAGCCAGTAGGTGGCGACCACCACCATGTTGGTGGCGAGCGTGTCGATCTCCTGCTCGCTCGCGATCATCTCGCCGCGTCTTGCCAGTCCGCCGCACAGCGACCGGGCCGCTTCGGTCTTGCGCGCGAGCAGGCGCTTGAAGTGCGTCTCCAACCGCCGGTTGCGCGAGAGCAGGTCGTTCAGGTCCCGGTAGATGAAGCGATGCTTCCAGATGGTCTCGAAAAGCAGGTGGAGGAGGAGCCAGGCGTCGTCCACCGTCGGATCGCGGCGCTCGGCTGCGCCGAGCACCTGGTCGATCTCACGCTCGAAATCCTCCAGCAGCGCGTTGAGGATGTCGTCCTTGTTGCGGAAGTGGTAGTAGAGGTTGCCCGGGCTGATGTTCAGCTCGTCCGCGATCGCGCTGGTCGTGACGTTCGGCTCGCCCAGCTCGTTGAACATCTTGAGGGCAAGATCGAGGATTCGTTGGCGTGTCCTTCTCGGCGGCTTCTTCGACATCAACAGGAGAACTTCGAACGGGATGACGGGGCTGCGACGGAGCGCGTCAGCCTCAAGGCTTCGGGTTGGCGGCGGCCGCCGCAGGAGAGCGCCGCGATCGCCGCGGTGTGGCGGCGCGCGAGACGAGCGGCGGCGCCAGGATGGCCGGCTCCTTCGGGACGGCCGTCCGGTCGGGCGATGCGACGAGGCTCGCGCCGAGGGCATCGATCCGGTCCGACAGCCGCTCGAGCAGCATCGTGAGCTCGCGAAGCTGCTCGCCTCGGGGCACGCCCAGGCGGTCCAGCGCCCGGGCGACCCGTGCCTCGAACAGCAGCTCGAGGCGATCCGCCGGTTCGGTCCCGGCTATTGCGGCAACTGCGTCGGCTGCGGCAGGTGCGGCAGTCGCGGCGGTTGCAGCGGCCCCGGCGGCAGCAGGCGTCGCGGGGTTGGGTTTCCTGGCCATGCTCATGCTCCGGTCGATGGCGGCCGTGTGAGCGCGTCCGGGACGGCGGAGCGCTCTGCCTCCTGGCGAGTATAGGGGACGCGGCGGAGCAGCCGGTCGATCACTGCGAGGACCCGCGGTGACGTGGTGAGCGACATGTGGCCCTGCCGCCGCACCCGCACGCTCCGCATCCCGGGCAACTGCTGCTCGAACGGCCGGCTGACGATGTTGTCCTGCAGGCTGACGATCGCAAGCACCCGCCGGCGCAACGCCAGCGCGAGGAGCGGTGCGCCCGGCTGCGACTCGTCGCGGGCCAGCGCCTCGCTCCAGTGCGAGCGGAACTCCATCTGCCGCGCGTTCCGGCCAAGGCCGTAGCGCGCCACATGCGTGCCGACGTGGGGCGTGCCGATCATCACCAGCGCCGCGACGCCGGGATCGACGCCGCTACGGCCGCAGCGCCGCAGGTAGGCGCGGGCCGCGAGGCCGCCCATGCTGTGCCCGACGACGGCGACGCGGTCCCCGCCGGACTCCTGCCGCAGCGATGTCACCGCGGCGCCGATCGCATCGGCATAGTCGTCGATCGACGCATGCATCGGCTTCAGGTCGATGGCGCGCACGGTATAGCCGTGGCGCGCGAACCAGCGCGCGGTCGGCAGCCACAGTCCGCGGTTGCAGCTGTAGCCGTGCAGCAGCAGGATCGCCGGGCCGGCTGTCGGAGCCGTCGGCGCCGGCACCCGGAAGCGCGCGCGAAACGGCATCAGCCAGTAGAACTGGCGGATAGAGACGATGGTTTCGACCGCGAAGGCGACCAGCCAGTCGCGGCGCCGGCTGTGGCGCTGGCGGGGAATTTCGTGCTGGTTGCGCCAGGAGACGACGAACCCGACCCCCAGCCCCGCGGCATGAAGCAGGAACGGCGTCAGGACGGCCATCGCGGCCGCCGCCGCGCCGCCGCCGAGCGCCGCCTGCCAGGTCCACCAGTAGAGCGGCATGGCAAGGCATTGCACCGCCGGCAGTGCCCACTGCGGGTTCGGCCGCGGCAGCCCCGAGCCGTCCGGACGGGAAGGCGGCCCGACCAGGTGGGGGGTACGGGTCGTATCGGAACGGGAAGTCACCATGTCGCCCGGAAATCGGCTATCATTTCGGGTTCCTTGCCACACGCCTTCCAGCTTCCGGAGCCGGCTCTGCCGGATCCGCAGGTCCAAGATGTCCTGCCATGGGCTTTCTTACCATGGGACGTCCCTCAGGGACGGGCGGCGGTGGCAGCGTTCGCGTGGCGGCGACAGCCGCTCGTGCCAACACTTCCACAAGGAGTTTCGATGCGACATTATGAAGTCGTGTTCATGGTCCATCCGGACCAGAGCGAGCAGGTACCGGCGATGATCGAGCGGTACCGCCAGATGATAGAGGGCGCTCCCGCCGCCGCCGGCGAGGCCGCCCCGGAAACCCGCAAGGGCAAGATCCACCGCATCGAGGATTGGGGTCGGCTGCAGCTGGCCTACCCGATCCAGAAGATCGCCAAGGCGCACTACGTCCTGATGAATGTCGAGGCCGACCAGCAGACGCTGGGCGAGCTCGAGAACGCCTTCCGCTTCAACGACGCCGTCCTGCGCCACCTGGTGGTGCGCATGAACAAGGCGGAGACCGGCCCTTCGGTGATGAACAAGCGGATCCAGAAGGAAGAGTCCCGCAAGTCGCCGTCCGAAACCCAGTCGTCCTAGGTCGCAGGTCGGCTGCCGGCGCGCACCGTCGCGATGATCCGCGGATACTTCGAGGGCAGGCGTGGTCCAGCTCACGGCGACCCTGGTCGAACGGTCCATGGTCCGCTACAGCCCGGCCGGGGTGCCGGTGCTGGAGTGCCTGCTGGATCACCGCTCCACGCAGCAGGAGGCCAACCTGCCCCGGCTCGTGGCGTTCGAGATCCGGGCGCTCGCGCTGGGTGACATCGTGACCCGTCTCGAGTCCGTCGCGCCAGGCACCGAGCTCGCCGTCGAAGGGTTTCTCGCGCCGTCGCGCAAGGGTTCGAAGACGCTGCTGCTGCACATCACCGGCTTCGTCGAAACTCCCGCCGGCGGTCATTGACACCGAACTCAACGTTTCAGGAATTCAGGAGAGAACATGGCATTCGCCCGTCGCGGTTCCAAGGACCGCAAGCCCAAGCGCCCGGCCCAGTCGGCGCTCTTCAAGCGCAAGAAGTTCTGCCGATTCACCGCCGAGAAGGTGGAGTGGATCGACTACAAGGATGTCGACACCCTCAAGGATTTCATCACCGAGCAGGGCAAGGTCATCCCCGCGCGCCTCACCGGCACCAAGGCGCGCTACCAGCGCCAGCTCACCACGGCGATCCGCCGCGCGCGCTTCCTCGCGCTGCTGCCGTACACCGACAACCACTAGACAGGACCGCCGCTGGTCCGGTCCCGGCGCGTGCCGGGGCGCGGCCGGCAGGAGTGAACGATGCAGATCATCTTGCTCGAGAAAGTCATCAACCTGGGTCAGCTGGGCGACGTCGTCCGGGTCAGGGACGGCTACGCCCGCAACTTCCTGATCCCGCAGGGCAAGGCGCGCCGCGCCACCACCGACGCGATCAAGGAATTCGAGGCTCGGCGTGCCGAGCTGGAGCGCGTACAGGCCGACAAGCTCGCCGCCGCCAAGGCGGAGGCCGAGCGCCTCGACGGCATGACCGTCCAGCTCACGCAGAAGGCCGGCGTGGACGGCCGCCTCTTCGGTTCGGTCACGCCGCTGGACGTCGTGGAGGCGCTGCGCAAGCAGGGCTTCCCCACCGTGGAGAAGCAGATGCTGCGCTTCCCCGAGGGACCGCTGAAGACGATCGGCGACCACAAGGTCTCCGTCGGCCTGCACACCGACGTGACGGTGGAGATCACCGTCTCGGTGCTCGGCGAGACCGCCTGAGCGGCCAGCCCGGCACTTTCGCCGCCTGCGGTAAGGCCCGATGGACCAGACAGTAGCGGGCCTGCGCCTGCCGCCGCATTCCATCGAGGCCGAGCAGTCCGTCATCGGCGGGATGCTCATCAACAACCGGGCGTGGGAAGACATTGCCGACATCCTCGGTGACGAGGACTTCTACCGCCACGACCATCGCCTCATCTGGCAGCACATCGCCCAGCTGATGCGGCAGGATCGTCCGGCCGACGTGCTGACGGTCAATGATTCGCTGAAGCTCGCGGGCAAGCTGGAGGACGCGGGCGGGCTGGAGTACCTCAACAGCCTCGCCAACAGCGTTGCCTCGGCGGCCAACGTGCGGCACTACGCGGAGATGGTGCGGGACCGCTCCATCCTGCGGCGGCTGGTCGCGGTCTCCGACGAGATCGGGACCGACGCGCTGAATCCGCAGGGCCGGCCGGTCAACGAGATCCTGGACAGCGCGGAGTCGCGCATCTTCCAGATCTCGGAGGACAACGGCAAGCGGCGCAAGGACTTCCAGGACCTCTCCAACCTGCTCGCCGCGGTCTTCCGGCGGGTGGACGATCTCTACAACCGGGACAACCCGAGCGAGATCACCGGCGTCTCCACCGGCTTCATCGACCTCGACCGGATGACCTCCGGCCTCCAGCCGGGGGACCTGGTCATCGTCGCCGCCCGGCCGTCGGTGGGCAAGACCGCCTTCGCACTCAACATCGGCGAGCACGTCGCGGTGCACGAGAAGCTGCCGGTGGCGGTGTTCAGCATGGAGATGGGTGCCGAGCAGCTCACCATGCGCCTCATCGGCTCGGCGGGACGCATCGACCAGCAGCGGCTGCGCACCGGACGCCTCACCGAGGACGATTTCATGCGCCTCACCGAGGCGATGCGCAAGATGCACGATGCGCCGCTCTACATCGACGAGACGCCGGCGCTCAACCCGCTGGAGCTGCGGGCCCGCGCCCGCCGCCTCGCGCGCCAGTACGGCCATCTGGGGCTGGTCATCGTGGATTACCTCCAGCTCATGACCGTGGCGACCGGCGGGCGCGAGAACCGCGCCACCGAGGTGGCCGAGATCTCGCGGTCGCTCAAGGCGCTCGCCAAGGAGCTGAAGTGCCCGGTGATTGCGCTCTCGCAGCTCTCCCGCGAGGTGGAGAAGCGCCAGGACAAGAAGCCGATCATGAGCGACCTGCGCGAGTCCGGCTCCATCGAGCAGGACGCGGACGTGATCTTCTTCATCCATCGGGACGATCGCTACGACCCGGACAGCGCCAACAAGGGCATGGCCGAGATCATCATCGGCAAGCAGCGCAACGGACCGATCGGCTCGGTGACGCTGACCTTCCTCGGCCAGTACACCAAGTTCGAGAACTTCGCGCACCAGCACTGAAGGAGCGCGGGATATGGGCAGGGCGTCCCCGCGGCCTGCGTGCCTGCCACCGCTCGCCGGAAGCAGCGCCACCCGGGCCGTTACCCTGACGCTCCTGGTGGTCCTGCTCGCTGTCGCGCCGACGCGCGCCGCGGCGACTGGGGAGGGGGAGTGGCCTGCCGAGCACGCAGCGGCAGGGCCGATCGCCGCGGACGCGCGCCGGTTGCTCTATCCGCGCTGGGATGCGGCGAGCGGCCTCGCCGGCGAGCCGTTCCGCTCCCCGAGCCTCGGGCTCGAGGCGGCGGACATGCGGCTGGCGGACTTCCAGGTTGCGAGGGTGCCGGACGCCGCGCATCGGTCCATCGTCGTCGCCGCGGCCCTCCTCGAGCCGCAGGGATTTCCCGCGCCGTATACCCTGCTGGAGGTGGCCGTGATGGAGCACGGCGCTGCCGGCCTGCGACTCCTCGACAACCTCAAGGTGCGGGTCGACAGCGGCAGCGGCCCGGCCGGTCTGCGCATGCGATTGCAGCCGCCAGGCAGGCAACCGCCAGGCAGGCAGCCGCCAGGCAGGCAGCCGTCGCAAGGCCTGCGCTTCGAGGTCCGCGTGACCGACGTGGCCGGCAGCCTGCTTCACCGCTTCCGCCATGATCGCGACGGCATCGCCCTGCTGGAATCGATCATCGCGCGGTGATATCTTGCTGCGAACCGTCCTGTGGCCCGACTGATGCAACCAGATCCTTCCCAGCCGGGCGCGCTCGCCGGCATCCGCGTCCTCGATCTCTCCCGCGTGCTGGCCGGCCCGTGGTGCACCCAGATCCTCGCGGATCTCGGCGCCGACGTGGTGAAGGTGGAGCGGCCGGGCAGCGGCGACGACACCCGCCACTGGGGGCCGCCCTTCCTGCGTGACGCCGAGGGCAACGACACCGACTGGGCCACCTATTTCGCGGCGGCCAACCGCAACAAGCGTTCGGTCACCGTCGACTTCACCCGGCCGCAGGGCCAGGCCCTGGTGCGGCGCCTGGCCGAGCAGGCGGACGTCCTGGTGGAGAACTTCAAGCTGGGCGGCCTGAAGGCCTACGGGCTCGACTACGAAAGCCTTGCCGAGCTCAACCCCCGGCTCATCTACTGCTCCATCACCGGGTTCGGGCAGACCGGGCCGTATGCCGCTCGCGCCGGCTATGACCTGTTGATCCAGGCATCCAGCGGCATGATGAGCATCACCGGCCGGCCGGACGGCGAGCCGGGCGGCGGCGGCATGCGGGTGGGCGTGGCGATCACCGACGTCTTCACCGGCATCTACGCGAGCACCGCGATCCTCGCGGCCATGCAGGTCCGCCACCGCAC
>JAEWEW010000077.1 GCA_023389175.1 Pseudomonadota bacterium | reverse complement strand
GGGCTATGCCATCGGCGGCGGCAACGTGCTCTGCACCATCTGCGACCTCACCATCTGCTCGGAGAAGGCGATCTTCGGCCAGGTGGGCCCGCGCATGGGGTCGGTGGACCCCGGCTTCGGCACCGCGCTGCTGGCCCGGGTGGTGGGCGAGAAGAAGGCCCGGGAGATGTGGTACCTGTGTCGCCGCTACTCGGGCGCCGAGGCGGTGGCGATGGGCCTGGCCAACGCCTGCGTGCCGCACGACAAGCTCGACGAGGAAGTGCAGAAGTGGGCCGAGGAGATCTGCGAGCGCAGTCCGACGGCGCTCGCGATCGCCAAGCGCAGCTTCAACATGGACACCGCGCATCAGGCGGGCATCGCCGGCATGGGCATGTATGCACTCAAGCTGTTCTACGAGACCGATGAGTCCCGTGAAGGCGTCGCCGCCCTCCGGGAAAAGCGCAAGCCCGACTTCCGGCGCCACGCAAAGTGATACCGAACCCGTACCTGGACGAGGACCTGGTCGCGCTCGCCGGCCATGTGCGGCGGTTCGCCGAGGCGCGGGTCGCACCCGGCTACCTGGAGCGCGACCGCACCCGCGTGCTCGACCGGGCGCTGATGCGCGAGATGGGATCGCTCGGCTTCATCGCACCGGAGCTTCCGGAATCCGCGGGCGGGCAGGGCATGGGCAGCGTCGCCGCCGGCGTGATCCACGAGGAGATCGCGCGGGCCGACCTCAGCATGAGCTACGTGAACCTGCTCGCGTCGCTGAACGGCCAGATCCTCGCGCAGCATGCCCGGCCGGAGGTCGGCCGCCCATGGCTGGAGGGCATGGTCGCCGGCACGAGGCTGGTGGCGATCGCCCTCACCGAGCCGCGCGGCGGCTCGGATGCCGCCAATCTCCGCCTGCGGGTCACGCGAGCCGGCAACGACTACGTCCTCGACGGCGAGAAGACGTCGATCTCCGCCGCCGACCAGGCCGACGCCGTGATCGTCTTCGGCCGTACCGGGCCGCCGGAATCGGGGGCGCGCGGCATCACTGCGCTGCTGGTGCCGACGGACCTTCCCGGCATCACCCGCAGCCGGTTCGATTGCCACGGCCAGCGCGCGATCGGCCGCGGCTCGCTCTTCTTCGACAAGGCGCGGGTGCCGGGCGACCATCGGCTCGGCGCGGAAGACCAGGGCTTCGTGCAGGTGATGCAGGGCTTCGACTTCTCGCGCGCCCTCATCGGGCTGCAGGTGCTCGGCGTGGCCCGGGTCGCGCTCGAGGAGACCTGGCGGCAGGTTGCGCAACGCGAGGCCTTCGGCCGGCCGCTGTCGGCCTTCCAGGGCGTCTCGCATCCGCTCGCGGAGCTGGACACGCAGGTGGAGGCGGCGCGCCTGCTGTGCCTGCAGGCACTGTGGCTGAAGGACCGGGGCACGCCGCATGCCGCCGAGGCCGCGATGGCCAAGTGGTGGGCGCCGCAGCTCGCCTTCGAGGTGGTGCACCAGTGCCTGCTGATGCACGGCCACGGCGGCTACGACCGCGGCGTGATGGAGCAGCGGCTGCGCGATGTGCTCGGCTTCCAGCTTGGCGACGGCACCGCACAGATCATGAAGACCGTGATCGCGCGCAGCCGCGCGGGTCGCGCCGCCGTCCCGATCTGAGTCCGCACGCTATCCGCCGAGCCGCTCGATCAGGGCCATGGCGGCGGCCGGGGCCCGCTCCTTCGCGCCGTTGATGAAGAAGACATAGACGTCGCGCGGGCTGCCCGGCGCGGCGGCAGCCGAAAGCACCCGGGGCAGCGACGACGGCAGTCCGCCGCGGGCGAGCACCTTGGCATCCTCCGCCCAGCAGTCGAGCGCGGACGGGGCGTAGCCGCTCTTGTAGCGCGGCTGTGCATTCATCAGCCGGCCGTAGAACAGGTCGCCGGTCGCATCCGCAAGGGAAGGGAACTCGGGATTGTCGGTGTACACCACCGGGCACCGGTGGCGGGCCGCGAGCTCGACGAACTCGCTGCAGCGGAAGCTCTCGTGTCGCACGTCAAGTACGTGGGCGAGCGAGAGGCCGTCCTGGCTCGACGGCAAGAGCCCGAGGAACGCGCCGAAATCGTCCGGGTCGAAGCGCTTGGTCGTCGCGAACTGCCACACGATGGGACCCAGCTTGTCCCCGAGCTCGGCGATGCCGCTCTTCAGGAAGTACTGGATCGATTCGCCGGCCTCCGCGAGCACCCGGCGGTTGGTTGCGAAGCGGTTCGCCTTGAGCGTGAACACGAACCCGTCAGGCGTCTCGTCGCGCCAGCGGGCGAAGCTCGCCGGCGACTGGGTCCGGTAGTAGGTCGCATTGATCTCGATCGCGGTGACCTGGCGGCTGGCATGGTGCAGCTCCCGCTTCTGCGAGAGGCCGGCCGGATAGAAGCTGCCGCGCCACGGCTCATAGTTCCAGCCGCCGATGCCCACCCTGATTGCCATCGAGCCCCTCCCGCGTCGCCCCGGCGCCGCGCCGGGCGCGCCGATTCTCGCACGACCGTTGCGGCTTGGCCGTGGCGGCGCAGGCCCATCCCGGCCGCGCCCGGCACTGCCGGTTAACATGGCGGGACGATGCGCGAAGTTGCGAACGTGATCGCCTGCGAAGGATGCGACGCCCTCTACCGCCGGCCGCAGCTGCGGCCGCACGAAGTCGCCCGCTGTCCGCGCTGTGGCACCGAGCTCGAGCACCATCCCGGACGGCAGGCTCAATGGCTGCTTCCGGTCACGCTGGCGGCAGTGATGCTGTTCGTCATCGCCAACCTGTACCCGATCGCCGAGCTGCAGTTGCGCGGCACCGCAACGCAGACCACCTTGCTCGGTGCGGTGCTCGCCCTGGGCGCGAACGGCCGGGAGTTCCTTGCGCTGCTGGTACTGTTCACCACGATTCTCTGCCCGTTCCTGCAGCTTGCCGGGCTGTTGTACCTGGTTGGCTGGCCGGCGCTGCAGGTCTGGACCGGCGCGCAGCGTCCGCTGCAGGCATGGCGCACGCGGCCGGCGGGCTTCGATGCGCTGGCGCGCGCCATCCGCCGCTCACGCCCGTGGGGCATGATCGAGGTGTTCCTGCTCGGGTTGCTGGTCGCGATGGTGAAGCTGGCAAGCATGGCGACGGTGATCCCGGGCATCGCACTCTGGGCCTTCGGCGCGCTCACGATCGCGTTGACCGCGACGCTGTCGTTCGATCCGCGCCGACTCTGGGCGCGCGGCGCGCCGATGGAGCCGGACCGCGGGACCGGACGAACGGACGGCTTGCCTGGAGCCGCCGCAACCGGCATGCCGACCGCATCCCGATGAGCAGCGCTGTCCCGGTCACCGCCCGAGCCGCCGGCATGGTGGCCTGCGGCGACTGCGGCACCGTGTGGCGCGAGGTCGCCGAAGATGCGGCCTGCGGCCGCTGCGGGGCGCGCCTGCACTCGCGAAAGCCCGAGAGCCTCGCGCGCACCTGGGCCCTGCTCGCCACGGCCGCCATGCTCTACATACCGGCCAACCTGCTGCCCGTGATGACCACCCGCTCCGTCCTCGGCACGCAGGAGGACACCATCCTGAGCGGCATCGTGTACTTCTGGGTAACCGGCGACTGGCTGCTTGCGGTCATCGTCTTCGTCGCGAGCTTCGTGGTTCCCCTGTTCAAGCTCGGCGCGCTCGGCCTGCTGGCCGCGGCGGCGCAGTGGCGGGCGCAGTGGGGACGGGCCGAGCGCACGCAGCTGTACCG
>JAEWEW010000067.1 GCA_023389175.1 Pseudomonadota bacterium | reverse complement strand
GAACCAGTTTGGCCGCAGGACGACGCCCCGCGCCCCGACCTCGCGCATGTACCGCTCGGCCGCGGCGTAGGGATTCCACGGGTCGCTGTCGGCGCGATGCTGGGACAGCAGCACCACCCGGATCCCGCGTTCGGCGGCCCGCTCGATCATCGGAAACAGGGCGCCGGCCACGTCGAGGTTCTCGGAGGGATTGACCAGGAACATCCGGTCGACGCCGTCCAGGGCCTCGGCGTGCGTGGCCGGCCGGGCGAGATCGAGCCGGACGGACTCGGCGCCGGGCGCCGAACGTCCCGATCGCGAGGCAGCGCGCACCCGTTGGCCGGCAGCGACCAGGGCCGGAACCAGCGAGGCGCCGATCGTCCCGGTAGCGCCGACCACCAGCACGCATCCGGTCTGCGGGCTGGAACGAGGACTGGTTGCGGTGTCATTCGCGTGGTTCATGGTGTCGTTCATGTCGTTCTCCGGGAGTGGTCGGGTGGTGGGGTAATCGGATGGCCGGTTCGCCGCCGCCAATGAAGCAGGGCTAATCAGTAGCTCCACGGTATCCCTCGGCTCGCCTCCGCACCAGCCGTCTGTCGCCTCACTCACTTTGAAGCTAGACTTCACAAATAGAGACTCGATCGCACTGTCAGCCACTGGCGGCAAGACGAAATGGACGACCTGAAACGCTTCGCGGTCTTTGCCGAGGTGGTCCGCTGCGGCTCGCTCTCGGCCGCCGCCCGTTTCCTCGGGATCAGTCCTTCCGCGGTGAGCCAGCACCTGCGAGCGCTCGAAGCCGAGCATCGGGTCACGCTGCTGAACCGGACCACGCGCAAGCTCACCCTGACGCCGACCGGCGCGCGAATCGCGGAGCACTGCCGCGCGATGCGCGATGCCACCGCCCGGGCCAGGGAGCAACTGGCCCGGGCGCGCGACATTCCCGACGGGGAGCTGCGCATCGCGGCGCCGGTCGGCTTCGCCCGGTTCCTGGGTCCCGCGCTGGCTCCGCTGCTCGCGGAGTACCCTGCGCTGAGCCTCACGCTGCTCGTCGCGGACGAGCCGATCGACCTGATCGACGAGCGCATCGACCTCGCGATCCGCGCTCGCGCACTGCCCGACTCGGGCTGGGTGGCGCAGCCGCTGTTCCGCCTGGAGCTGCGCATCTGCGCCGCGCCCGCCTACCTCGCGACCGCCGGCATCCCGGCCACGCCGCAGGCGCTGCCCGCACACCAGTGGATCGGGTTCAACGCCGCCGGCGATACCGCGCCCCTTGCATTGCGCGATGGTGCCGGACGCATCGAGCGCGTCGAGATCCGGCACCGTTTCGGCGGCAACAGCATCGTCACGCATCGCGAGCTCTGCGCGGCGGGCCTCGGGCTCGCGCTCCTGGTCACCGCCGAAGCCCGCGACCAGTTGAATGGCGGCCGGCTGGTGCCGTTGCTCGATGGCTGGCGGATCGAGCCACTGCCGCTCTGGGCAGTGACGCCGGCGCGCCATCGGCCGGCGCGGGTGAGGCGCGCGATCGCCGCGCTGCGCGACTCGATGCTCCGCTCGAACGACGCCTTGCCCTGGTGAGCCCGGCTCAGGTCCGGGGCGGATCGGTCCTTGCCAGCCGCTTCAGCTCGGGCTGCGCGAGCCGGCGCACCTCGGCGATCCGCGCCGCGAGCCAGCCGAGCGCGAACCATGCGGCCGGGTCGGCATCGACCACGGATCGGTAGCGTTGCCTGGCAACGAACAGGTCGTTCAGCTCGCCCATTCGCTCCTGGATCGACACGAGCGGTTCGAGATAGCGCTCCGCTGCCTTGCGTCGCAGGACCGGCGCGAAGAACTCGACCGCATACCGCTGGCGCTTGATCCGCTTGCGAAGCGAGTGCAGGGAATCCTCGTCGAGCTGGTCGAAGCGTCGCGAGGCGGCCATGATGCGACGGTGCCAGCGCTGCAGGCGCCGCTCGATGTCGTGGTGGAACGTCTTCGCGCCGCCATCATGCCGGTCCTGCGCCAGCGCATCGGTCCTCGCTTCGGTCGCCGCATCCGCCGGATTCGCGACCGGCACGGACGCTTGCACGTCCTGGGGAGCTGCCTGGTCGCCCGCGGCGCGCGCCGCCGCTGCTTGCGCGAGCCCGACTCGCCAGCTGATCCACGCCAGCAGCGTCTTCTGCGAAGCGGGCTCGCGCACCAGCGCCGCCGGATCCGGGCCCGCGTCGGCCGCCCCCGGCTGCAACGGCGGCGCCCCGGCCCTGGCCAGCTCGGCGGCCACGCCGCTGTCCAGCACGTCGCTGTCCCGCATCCGTCCCAGCTCCGCGAAGAGCCCGCGCAGCCCGTCCACCAGTTCCCGCGGCGGCGCGGGCGTCCAGCCCTCGAAGCAGCGCAGGGCGCTGCGCAGCCGCCGGATTCCCACGCGCATCTGGTGGACGTACCCCGCCCGCAGTGACTCGTCGCCGTCGACGAGGCCGATGGCATTGTGGGTGACCTGCGCGATGCATTCGTCGAGCACCGCGCCCAGCGCGGCGACCGCGTCGACATCGCGCGGATAGTCTATCCGGCGCGCCTTGCGAACCGGGGGAAAAGCGCTTCCCTCGGCGAGGCGGTCGCCGCGCTCGGCCTTGCTGCGGGGATCGTAGACGAGGCCGAAGCGCTTGCGCCAGCGCTCCGCGAGCCCGAGCATCGCGGTCGCCGATCCGGAGACCAGCTCGAACTCCAGCTCTCGCAGCGGCAGGCGGGCCGCGTTCGCGAGCACCCTGCCCTCGTCGAACGCGAGCTCGACGATCGCGCCTCGGGTGCGGACCCGCCGCGTGACGCGCCGGACCTCGGTCCGGAAGCGCACGCCCACCTCGATGCCGTCCTCGCGCGCCGCCCCCAGGATCGACGCGAGCTTCTCGCCCAGCTGGGTGCCCGCGTGCGCAGCAAGGTCGTGGCTCGGCCCGGAGCGGATCACCTCGTGCTCGAACCGTTCGATCGGGCTCGCGCCGCCGCCCTTCAGCGTCTGTATCCAGCGCCGCCCCTCGCGTCGCAGCCGCCAGGCGATGCCTTCCCTGGCGAGCCGCCGGTCCGGCGTATCGAGATACATGGCGGCGAGGGTGCGGCGCTCGCTGGCCGACGACGTGCGCGTCATCTCCTGCGCGACAGCCGCACGTGCGGTTCGCGGCACGAGGAACTTCAGCTCGATCTCGGTCGGCCTGGGCTTTGGCATGGACGGGCCATCGATCGGCGAGCCATGGCGGCCCGTCAGCGGGAGACGATCCTCATGGGCCGCTTGCCTTCAGCCGCGCCCGCGAAACGTCGGCTTGCGCCGCTCTGCGAACGCCCGCAAGCCCTCGGCAAAGCTCTCCTTGCCGGCCAACGCCGTTTGCCTTTCCCGCTCCAGGGCAAGCTGCTCAATGAAGGAATTCCGCTCCGCCGCACCGAAGAGCGCGCGGGTTTCCTCGATCGCGCCAGCGGGCAGGCCGGCAAGCCGCGAGGCCAGCCGCCGCGCCTCCTCCGCCAGGCGCTCATCGTCCACGCATGCCCAGATCAGGCCCCAGTCGGCGGCCTGCTGGGCGCCGAGCTTCTCGCCGGTCAGCGCGAGCCCCATCGCGCGGGCCGGTCCGAGCGCACGCGGCAGGAGCCAGCTCGCTCCCATGTCGGGCACCAATCCAAGCGCCGGCACGAACGGCAGGTAGAAGTAGGCCGACCGCGCGGCGATCACCATGTCCGCCGCGAGCGCGAGGCCGACGCCGCCTCCGGCCGCGGCGCCGTTGACGGCGCACACCACCGGCACCGGCAGCGAGCGCAAGCCCGCCATGATCGGATTACCGGACTCCTCCATCATTGCGCCGACGTAGCCGCCGACCGAAATGCCGCCTGGCTGGCCCGCACGGTCGCGCAGGTCGGCCAGGTCGGCACCGACGCAAAAGCCCCGTCCACGAGCCGTGAGCAGCACCGCGTGCACCGAGGCGTTTTCGCGCACCTGCTGCAGGGCGTCGAGCAGTCCTCGCTGCAGCGCCGGAGTGAGCGGATTCATGCGCTCGCCTTCGTTGAGCGTCACCGTGGCGACGCCCTGGGCATCCACCTCCAACAGGACGGCTTCGTCGTTCACTTGCGTCCCCTCCTGTCGCTCACGCCCCCTCCTCCTGGTGGAGCACGCCGGCTGCAAGCAGCGCGGCGATCTCGGCGGCGCCATACCCTGCAGCGGCGAGCAGCTCGCGGGTGTGCTGTCCAACCCGTGGCGCGCGCGCAGGCAGCCGGGTCGGCGTCCGGTCGAAGCGGGGCGCGGGCGCGGGCTGGGTGATGCCGTCTTCGGTGACGAAGGTCTGGCGTGTCGCGTTGTGCGGATGGCCGGGCGCCTCGCTCATCGAGAGGACCGGCGCGAAGCAGGCGTCGCTGCCTTCGAGCAGCGCGCACCACGCCTCCCGGGTGCGGGTGCGAAAGAGGGCGGCGAGCTTGTCGCGCAGCTGCGGCCATTGCCCCGCTTCCCACTGGCGGTCGAACTGTGGGTCGTCGATCCCGCACAGGTCCAGGAGCCGCCGGTAGAACTGCGGCTCGATCGCGCCCACCGAGACATGGCGCCCGTCGGCGCATTCATAGGTGCCGTAGAAGTGGGCGGCGCCGTCGAGAAAATTCCGCTCGCGCGCATCCTGCCAGAGCCCCTTCGCCAGCAGGCCGTAAGGCAGCGCCATCAGCAGCGCGGTGCCGTCCGTCATGGCGGCATCGACCACCTGCCCTTCGCCGCTGCGCTGCGCCTCGGCAAGCCCGGCCAGCAGGCCCACCGCGAGCAGCATGCCGCCGCCGCCGTAGTCGCCGAGCAGGTTGAGCGGCGGCACCGGCGGCCGGTCCGCGCTGCCGATTCCGTGCAGCGCCCCGGAGAGCGCGATGTAGTTGATGTCGTGGCCGGCTGCCTGCGCGAGCGGGCCGCTCTGGCCCCAGCCCGTCATGCGGCCGTAGACCAGCCGGCGGTTGCGCGCGCGGCATGGCTGCGGCCCGAGTCCGAGCTTCTCCGCGACCCCCGGACGGTAGCCCTCCACCAGGATGTCGGCGCGTTCCACCAGCCGCAGCGCGGCCTCGAGGCCGCGCGGGTCCTTCAGGTCGACCGACAGCGAGCGCCGGCCGCGGTCGACGATGCCGTCGTTGCGCAGCATGGCCTGCAGCGGTCCGTCGCCACCGGACGGCAGCCGGTCGATGCGGATGACGCTCGCGCCGAGATCGGCCAGCATCATGCAGGCGAAGGGACCCGGGCCGATGCCGGCGAGCTCGACGACGGTCACGTGGGCGAGTGGGCCTGGCATGTCGGGAACTAGGCGCAGTCTTCGGGGGGCGGCGAACGCAGCGGGCTGGCGCGTCGCTCCACTTCAGTCGCGTCCGAACTCGGCGCCATCGTCGCACGCTTCCTGCCAAAGGGCAGGCGGATAGAACCCGGCGAACTCGTCGTGGATGCGCCGATACGGCAGGTCCGACCAGACCCCGTGGTCGCGCAGGTAGCTCATGTGCCGGGTGCCGGAAGCGTCGAACTGCTGGAGGACCGCATCCGAGGCGCCGTCGAACTCGGTCGGCGGCACGCCCATGCGGGTGCAAAGGCCGGTGTTGAAGGCGGGCGCCGCCTTGAGCCAGCGACCGTCGAGGTGCAGCGCTGCCCAGCCGTGATGGATGAAGACATCCTTGCCGCCCATCCGCTCCATGAGCTTGGGCGAGGTGAAGTGGTTGACGACGTCGGACAGGCCGATGGCCGCCGGGATGCCGACGCATCGCGCCGCCGCGGCGAGCAGCACCGCCTTCGGAATGCAGAAGGCGTGTCCTTCGGCGAGCACGGTGCTCGCGCGGTACTTCTGCGGAACGAGACGCACGTTGTACGGGTCGTAGCGGATGTCGTCGCGCACCGCGTTGAAGAGACGCACCGCCCGCTCACGCGGGGTGTCCGCGCCGGCCACCGCCTCGCGGGCGAAGCGTTCCACCCGCGGGTCGCGGTAGTCCAGGAACTCGGTAGGTCTCAGGTACAGCGGGCCGGGTTCCGGCCAGCCGTAGGGAGTGAACTCGTTGATCGTCATGCGCCTCGGCCTCTCACATCCGCTTGGCCACTTCCTCCAGCATGACCTCCGTGGCGCCGCCGCCGATGGTGAGGATACGGGCGTCGCGAGCCATACGCTCGATCGGCGTGCCTTCGATGAAGCCGGTGCCACCGTGCAGCTGCAGGCAGGTATGCACCACCTCCTGCAGCGTCTCGGCGGAGAATGCCTTCAGCATCGAAACCTCGCGCACCGTGTCCTTGCCCTCGTCGATCATCTGGGCGCACTGGTATGTCAGCGCGCGCACGGCGGCCGCCTTGGCCGCCATCCACGCGACCTTGTTGCGCACCACCGGCTGGTCCCACAGCGGCCTGCCGAAGGCCTGCCGCTGCCGCATGTAGTCTACCGTGACCTCGATGGCCTTGGCGCAGCTGCCCGAAGCGAGGGCTCCGACCACCAGCCGCTCGTTCTGGAAGGTGCTCATGATGTAGTAGAAGCCCTTGCCTTCCTCGCCGAGCAGCGCATCGTCCGGCACCGCCATGTCCTCGAAGAACAGCTCGGCGGTGTCGGAGGATCGCCAGCCATGCTTCTCGAACTGGCGTGCCACCTTCAGGCCCGGGTTGCCCCGCTCGACGATGAAGAGCGAGATCCCGCGGCTCCCTTTGGCGTCCGGATCCGTGCGCGCCGCAACGACGTAGATGTCCGCATGCACCCCGTTGGTGATGAAGGTCTTGGATCCGTTGATCACCCAGCCCTCCTGCGCGCGGACCGCCCGCGTCCTGAGCCCGGCGACATCCGAGCCGGCACCCGGCTCGGTGACACAGACGGCGCCGACCTTCTCGCCCGCGCAGGCGGCCGGCAGGTAGCGCTGCTTCTGCTCGTGGGTGCCGCGATGCGCGATATGGCCGACGGACATGTCGCTGTGCACCGTGAGCGCCGCGGCGACGCCGCCGAAGGTGGACCGCGCCAGCTCCTCGCCCAGCACCACGGAAGCCATGGCGCCGAGCCCGCCGCCGCCGTACTCGACCGGATGCCGCATGCCGAGGAAGCCGAGGGCGCCCAGCTCCCGGAAGACCTGGCGCGGGATCTCGCGCCGCGCCTCCCAGGATTCGCCGTTCGGCACGATCACCTCGTCCACGAAGCGGCGCACCTGGGCGCGCACCATCCGCAGGTCCTCGTCGAGGTACTCCGGCTCCTGGAACTCGAAAGTCGCCATGGCTGTTCCCCGAGGTCAGTCGAGTGCCTTGTAGGTCGCCGCCGCCGGGTCGGCCTTGAGCAGGAACAGCTTGGGCGCGGCGAGATGGTCGTCGTCAGAGAAGCTGATCGGCGTCATGGCGCCGGTCTCGAGATTCTTCACCCGGCCGAGCTCCTTGTTCGTGCATTCCCAGGTGAGCGACTTGCCGCAGCGGCTCATCGCGTCGAGCAGCGCGCGGGTCGAGGCGTAGCCGGTGAAGGTGTACCGGTTCACTCGCGCCTGCTCCTCGGCGGACAGGAACTTCGAGATCTTCTCCATGAAGCCCTTGGCCTGGGGCGAGCTCTCCAGGTAGACGTAGTCCACCGTGTAGACGTTCTCACCGGCGGGCCCCATCATCTTGGCGCTGGCCGGCACCCGCGAGACGTAGGTCACGCCCATCGGGATCTTGTGCCCGATGCGCTCCAGCTCCTTGGCCATCGTGATGTTCTCGCCGAGCACGCCGCCGGCCATGAGCGCTTCCGCGCCCGCCTGCTTCACCTTCAGGATCTCCGACGAGAAGTCCGACTGGCCCTTCTTGAAGATCTGGGTCGACACCACCTCGAGCTTCTTCTCCTTGACGGCGCGGTCGAAGCCCCGGCGCACGTTCTCGCCGTACTCGTCGTCCTGCGAGATGAGCGCCCATTTCTTGCCGGGGTAGCGTTCGGCCATGCCGAGGACCAGCCCGGTCACGGCATCCGCCATGTCGTACCCGACGGCGAAGACGTTCTTGATGGTCGGCTTGTAGAGGCCTTCGTAGGTGGTGATCGGCGCCATGGCCGGGATGCCGGACTGCTTGATGATCGGCATCGCCGCCTGCGCCTGGGCGGTGCCCGAGATGGAGGTGAAGGCGAAGATCTTGTCGCTGTTGATCAGCTTGCGCACGCCCTGGATAGTCCGGGAGGGCACGTAGCCGTCGTCCTCGGAGACCAGCCGCAGCTTGCGGCCGTTGATCCCGCCCGCGGCATTGGCCTCGGCGAGCGCCACCTTCACGCCGAGGTTGTGCGCCACCCCGAGGAGCGCCGGCGGGCCGGTGAGCGGCAGGATGTCGCCGAGCACGATCTCGGTGTCGGTCACGCCCTGCTGCGCGGCGGCAGGCGCGAAGGCGGCCGCGGCGAAGAGGCCGAGGCCGACGAGGGTGGTGTGTCTCCGGTTCATGTCAGTCTCCTTGGTAGGACGGGTAGGAATGGTCAGTAGCGCAGCGGCCAGAAGACCCACGCATGGCGCAGGTCCTGCCAGATGCCGCGCAATCCGCGGGGATCGAAGCGCAGGAACCCGATGATGGCGAGGCCGTAGAGGATGGTCTTGATCTCGTGGGCGCTGGTGGTCATGGTGTCGGCCAGCCGTCCGCCCAGCCCCGACATGAGCGCGGACAGCACCTCCGGCATCGTCACGATGAAGATGGTTCCCAGGACCGCGCCGAGCACCGAGCCGATCCCGCCGACGATGATGATCGCGAGGGCCTCGATGCTGAGCAGGAACGGATAGCCCTCCACCGAGACGATGCTCATGTAGATGCCCATCAGCGCGCCGGAGAGCCCCGTGAGGGCCGCGCTCACCAGGAAGGCCAGCAGTTTGTAGCGCACCAGGCTGATGCCCATGGTGCGCGCCGCGATGTCGTTGTCGCGGATGGCCACGAGCGCCCTGCCGACGTAGGAGCGCCGCAGGTTCATCACCAGCAGCACCGACAGGACGGCCATGGCGAGGCAGAACCAGTAGAACGCGCGGTCGCTGGCGAGGCTCATGCCGAGGATCACCGGGCGATCGACCATGATGCCGTTGCCTGCGCCGGTGAAGTCGCCGCCTGCCAGGATGGCGGCGCTCACGATGTAGGCGAAGGCGAGCGTCGTGATCGCGAGATAGAGGCCGTGCAGCCGCAGCGACGGGATGCCGACGACAAGGCCGAAGAGCGCCGGCACGACGGCCGACAGCACCAGCGCGAGCTCGGCCGGCAGGCCGAGCCGCGAGACACCGATCGCGTAGGCATAGCCGCCGAGCATCAGGAAACCCACGTGGCCGAGCGAGATCAGCCCGGTGAATCCGGTGAGCACCATCAGCCCGAGCGCGCCGACCAGCGTGAACAGGATGACGGTGAGATGCGAAAGCTGGAAGTAGTCGAGGAGGAAAGGCGCTGCCGCCAGCGCGAGCAGCAAGGCGACGGTCCAGGCCTTCACCGCCGGCGAGTCGGTGAGGACCACCAGCTCGGCGTACCGCTGCTTGAAGAAGCCGCTGCGCATCAGACCCTCTCGATCCGCTTTTCGCCGAAGAGGCCGAAGGGCCGGACCATCAGCACCACCAGGATCACCAGGAAGCCGACGATCTCCTTGAGCGTGCTGGCCATGTAGCCGCCCACCAGGTTCTCGAGCACGCCGATCGCAAGCCCGCTTGCGCCGGAGCCCAGCACCGAATCGAAGCCGCCGAGTACCGTGGCCGGGAACGCCTTCAATCCAAGCTGGAAGATGGTGGGCGCCAGGCCGTAGATCACCGCGAAGAAGGCGCCCGCCAGCGCGGCGAGGGCGGACGCCGCGGCCCAGGCAACCGCCTGCACCCGCGCGGTAGAGACGCCCATCAGGCGCGCGGTCTTCTCGTCCGCCGCCACCGCGCGCATCGCCACGCCGAACCGGCTGTGCCGCAGGAAGTACCAGAATCCAGCCAGCGCGACCAGCAGCACCGCGATGACCGCAAGCTGGCTCACGCGGATTCCGATGCCCGCGAGCTGCAGGATGGTGTCGGCGCCGGCGACGTCGAACTTGTGCGGGGCCGCGCCCCAGACCAGGGTGACCACCGAGCGCAGCACCACCGCGAGGCCCACGGTCACCAGCACGACCGAGAGCACCGGCTCGCCGAGCATCGGCCGCATCACCAGCCGCTCGCACGCAAGGCCGAGCAGCGCGCCCACGACGATCGCGACCAGGATGGTGGCGACGCCGCCGGTCCCGAGGCTGGTCGCGACCGACCACGAGACGTAGGCCGACAGCATGCCCATCTCGCCCTGCGCGAAGTTGACGATGCCGGTCGCCTTGTAGATCACCGCGAAGCCCATCGCGACGAGCCCGTAGATGGCGCCGATGACGAGGCCGGTGACCACCAGCTCCACCAGGTAGTTCACTGGCTGGCCTCCTCTTGCTGCGCGCGACACCCTTCCCCGGGAAGGCGAGCGCCGGCAGCGGGCGACCGGGCGGCGACGCTCACCGGACCATCCTCCCGCGGCTACTGTCGGCTTCCTCGCGGGGCGCGGCCGACTCCCCGTAGATGACGTCCAGCTCGCGCGAGAACTTGCGGTCGATGAGGCCGCGGCGGACTTTCTGCGTGGCAGTCAGCTCGCCGTCGTCATGGTCCAGCTCCTTCTCCAGCAGCACGAACCGGCGGATGTTCTCCACGCGCGCGAAGCGCGCATTCACTCGGTCGACCACCTCCTGGACCAGCTCGCGCGTCTGCGGCAGCTGGGCGAGCGACTTGAAGGTGGTGTACTGCAGGTTGCGCTCTGCGGCCCAGCGCCCGACCGTGTCGAAGTCGATCTGGATCAGGGCGCCGAGGAACTTGCGGCCCTCGCCCACCACGATCGCCTCGCGGATGTAGGGGCTGTCCTTCAGCGCATTCTCGATCTCGGACGGGGCGATGTTCTTGCCGCCGGCAGTGATGATGATTGCCTTCTTGCGATCCACCACCGCGATCTCGTCGCCGCCGCGCACCTCCACGATGTCGCCGGAAGCGAGCCAGCCGTCCGCGCCGAGGATCGCCGCCGTGCCCTTGTCGTCGAACAGGTAGCCCTTGAACACGCCCGGCGAGCGCAGGAAGATCTCGCCGTCGTCGCCGACCCGCCACTCGGTACCCGGCATCGCGGGACCGCAGCTGCCGGGAATGAAGCCGCGCCCCGGCACCTGGACGAAGCCGAGCCCGCCGGCCTCGGTGAGCCCGTAACCCTGGCCGACCGGCAGGCCGATGATGTCGAAGAAGCGCAGCGTCTCCGGCGACACCGACGCGCCGCCGCACATGCGGGTGTGGGTGCGGTTCAGCCCCATGTGGCGCTGCATGTTCCGAAACAGCACCGCGTACCAGAAGGCGAACTCAGCCCGGTCGCGCCACGAGGCAAGCCGCCCGGTGGACGCGCGCCGGTCCGAGAGCACGCGACCGCGACGCATGCCGGCCCGGTAGATCGATTGCTGCAGGCGGCCGCTGTCCTTCATGCGGAATTCGAAGTGCTGCTGCAGCTTCTCCCAGATGCGCGGGACCCCGAGGAAGAATGTCGGCGCGATCTCGCGGATGTTGCTGGCCACCGTGTCGATCGACTCGGCGAAGTTCACGCAGCCGCCGGTCAGCAGGTGCAGGACGGTCGAGTAGCTGCGCTCCGCCACATGGCAGAGCGGCAGGTAGCAGACCGACTCGAAGGGCTTGTCCAGCATGCCGCGGGCCACCGCATAGGCGGCAGCGCCGTAGACGAAGTTCCGGTGCGTCAGCATGGCGCCCTTCGGCGGCCCGGTGGTGCCGGAGGTGTAGACGAGGATGTTGACGTCGTCCGGATCGAGCGCGTCGATCGCGTCGTCCAGCCGTCGCTCCGCTTCCGGATCCGCCCTGCCCAACCGGTCGCCGAGCGCGAGCAGCGCCTCGAAGCTGTCCGGGCGACCGGGCGGATAGCGCCTGAGCCCCTTCATGTCGACGCAGAAGATGCGGCGCAGATGAGGCAGCCCGGTGCCGTTCGACATGGCGTCGAGCACCTTGTCGGTCTGCTCCTGGTCCCCGGTGATCGCGACCCGCGCCTGGCAGTGTGCGGCGATGTACTGTAGCTCCGGCCACGGATTGGTGGGATAGATGCCCACCACCTGGACGCCGATCATCTGAGCCCCGAGGTCGGCATAGAACCACGCCGGAATGTCCTCGGCCGCGATCACGATGCGGTCGCCGCGCTGGAGGCCCAGCTCCCAGAGCCCGAGCGCCACCCGCCGCGCATTCCGGTAGTACTCGGCCCAGGTGCGGCCCTGCCAGATGCCCTGCACCTTCTCGCGCAGCGCCACCCGCTCGCCGTGCTCGGCCGCGCGCCGGCGCAGCAGGCCCGGCAGCGTCGCGTCGCCGCGCAGCAAAGCGGCCGGGTCAGCCAACATCCGCCTCCTCGCCCAGGTAGGCCGCCAGCACCGCCGGATTCGCCGCGACCTCGGCCGGCGTGCCCTCGGCGATCAGCCGGCCGAAGTCCAGCACGTAGACCCGGTCCGACAGGTCCATGACCACCTGCATGTCGTGCTCGATCATCAGCACCGCGATGCCGAACTCGTCCCGGATGTCGAGGGTGAATCGCGCGATGTCCTCCTTCTCCTCGCGGTTCATGCCGGCGACGATCTCGTCGAGCAGCAGCAGCTCCGGCTCGCAGGCGAGCGCCCGGCCGAGCTCCACCCGCTTCTGCTGGCCGTAGGCGAGCTGGCTGACCGGCTTGTCGCGCAGCTCCTCGATCTCGAGGAACTCGATGATCGACTCCACCTTCTCGCGCGCGGCGATCTCCTCGCGTCGCGAGCGGCCCCAGAAGACCAGCGACTCCAGCACCGAGTAGCCGAAGTGGATGTGCCGGCCCACCAGCAAGTTCTCGACCACCGTGCCGTGGCGGAAGAGCGCGAGGTTCTGGAAGGTACGTCCGATGCCCAGCCGGGCGAACTCGGACGACCGCAGGCCCGCCGTGTCGCGCCCCTTGAACAGGATCCGTCCGGACGAAGGCGGCAGCACGCCGCTCACCAGGTTGAAGGTCGTGGTCTTGCCCGCGCCGTTCGGTCCGATCAGGCTCACGATCTCGCCGGGCATGACCTTGAGACTCACGGCCTCGACCGCGCGGACGCCGCCGAAGTGCCTGGAAACGCCACGCACGTCGAGGACCGGGGGCGCGTCGCTCACCGGCGGGCCCTCCAGGCGCGTGGCGCGACCAGGCCGCTCACGACAGCCACCTCTTGCGACGCTTGTAGTGCTTCACGTCCTTCATGCTGACGCGATCCTGCCGCGCACCGATGCCGAGGTAGAACTCGCGCACATCGGCATTGCGGCGCAGCTGCTCGCTGGTGCCGTCGAGCACCACCCGGCCGTTCTCCATGATGTAGGCATAGTCCGCGAGGGCGAGCGCGCGGCTCGCGTTCTGCTCCACCAGCAGGATGGTGATCCCGTTGGCATCGCGCAGCTTGCGGATGGTGGCGAAGATCTCGCTCACGATCAGGGGCGCGAGCCCCAGCGACGGCTCGTCCAGCGCGAGGACGGTCGGCCTGGCCATCAGCGCCCGGCCGATCGCCACCATCTGCTGCTCGCCGCCGGAGAGGTAGCCGGCGATCTGGTCGCGCCGGTCGGCGAGCCGGGGAAACAGCGCGTAGACCGCCTCGCGTCCACGGGCGAGCGTTTCGGCATCGCGCAGGTGCGCCCCGACCACGAGATTCTCGTCCACGGTCAGCGTGGCGAAGAGCCGTCGCCCCTCGGGCACCTGCACCAGTCCGCGGCGCACGATCGACGGCGCCGCCGCCCGGTCGATCGGCTCGCCGGCGAGGCGGATGGAACCCTTCTCGATCACGCCGTCCTCGGCGTCCAGCACGCCGGACACCGCCTTGAGCACGCTCGACTTGCCGGCGCCGTTCGAGCCGAGCAGCGCGACGATCTGCCCCGGTCGCACTTCGAGCGACACATCCCGCACCGCTTCGATGGCGCCGCCGTAGACGATCTGGATGTTGTGCACCGCAAGCGCCGGCGGTGCGCCGGCAGGAAGGTCGAGTGCCATGGCAGGGGAAGCCCCGGTGTGCCGCGTGCCGTCGCGCGTCATTATCCGACCGTCCCGTCGGTCTTTGAATGGCGATTATGAAGCGCCGGCCATGCGCCGCATCTGGGGTTTACCCGAAACGCCCCGGCGCGAATCCGGTCGCGGGGCGCGGCGCATAATACAGGCCGTCCGGACGGTCTAAGAATGCGGTCGAAGGGGAGGAAGCGATGACGCGAGTGCGCGCCGGCGACTACGACATCAAGAAGAAGGCCATCATCGGCAAGGCCGCCGCGCTGATCGCCCGCAAGGGCTTCGACGGGGCGACGATGATGGACGTGGCCAATGCCTGCGGCACCTCCAAGTCCCACATCTACCACTACTTCCCGAGCAAGGAGGACCTGCTCTACGAGATCGTGCACGACCACATCTCGCGCCAGGCTGCGGACCTCGAGCGGATCGTGGCGCTTCCCGCCCCGGCCGAGGAGCGCTTCGCCGGCTTCGTGGAGAGCTTCATCCGCGTCGCCGCGCGCGAGCGCGACGAGCACATCATGCTGATGAACGACCTCAAGTTCCTGCCGCGCGGCAAGCTGCAGGAGATCCGCCGCATGGAGGTCCGCCTCACCGACATGCTGGTGGAGTTGCTGCGCGAGATCAATCCGGAGCTGATGGCGGCGAAGCGGGTGCGCAAGCCCTATGCGCTGCTCCTCTTCGGGATGATGATCTGGACGCTCAGCTGGTTCCATCGCTCCGGGCCGATCGCGCCCAGGGAGCTCGCGCTTCGCATCGCACACCTCTTCGTTCACGGGTTCAAGGCGCCGCCGCCGGTGCTCGATGCAGCGCCGGATGCCGCGAGCGCGCGCTCCATCAGCGCGCGCGCCACCACCTTGAGCGCCAGCGTCTCCTCGGCGCCCTCGAAGATGGAGAGCACCCGCGCATCGACGAAGTAGCGGCTGACCGGCGTCTCCTCCGCATAGCCC
>JAEWEW010000021.1 GCA_023389175.1 Pseudomonadota bacterium | reverse complement strand
ATCCGGCGCATGGTCGGGTCGCCGGTGAATACGCCCGGCACCACCTCGGTCAGGCGGCGGCGTCCGCCGCTCGTGCCCGGTCGCCGTTCCAGCTGGGCCGCGCGCATCGCGCGGCGGACCGCATATGCAAGCGCATCGAGCTCGTCGGGATAGGTAAGGAAGTCGAAGGCGCCGAGGCAGAGCATCTCCTGGACGAGCATCTCGTCGCCCGCGCCCACCACCACGATCCGGGTTCCCGGCGCCGCGTCGGATAGCCGCTGGAAGGCTTCGGCCGGCGACGTCGCGAGTTGCGGTCCCGACTCCGTGCCAACGTCCAGGACGATCACTTCCGGCTCGCTGGTTCGGAGGGATTCGATCGCCGCGTCGATGCCGCGCGCATGGGCGGCCTCGATCCCGGCGAGTGAAGGGCCCAGGCCGATTGCTCGGCTCGGGGTGAGTTCGACGATGATGATGCGCATGGTGATCGCAGGCGCGAAAGGCAGTGCTCCCATGACCGGCATTCCAGCAGGGTTGCCCGGGATCCCCGAGGACATTCCTCACGAACGCCCGCAGATCAGCGACAGGGGGCTTCTACAATAGGCGGTCGACGAACGGCGATCCGCGAAGGTGGGACGGCAGGCGACCGCTGCCGCGGTGGCCGGCGCCTGGGGCGTAGGGGGAGCGGAGAGGCAGATGGGTTCGGCCCGCGAATCGGGACATCCGGCGAGGTCGCCGACGGCGGCTCCGGCGGTTCCAACGGTTCCAGTGGCGTCGGCGCAGGGACAGGTCGCGGCGCCGCCGGGGAGGAGCCTGCCGATCGGGCCGCCCGCGCCGGCGCGGGACGTGCTGCAGGGCGCGCTCGAGCAGGCGCTCGGCTGGCTGGACCGGCACGGCGACCAGCCGCTTGCCTGGACCCGGCTCACCGGCGAAGCGGCACGCGACCACGGCTGCGGCGTCGCGTCGATCCTGGAGGCCCAGCGCGCGGACCGGGTCACCCGGCTGGTCGGCGTGCTCGCCTGCAGCCAGCCTCCCCCGGACGAGCCCGAGCTTGCCCGCTGGCTGGGCGAAGACCTGGCCGGCACGGTTGCAGCGCTGCTGGACAGTTCGAGCCGGCTGCTCGCGCTCTCGCTGGGTCCCGCCGACGCGTCGATGCAGGGCGGGCGCCACCAGGCCGAGACGCTGCGCCGGATGACGATGGCGATGGCGCGGGACGTGCGCGTGGTGATGGTCCGGCTCGCCTCGTGCCTGCAGAACCTGCGCCGCGCGGTGGCCGACGGCCTGGCCGGGAAGCCGGCGTCCTTCCCGGCGGCGCACGAGGCGCTCACGGTGCTCGCGCCACTCGCGAACCGGCTCGGGCTCTTCCGCCTGAAGTGGGAGATGGAGGACCTGGCGTTCCGCTGCACCCAGCCGGAGGTCTATCGGGATCTCGCCCGGCGCGTGGAGGCCAAGCGCGCCGAGCGCGAGCGCTTCGTCGCCCGGTCCGCCGACGAGCTGGCCGCGCTGCTCGAGCAGCGCGGCATCGAGGCGCGAGTGACCGGCCGCCCCAAGCACCTCTACAGCATCCACAACAAGCTGAAGAGCAAGGCGCTCGCCATCGAGCAGCTGCACGACCTGCGCGCGGTGCGGGTGCTGGTGGGCTCGGTGGCGGACTGCTATGCGGCGCTCGATGTCGTGCACGAGCGCTGGGAACCGGTGCCGGGCGAGTTCGACGACTACATCGCGAGGCCCAAGCCCAACGGCTATCGATCGCTGCACGAGGTGGTGGTCGCCGACGACGACCGTACGCTGGAGGTCCAGATCCGCACCCGGGAGATGCACGAGGAAGCCGAGTACGGCGTGGCCGCGCACTGGCGCTACAAGGAGGCCACCACGGCAGCGTCACCCGGCGGGCTGGCGCCGTCCGGGCTCGCGCCGTCCGGACCGGAGGTCGCCGGCGCCGACCAGGCGGGAAGGCTTTCGTGGCTGCGGCATCTGCTCGCGTGGCAGCAGGAGATCGGCGCGCGGTTCGGCACGGAAGAGGCCCGTACCACCGATGATTCCAGCATCTTCGTGCTGACGCCGCAGGGGCGGGTGATCGAGCTGCCGGCCGGATCGACGCCGGTGGACTTCGCCTACCACCTGCATTCCACGCTCGGCCATCGCTGCCGCGGCGCCAAGGTGGACGGCCGGATCGTCCCGCTCAACACGTCGCTCGCCAACGGCCAGGTGGTGGAGATCACCGCCGCCCGCGGCGCAGGCGCCGGCGGACCGGAGCCCGGGCCGTCGCGCGACTGGCTCAATCCCGCGCTCGGCTACATCCGCAGCGGCCGCGCCCGAAGCAAGGTTCGGCAGTGGTTCAACGCGCAGGCGCGGGACCAGGAGCTTGCCGCCGGACGCGCCAAGGTGGAGAAGGCGCTCGCCCGCGAGGGCCGCACGCTGCTGTCGCTGGAGGAGCTTGCCCACCGCCTCGACCAGCCGTCGGCAGCGGCGCTGTTCACAGCGGTCGCGCGCGAAACCATCGGCGCCCGGGCGCTGGAGGAGGCAATCCGCTCGTCCGGTATCGGCCCGGCGCCGCTCGTGCGGCCGGGGGAGGCTGGCGCCGCGATCCCGCTGCCGGATACGACGACGCTGCTGCGCCCGGGCAGCCAGCGGCCAGGCGGCAACCCGGTGCTGGTCGTGGGCGTGGACTTCTTGCTGACCCAGCTCGCCCGCTGCTGCCATCCGGCGCCGCCGGATCCGATCGTCGGGTTCGTCACGCGGGGCAAGGGCGTCAGCGTGCATCGGGACGGTTGCCGCAGCTTCGCGCAGCTCGCGCAGCGGGCGCCGGAGCGGGTGCTGCCGGCCTCCTGGGGAGACTGGGAGCGGCCGGCGCGCGGCCGCGGCGGCCAGCCGGTCGAGCGCCGCTATCCGGTGGGGCTGCAGATCGACGCGAGCGACCGGCCGGACCTGCTGCGCGACATCATCGAGGCATTCGCGCGCGAGCGGTTGAACGTGCTTTCCGTGCGCAGCAACACCCGCGGCGATGTCGCGCGCTTCAATTTCATCGTCGAGGTGACCAGCGCACAGCGGCTCGCGCAGGTGATGTCGAACCTGCTGCAGATCGCGGGCGTCGGCGGCTGCACCCGCTATTGACCCGGGCGGACCGTCGATCAGGGTGACCCGCGTGACGCGTCTCGAGGCGGGCGAATGGCGGACTTCGGCCGGAACGCCTTGCAGACCGCCGGGTCGGTTTCGATGTACGGCGCCCCGATCAGGTCCAGGCAGTAAGGGATGGCCGCGAAGATGCCGGCGGCGAGGACATTGCCGTCGGCATCGCGCAGGCCCTCCAGCGTCTCGCGAATCGACTTCGGCTGGCCGGGCAGGTTCACGATCAGGGCGCCGCCGCGGATCACGGCGACCTGGCGCGAGAGGATCGCGGTCGGCACGAAGTTCAGGCTGATCGCGCGCATCTGCTCGCCGAAGCCCGGCATGACCTTGTGGGCAACCGCGAGCGTCGCCTCCGGCGTGACGTCGCGCGGCGCCGGTCCGGTCCCGCCGGTGGTCAGCACAAGGTCGCAGCCGGACCGGTCCACCAGCTCCACCAGCGTCGCCTCGATGCCGGCCTGCTCGTCCGGGATCAGCCGGGCCTCGTGCGTCCACGGCGTGGTGATCGCCTTGCCCAGCCATTCGACCAGCGCCGGAATGCCTTGGTCCTGGTACTGCCCGGTGGAAGCGCGATCGCTGATGGAGACGAGGCCGACCCGCAGCGGGCGGTCGGGGTCGTTCCGGGCGTCAGTGTCGTTCGAGCTCATGGTCGGCGATGATCCGGTGAAGTTCGCGAAACAGCGTGCGCGCGTCTCGCGGCGGTCGCTCCTCGGCCCGCTCGCGACGGGCGCCGGTGACGAGCTCCGCGAGCGGTACGGCGGCGCCGCCGGGATAGCGCGTCAGGAAGTCGCGAAGCTCGAGGCTCGCATCGATCAGGCCGTCGCGCCAGCGCTCGGCGGCGTGCATCGCCCCGACCAGCCCGCGGTGCCGGGCGTCGTCGGCCGCGAAGGCATCGGCGATCGCCTGGGCGTCCGCCTCGCGCATCAGGCGCCCGATGTACTGCAGCTGCCGGCGCCGGCCCTCGTGGCTGGTGATGCGTTGCGCCTGCTGGACCGCGTCGCGCAGCGGCTCGTCGATCGGCATGTGCGAGAGCTTGTCCGGCGAGAGCGCCACCAGCCGTTCGCCGAGCGCCTGCAGCGCGTGGCTCTGCTTCTTGCGCCGCGTCTTGCTGGGACGGTCCTGGCGGTCGTCGTCGCCCGGCGCGCCGTGGCGCATCTGCGTCGCGGCGGCGGTCGTGGCGGCGGCCGTCGTGCCCCGGGATCGTCGCGCTCTCATGGCTGATATGATACTTCGATGAAAAAGACGAGCTCCTCCGCCGCGCGCTCGCGTGTCGCCGATCCGTCCCGGCTTTTCGACTACCGACAGGGTGATTTCGAGCAGCTCACGCAGGACGTGATGCAGCAGGCGCTCGCGCTCGGCGGCACCGCGGCCGCGAGCGAGGTCTCGGAGTCCTGTGGCCTCTCGGTGACCGTGCGCAAGGGCAAGGTCGAGACCATCGAGCAGACGCGCGACAAGGGGCTCGGGATCACCGTGTATGTCGGCACCCGCCGCGGCCACGCGAGCACCAGCGATTTCTCCCCGGAGGCGCTCGCGCGCACCGTGCGCGCCGCCTACGACATCGCATGCATCACCGGCGAGGATCCGTTCGCCGGCCTGCCCGACGAGGACCGGCTCTGCCGCGACGGAAACGCCATTGCCGCCAAGCTGAAGCTGTTCGATCCGTGGAACGTCCCGGTGGACGAGGCGATCGATGTCGCGCGCGAGATCGAGCAGGCAAGCTTCGAGGTGAGCCCCCTGGTGCGCAACGGCGACGGCGCGAGCGTCTCGGTCGATCACGGCCACTTCATCGCGGCCAACACCCTCGGCTTCAGCGGCGGCTATCCATACAGCCGGCACACCATCAGCTGCTCGCCGATCGCCAAGCGCGGCGCCCAGATGCAGCGGGACGACTGGTACGCATCCAACCGTTCCGCCTCGCGGCTGCCTGACCCGAAGGCGGTGGGACGATACGCCGCCCAGCGGGCGCTGGCGCGCCTCGGCGCGCGCAAGCTCAGCACCCGCAAGGTGCCGGTGCTCTACGAGGCGCCGCTCGCGCTCGGGCTGCTCGGCAGCTTCGTGCAGGCGACCAGTGGCTCGGCGCTCTATCGCCGGACCAGCTTCCTCGTCGATTCGCTCGGCAAGCAGATCTTCCCGGACCATGTCGACATCCACGAGGATCCCTTCCTCCCCGGCGCCATGGGCAGCGGGCCGTTCGACGACGAGGGCGTGGCCACCGCGGCGCGCGACGTGGTGCGCAACGGGGTCGTCGAGGGTTACTTCCTGTCCAGCTACAGCGCGCGCAAGCTCGGCATGCCGACCACCGGCAACGCCGGTGGGTCGCACAACCTGCGGCTCACGAGCCGGCGGACCCGGCGCGGCGACGACTTCGAGACCATGCTGCGCAAGCTCGATACCGGGCTGCTGCTCACCGAGGTGATGGGGCAGGGCGTGAACTACGTGACCGGCGACTATTCGCGCGGGGCGAGCGGCTTCTGGGTGGAGGGCGGCGTCATCCAGTATCCGGTGGAGGAGATCACCGTCGCCGGCAATCTCGCGGACATGTTCAAGTCCATCGTGGCTGTCGGCGCCGACACCATCAGCCGCGGCACCAAGGAGACCGGCTCGATCCTGATCGAGTCGATGGCGGTCGCCGGTTAACGGCGGCGGTTCGGAGGGGAGCATGAGCAAGGCCTTCGTGCGCGACGACGGCGACGCGCCCGAGGACGACGACCTGGAGGCGGCCGAGCCTGCCATCCCGGGCGGCAAGAACTACATCACCCGCCAGGGCTACCAGGCCCTGCGCGACGAGCTCACCCGCCTGCTCGACGTCGACCGCCCCGAGGTCGTGCAGACCGTCTCCTGGGCCGCCTCCAACGGCGACCGTTCCGAGAACGGCGACTACATCTACGGCAAGAAGCGCCTGCGCGAGATCGACCGGCGCATTCGCTTCCTCACCCGCCGCCTCGACAAGGCCGAGGTGGTTGATCCGTCGGTGCATGCCGGCAACGACCAGATCTTCTTCGGTGCCCAAGTCACCTACCGCGAGCCCGACGGCACCGTGCGCCGCGTGCAGATCGTCGGCATCGACGAGCTCGATCCGCTCAACGGCCGCATCAGCTGGATCTCGCCGGTGGCCAAGGCGCTGATCAAGGCGCGGGAGGGCGATACGGTGGCGATCGTTACGCCGCAGGGGCGCATGGACGTCGACATCGAGTCGGTCGAGTATCCCGCTGCCTGATTCTTCGCTGGAAGGCGGCTCCGTTGGGGGAGCGCGCGGGGCGGGGGTGCGCGGGGCGCCGCTCATGAGGGCGCGCCGGCGCTGACGCGCCGGTCC
>JAEWEW010000261.1 GCA_023389175.1 Pseudomonadota bacterium | reverse complement strand
CCTCGGCTGGCGCCGCCTTCCGGCGGCGGATGAAGTCGCGGGTGCGCCAGAAGACGCCTTCCGGGGCGGCCAGGATCACCGCGATGATCGCGAAGCCGAGGATCACGCCCTGGATGCCGGGATAGGCCGCGCCGAGCTCGGCGTGCAGGACCTCGCCGAGCGGCACCAGCACCGCCGCGCCGATGATCGGCCCCCAGACCGTGCCTACGCCGCCGAACATGGTCACCGTCAGCGCCTGGGCGGACACCAGCATGCCGAAGACGGACACCGGCGTGACCACCAGCAGGACGACCGCGTAGAGCGCGCCGGTCGCGCCGGCGATCGCGCCGCTCACCGCGATCGCCTTGAGCTTCCAGCGCAGCGTATCGATGCCCGCGGCCTCGGCCGCCGCCTCGTTCTGCTTGATCGCGATCAGCGACATGCCGAAGCGCGAGCGCTCCACGCGGCGGGTGATCAGCACGAACAGCAGCAGCAGTGCGAGCGCGATCCCGGTGTAGAACCGCGGATCCGAGAACTGCATGTAGCGGAACGCGTTCTCCCGCACCATCGGGAAGGTGACTTCCTGGAATCCGAGCCACTCGAACACGTAGAGCAGGGCGAGCGGATAGGCCAGCATGGCGAGCGCGAAGTAATGGCCGCGCAGGCGGAAGGTGGGCAGCCCGATCAGCAGGCCCGCCACCGCGCCGATGACTGCCGCCAGCGGGATCATCAGCCACGGCGACAGGCCGAGGTAGATCTGGCCGAGCACCGCGGCATAGGCGCCGAGCCCGAAGAAGGCCGCATGGCCGAACGACACCAGGCCGGTGTAGCCGCTCAGCATGTTCCAGGAGAGCCCGAAGCAGGCCCAGATGAGCACCAGCGTGAAGATGAGCTGGTGGTAGGCGTTCTCCACCAGGAGCGCGGCGCCCATGTAGAGGACCGCGGCGGCGAGGAGGATCGCATGGGAGCGGAGGCGCTTCATCAGGTTCGCTCCGCCTCGCGTCCGAAGAGACCCTGCGGCCGCAGGGTGACCAGCAGCAGGAAGAAGACGAAGATCGCGGCGTTCTGGAGCTGGGTCGGCAGCACCAGCGACGAGAGCTGCTGCACCAGGCCAATCACCATGCCGCCCCAGAAGGCGCCGAGGATGCTGCCGATGCCTCCCAGCACGACGCCGGCATACATGATGATCACGAACTCGAGCCCGACGAACGGGTGGAACGGGTAGTTGGTGGCGAGCAGCCCGCCGGCAAGCGCGGTGATGCAGGTGCCCACCGCGAACGCGATCCGGTATGCGCGGTCGACGTCGATCCCCATGTAGGACGAGGCGACCGGGTTGTCGGCGGCCGCCCGCAGCGACTTGCCGAGCCGCGTCCGGTTGACCAGCACGCCGAGCGCGAGGATCACGCCGACCGAGACCAGCGCCGCGATGCCCCGCCCCTTGTTGACGAAGATGCTGATGAAGTCGCCCCACAGCGGCCCGATCTCCCAGGCGCTGCTCGAGAGCGACGTGCGCACCGACACCAGCTGCGGCCCGAACAGCATCATGCCGCCGTTCTGCAGCACCAGCGCGATCCCGAGCGTGAGGATCAACTGCGCGTAGTGCCCTTCGCCTTCCAACGCGGCGGTCCGGTCGCCGGTGACCCGGGAGATGAGCAGCAGGTGCACCAGGTAGCCGACACCGAACATGACCGGGATGGTGAGCAGCATCGAGAGATAGGCGCCGACCGGAGAGCCGGCCGCGAACTGGACGCCGAGCATCAGGAAGAGGAAGTACGTGACATACATCCCCAGCATCATGAAGTCGCCCTGGGCGAAGTTGATGACGCGCATGATCCCGAAGATCATCGCGAGGCCGACGCACATCAGGCCGTAGATGCCGCCGACCAGCACCCCCGCAGCGAGCGACTGCAGGAAGGCTTCGAGGTGGATCTGCAGGTCCGTCATCGCGCGCTCTCGCGCGCCGGGGCCGCTTCCTCGGGCTGCAGCGCGCAAAGCCGGGAGAGCGCGCCGGCGTCCGGCGCCTGGACGAAGTCGTCGACCATCGACTCGATGCGCCGCGCGCGCTCCTCGCCGAGCACTCCGGCTGCCGCGGCGACGAAGCGGCGGCGGATGTCCGCATCCCCAGCAGCCGCCACGTCGTCGAGCGCGCTCGAGACCGTGGCGCCGTCATCGAGCGTCAGGCTGACCCGCGCTCCCTGGCGTGCCGGAAAGGCGGCGGTGTAGATGGGGTCGGCGACCAGCGTGGTGACCGCGACCAGGCGCGAGATCTCGGGATCGTCGAGACGGCGGTAGTTGTCCTCGGCGATGGCGCGGCTCGCGAGGGTCGCGGCCACCCCGAACGGTATGCTCATCTTGGCCTGCAGCGGATGGTCGAACGGGCCGGTGGCGTCGCAGCCCGGGTAGGCGATGGCCGCCTGGGTGGTCTCGATGCGCACCGCGGTGATGCGGCGGCTGCCGCAGGCAAGCCTGCCCGCCGCCTGCAGCGCTGCCTGGCAGGGCGATTGCGCGAAATTGCAGGCAGGCACCGGCTTGTTGAACACGGCGCAGATCTCCGCCTCGCCGTCGCCGAAGAGCCGGATGGCGGCGGGCAACGGACGGCGCGCGTACGCCCGGAAGAGGCCCGCTTCGCCCTCCAGGATCGATGCCGATGCCGTCGCGCCGAGCCGGGCGAGGTCGAGGCAGCGGACGGCGTTTCGCGCGACGAACCCCGGATGGAAGTACATCTCGCTCGCCCCGGTGTGCGCCCACTGGTTGAGGCCGCCGCAGCAGTTGCCTGCCAGCGCAAACGCGCTGAGCGCCTGGTCGAGGTCGAGGCCGGTGACGCGGGCGCCGGCCATCGCCGCCGCGAACGGGCCGACCAGCCCGGTGGGCCGGAAGAGGCGTGCCAGGTCCGGTGTCACGAGCGCCCGGCCGATGCGGGCGCCGGTCTCGTAGCCGACGATGGCCGCCGCCAGGGCCTGGGCGCCGGTCACGGGATGGCATTCGGCCAGGGCGAGCACCGTGGGCCAGACGACGACGCCCAGGTGGGCGACGCTGCCGGCATGCATGTCCTCGCGCACCAGGCCGTGGCCGGCCACCGCATTGGCGAAGGCGGCGTCGCCCGGGGCGCAGGTGATGGCGCGTCCTACCAGGTGCGAGCCGTCCATCACCGGTGCGAGCGACCCCGCGGCCTGCCGGCTCCAGGGCAACGGCAGCGCCTCGAAGGCACAGGAGAGATAGTCGAGCAGGCAGAGCCGCGCCTTCGTCATCGCGGCGGCGGAGAAGTCGCTGGCAGTCGCCTGCAGCGCATCCTGCACCAGGGCGCGGGCGGCGGTGGCATCCGGGCGGCTCGCATCCGCGCGCGGCTGCATCATCGGCGAACCTTCGCAGGCAGGTGCACTGCCGCCGCCTAGTAGCCGACGGAGGTCAAGGCCGCATCGACCTTCAGCGTCACGCCGGAGATGCTCGATCCGTCGTCCGAGGCGAGGAATACCGCCGCCGAGCCGATGTCCGCGCCGGTCGCGAGGCGCTTGAGCGGCGTGCGTTGCCGCCGGGCCTCCCAGCCCTGCGCGTCGATCACCGAGCTCGCTCCCGGCGTCACGACCGGTCCCGGGGCGAGCGCGTTGACGCGGATGCCATGCGGGCCGAGCTCCACCGCCTGCTGGCGGGTCAGCGTATCCAGCGCACCCTTGATGGCGCTGTAGACGCCGGCGTTGCGGATCGCGACCGACACGGCCACCGACGAGAGATTGATCACGGTGCCGCCGCCCCTTGCGACGAGATGCGGCGTCGCAGCCTGCAGCGCCCATAGCGCACCCTTGAGGCCCACGTCGATCATCTTCGCCACGACCTCCTCCGGCATCTGCGTGAGGGGCGCGTAGTGGAAGTACGCGGCGTTGTTGACCAGGATGTCCAGCCCCTGCGCCTCGGCCACGAAACCATCGATCGCCTGGCGCACCGCGGCCCGGTCCGATACGTCGCAGACCAGCGCGCGCGATCCCGGCAGCGCCGCGGCCGCCTCGGCGACCTTCGCCGCATTGATGTCGAGCAGTCCGACCTGCGCGCCCTCGCGGGTGAATGCCTCCGCGATCGCGCGGCCGATGCCGTCGGCAGCGCCGGTCACCACGGCGATCTTCGAGTCGAGCCTGCCCATGTGTCCCCTCCGTTGCTGCTGTCCGGCAGCTCTGCCCGGCGCGCCGTCACATCCGGAGGCGATGGCGCATCGCGAAGGCTGCAATCGCCTCGCGGGGGCCGTCTCCGTTGGTCTCGTCCGCGACCAGGAACAGGCTGCGTGTTACCGGTATCAAACCAGTGTAGGCGCCTGCCCGGTGTCATGTCAACACGGGCTCCGTGCACGCGCTTGCTCGGTTCGGATCTGCGTGGACGGGACAGCCCGGACGGAATCCTCGGGCTTGCGGCAGACTATCGGGCCGTGACTCTTGGAGGAGCGAATCGATTGTCGAAGGATGCCGCTGCACCCCCCGCCGCGCGAGGCCCGGCGCCAGGCTCGGAGCCGCCGGCCAGGCCATCCCGGCGTGCCTGGGTGGTCGCCCTCGCCGGCATGGCCTCGCTCGCGGTGGCGATGGGCATCGGCCGCTTCGCCTTCACGCCGCTGCTGCCGATGATGCTCGGCGACCAGGTGGTCGACCTGCAAGGGGCCAGCTGGCTCGCGAGCGCGAACTACCTCGCCTATGTGCTTGGCGCGCTGCTCTGCACGCTGCAGCCGTGGCTCTGGTCGCGCGTCGGCGGGCTGCCGTCGCTGCGATATTCGACGCTGGTGCGGGCCGGGCTGGTGGCGACCGCCGTGGTGACGGCCGGCATGGCGCTGCCGCTGCCGGCGACCTGGCCGAGCCTGCGGGCGGCTGCCGGCGTCGCGAGCGCCGTCATGATCGTGTTCACCGCGAGCTGGTGCCTGGCGCGGCTCGCGAAGCTCGGGGCGCCGTCGCTCGGCGGGGTGATCTTCGCCGGCCCAGGCGTCGGCATCGTCCTGAGCGGGCTGCTCGGCATGGCCATGGTCGCCCGGGGCTGGTCGTCGGCAAGCGCCTGGGTGGTGTTCGGCTTGCTGGCGGCGGCGCTGGGCGCGGCGGTGTGGCAAGTGTTCCAGGGCGGGGAAGAGCGCCTGTCCGGCTGGCGCGCCGAGCCCGCAGTCCGCGGCGATGATCGTGCAGGCGGACTGCCGGCCGACGGCAGGATGGAGCGGACGCTGCTCGCGCTCGCCTACGGCCTCGCCGGCTTCGGCTACATCGTCACCGCGACGTTCCTTCCGGTGATCGCGCGGCAGGCATTGCCGGGGGCGGCGGTGGTGGACCTGTTCTGGCCGATCTTCGGCATCGGCGTGGTCGGGGGCGCCCTGCTCTCCATCCGCCTGCCGGACGGCATCGACCGGCGTCATGTCCTTGCCGCCGCCTACGGCATCCAGGCGTTGGGCATCGTGGCCAGCCTGTGGCGCCCAACCGTGGCGGGCTTCGCGATCGGCAGCCTGTTGGTGGGGGCGCCGTTCACCGTCATCACGCTGTTCGCCATGCAGGAGGCACGCCGGTTGCGGCCGTCCGCGGTGGCCAGCTACATGGGCCTGCTCACCACGATCTACGGCATCGGCCAGGTGGTCGGCCCGCCGATGGTCGCCCTGCTCCTCGCGCGCAGCGGCACGCCGGGGGAGGGATTCACCCGTTCGCTCGCCATCGCGGCCACCGCGCTTGCCGCCGGAGCGGCGATGCACCTGCGGATGGTCCGGCGCTACCCGCTTCCCGGCACCCGCGGCATCGAGCGCGGTGCCGGCCGCGCCTCCTGACGTTCACTCGCCGGCATCCGGGCGGGCGATGTCGCCGCCGGCCTGCCAGCCGAGCAGCTCGGCAAGGCGGCACTCGATCCATCGCGCCTCGCCCGGCGAGACCTGCGACGGCGGCGCGAGCAGCCCGCGGTGGCAGCGGGCGAGGACCTCGTCCTCGGAGACGCCGAGCTGGTAGTGCACCGTCTTGGCGAAGTCGACCAGGTGGTTGGCCAGGTCCTCGCAGAGATCGAACCGCGCGAGCAGCTCCTCCCGCTTCACGGTCAGGCGCTGCCGCTCGGTGTAGAGGGCGACGAAGGAAGGCGGTACCTGGAGCTGGGAATCGTCTTGCATGGCATCGGGGCGGGAAGGGCGGTCATGATGTCACGGTTCGGCGCGAAGGTTCCGCCTCGCTATACTGCCTCGCTTCGTCGCGACGCCTTCGGGCGAATCCGCGCATCTTCCCATCCGCATTCCCGAGGCAGTCCATGTCCAGCTCCCCGATCCCCGCCATGCGCACGCCCGACCCGGTTGCCGAGGCACGGATCCATCTCGCCGCTGCCCACCGGCTCGCCGTCTTCCACGAGCTCGACGAAGGCATCGACAACCATTTCACCATGACGGTCCCGGGCGCGGACGGCCGCTACCTGGTGCTGCCGTTCGGGCTGCACTGGTCGGAGGCGAGCGCGAGCAACCTGATCGAATTCGACGAAAGCGGCGCGACGCTCGCCGGCGACGGCGTGGTGGAGCTCTCGGCGCAATGCATCCACGCGCCGCTGCATCGCCTGACCGGCGCGCGCGTCGTGCTGCACACCCACCAGACCTGGGCCCAGGCGCTGAACCTGCTGGAGGACAACCGGCTGCTGCCGGCGAGCCAGACGGCCGCCTACTACGCCGGTCACGTCGCCTACGACGACCACTACGGCGGTACCGCCGACGTGCTGGAGGAGGGCGAGCGGCTCGCCGCGCTGATCGGCGACAAGCATGTCCTCTTCATGAAGAACCACGGCGTGCTGACGGTGGGCGATACGGTCGCGCAGGCCTACCGTCGCCTCTACAAGCTCGAGCGCGTCTGCCGGGCGCAGGTGCTCGCGATGAGCACCGGGCGGCCGCTTCACCTGCTCTCCGAGGAGGTGATCGCGCGGGTGCAGGAGCCGCATCCCGACGACCGCCATTCGCGCGCGGAGCGCGAACGCCTCTTCTTCGAAGCCATGATGCGGATCCTCGATCGCGTCATGCCCGGCTACCGCGACTGAGGCCGGGTCACTTCGCGCGACCGCGCCGTGCTGAGCGCCATCGAGCTCCTGGGCCGGCAGGCACGCTGGGCCTTGCCTGCCGGCGTCTTCATCGGCATCGCGCTGCCCTGGCTGGCCGCGGCGATGCGCCCGCTGCTCACCGCCGCGGTGATCGGCACCCTGCTCGGCGCGCTGCTGCGGCTCGACTGGGACCGCTTAGCGGTGCTCGGCCGGCGCCCGGCGCTCTCGTCGCTCGTGGTCGGCTGGCTGCTGGTCGCCTCGCCGCTGCTGGCATGGCAGGTGACGGCGCTGCTCGGCCTCGGTCCCGAGCTGCGGCTCGCGGTGGTGCTGCAGGCGGCCGCGCCGCCGATCGGATCGGCCGCGGTGTTCGCGCTGATCCTGGGGCTGGACGGGGCGCTTGCCGCGTTCTGCACGGTGATCGCCACGCTGCTGCTGCCGCTCACGCTGACGCCGCTGATGGCTGTCCTGCTGCCCGAGGCCGGCGTTCGGGTCGAGCTGGTGCCGTTCTTCCTGAGGGTATCGCTGCTGGTCGGCACGCCGTTCGTGCTCGCCTGGATCGTGCGGCGCGCCGTCGGCGCGGCGCGCCTGGCCCGGGCCGACGCCCTGCTCGGCGGCCTCAACGTGCTGCTGCTGGTGATCTTCGCGATCGCCGTGATGGACGGCGTCACGGCGCGGCTGCTCGCGGACCCGGAGACGATCGCGACGCTGCTCGCGGCCGCGACCGTCGCGGCGCTGCTCTTGCACTGGGCGGGATACCTGCTGTTCCGTCGCGCCGGGCTGGTCGCCGGCTATACCGCGTCGGTGCTGAGCGGCAACCGCAATGTCGGCCTGATGCTGGTCGTGACCGCGGGCACCGCGGGCAGCCTCTTTCCACTCTATGTCGGCATTGCCCAGATCCCGATGTACTTCGCCCCGCTGCTGCTCACGCCCTTCCTGCGGCGAAGCGCGATGAAGCATTCCTGAGCGAAGCGACCGTCACCCGAAGCGGTCCGTGCCTCGATGCGCGACCGGCACGAGCTCCTCGAGCGGCCAGCGGGGTTGCACGTCGAATCCGGTCGCGGGCACCGCCACCTCAGCGAGCCCCGCCTGGAGGCGCATCGCGGCGGCGAACGCGATCATCGCGCCGTTGTCGCCGCAGAGCGCGAGCTCGGGGAAGTAGGCGCGCACCGGTTGCCCGGGCGTGGGGGCGAGCTTGCGGCGCAGGACCCGGTTGGCGCTCACGCCGCCGCTGACCACCAGCCGCTCGAGACCGGTCGACGCCAGGGCGCGCAAAGCCTTGCCCGCCAGCACGTCGGTGATCGCCTCCTCGGCCTCGTGCGCGATCGCCGCCCGGTCATCCGCGCTGATGCCGCGATTCACGTGGGTGAGCACCGCCGTCTTCAGGCCACTGAAGCTGAAGTCGAGGTCGTCGGAACGCAGCTTCGGCCGCGGCAGCGGAAAGCGCCGTGCCGCCACCTGCTCGGGCGAGGCGGTGGCCGCGAGCGCCGACAGCGCGGGACCGCCGGGATAGCCCAGGCCGAGCAGCTTGGCGCTCTTGTCGAACGCCTCCCCCGCGGCATCGTCCACCGTGTCGCCGAGCAGCGTGTAGCGTCCGATGCCGTCGACCCGCAGTAGCTGGGTGTGGCCGCCCGAGACGAGCAGCGCGACGAACGGAAAGGCCGGCGGGTCCGCCGAGAGAAGCGGGGAGAGCAGGTGGCCTTCGAGATGGTGCACGCCGATCACCGGCTTGCGCAGCGCATACCCCATCGCCGCGGCCACCGCGGCGCCGACCAGCAGCGCGCCGGCGAGGCCGGGGCCGCGCGTGTAGCCGATCGCGTCCAGATCCTGCAGCGTGACACCGGCCTGCGCGAGCGCCTGCCGGATGAGCGGCGCAAGGCGCTGGACATGGTCGCGCGAAGCCAGCTCCGGGACCACGCCGCCGTAGCGCTCGTGCATCGCCGCCTGCGAATGGAGCAGCTGCGCGCGCAGGCCGACGCCGGTGTCGTAGAGCGCGACCCCGGTCTCGTCGCAGGAGGTCTCGATGCCGAGGATTAAGAGGCCAACCCCCCTTGGGCCTTCGGCCCTACCCCCCTTGGGAAGGGGGGCGCCGGCAGCGGCCGGGCGAAGCCCGCTCCGCGCCGGCTGCTGGGTGCGTGACGGTGAGTCCGTGTGACTGGCGCCGGCTGGGGTGGGGACGATCCGCGCGTTCTCCCTTGCAGAGGGGGCGCCAGCGGCGGCCGGGCGAAGCCCGCTCCGCGCCGGCTGCCGGGTGCGTGACGGTGAATCCATGTGACTGGCGCCGGCTGGGGTGAAGACGATCCGTGCGCTCTTCCTGGTAGAGGAGAGTGCCGGCAGCGGCCGGGCGAAACCGCTCGTCGAGTCTATCATCGCGCCGGTGGAGCGCTTCGACCTGGTCGTCATCGGCGCCGGCGCGGCCGGCCTGTTCTGCGCCGGCATCGCGGGACAGCGCGGGTTGCGGGTGCTGGTGCTTGACCATGCGCGACGGCTCGGCGAGAAGATCCGCATCTCCGGCGGCGGGCGCTGCAACTTCACCAACCTGCACGGCGCGGATCCGGCGCGCTACCTCTCCGCGGCGCCGCGCTTTGCCCGTCATGCGCTGCGCGCCTATCCGCCGTCGCGCTTCGTCGCGCTGGTGCGCCGCCATCGCATCGCGTTCCATGAGAAGCACCTCGGCCAGCTCTTCTGCGACGACAGCAGCCAGCGCATCATCGACCTGCTGCAGGCAGAATGCGCGGCCGGGCGGGTCGCGGTGCGGCATCCGGTGCGCATCGGTGAGATCGAGCGCGCCGACGCCGCGTTGCACCGCTTCCTCGTCCACACGGACCAGGGCAGCATCGGCGCCGCCAACCTGGTGCTGGCCACCGGCGGCCTGTCGGTGCCTGCCATCGGCGCCAGCGACTTCGCCTGGCGGCTCGCGGCCGACTGGGGAATCGCGACCGAGCCGGCGCGGCCCGGGCTCGTGCCGCTCACGTTCGAGGCCGCCGCCTGGCGTCCGTTCGCCCAACTCGCCGGGGTGTCGCTGCCGGTCGGGATCGCGACCGCAACCGCCCGACAAGGCAATCGCGCGGTCTCCTTCCAGGAAGACCTGCTCTTCACCCATCGCGGCCTCTCCGGGCCGGCGATCCTGCAGGTTTCCAGCTTCTGGCATCCCGGAGAGCGGCTGCAGATCGATCTCGTGCCGGGCGTCGACATGGCGGCGCGACTCATCGACATCCGCGAGGGCCGGCATGCGGTGGCGGGCGAAGGGCCGCGCCGGCAGCTCGTGACGGTGCTGGCCGAGATGCTGCCGCGGCGGCTCGCGCAGGCCTGGATCGCTGCCGGCGGACCGCCCGGAGGGGCTGCCTTGTCCGGGCAGGAGCGCCTCGCCGAAACCGGCAATGCCGCGCTGCGCGCGCTCGGCGACCGGCTCAACCGCTGGGAGGTGGCGCCGTCCGGATCGGAGGGATACCGCAAGGCCGAGGTGACGGTCGGGGGCATCGCGGCCCGCGAGCTCGATCCGCGCACGATGCAGTCGCATCGCGTGCCGGGGCTCTTCTGCATCGGCGAGGCGGTCGACGTCACCGGGTGGCTCGGCGGCTACAACTTCCAATGGGCATGGGCGTCGGCCTACGCTGCCGCGGTGGCGCTGTGAGCCCATGCCGCGCGCTCGCGCTGCCGGCGGCCGGCAAGCTGGGAACGAATCGTGCGTTGGCGCGACGGAAACCGACATGACCGACGAGATGGCGCCGGCCCGCCCCGGCATCGTGACCACGGACGACGGACTCGAGCTGCAGGTGTCGGACTGGCGCCTGCAACCCGGCGCCGCGCGTCGCGGCTGCCTGCTGATCGTGCACGGCCTCGGCGAGCACATCGGCCGCTACGCGCATGTCGCGCGGGCGCTGGTCGCGGCCGGATTCGAGGTGCGCGGCTACGACCAGCGCGGCTTCGGCGCGTCCCCCGGGGCGCGCGGTGCGATCCCGTACGAGGATGCGCTGCTCGACGATGCGCGCCGCGTGTTCGAGGCCTGGCGCGACGAATGCGGCGAAGCGCCGGTGCTGCTCGGCGACAGCATGGGCGGGGCCGTGGCCGCGCGCGCCTGCACCGGCGGGTGGATCGAGCCGCGCGCGCTGGTGCTGGTATCGCCTGCGATCGCGGGCCGGCTCTCCGGCCTGCAGAAGCTCATCCTGCGGATCGGCCGGCGGCTGGCGCCCGATCTCGCGCTGCCGACGATGCTCGCGGTCAGCGCCCTCTCCCGCGATCCGGCGGTGGTCGCGGCCTACCGCAGCGATCCGCGCAACCATGGCGTTGCCACGCCCAGGCTCGCCGACTTCGTCCTGCGCGCCGGGCCGCGGGCGCTCGCCGATGCGGCCTCGTTGCGAGTGCCGACGCTCGTGATGATCGGCACGGCGGACCGTCTGGTCGACGTCGAAGGTGCCAAGGCTTTCTACGACCGGCTCCCGCCGGCACTGCGCAGCCTGAAGATCTACGAAGGCTTCTACCATGAGCTCTTCAACGAGCCGGCGGCGGACCGGGCTCGGGTGTTGGCCGACCTCGAAGCCTGGCTGCTCGCGCTGCCGGATCGCTCCGGCCGCTCCGACCGTTCGGCCGCGTCGCCGGACTCGCCGCCGGACGAACCAGCGTGAAGCCCGCGCGAACGAAGCGGGCGGCGCGCGGCGAAGGGCCCGCCGGCGGTGACCGCGGCGCTGCTCCGGTGACGGCCGCTGCGATCGACCGGTGGTTCGCCTCGCGCGGATGGCAGCCTTTCGAGTTCCAGCGCCGCGTGTGGGCCGCCATCGCCGGCGGCGACGACGGCCTGCTGCATGCGACCACCGGCGCCGGCAAGACCTACGCCCTGTGGTTCGGCGCGCTGCAGCTCGAGACGGCCCGGCCGTCCCGCGCCGATGCGCCGCCGCTCACTGTCCTCTGGATCTCTCCGATGCGGGCGCTGAGCGCCGACACCGCGCGGGCGCTCGCGGCGCCGCTGCCGGAGCTGGGTGCCGACTGGACGATCGGCGTGCGCACCGGCGATACCGGCGGCGCGGAGCGCGCGGCGCAGTCGATGCGACTGCCCACCGCGCTGGTGACGACGCCCGAGAGCCTGTCGCTGATGCTGTCGCGCCCGGACGCGCGCGACACGCTCGCGACGGTGCGGCTGGTGGTGGTCGACGAATGGCACGAGCTGCTCGGCAGCAAGCGCGGCGTCCAGGTGCAGCTCGCGCTCGCGCGGCTGCGTCGCTGGTGCCCCGGCTTGCGCACCTGGGGCCTGTCGGCGACGCTCGGCAACCTGGACGAGGCGCTCGCGGCGCTGCTGCCTTCGGCCGCTGGCAGGGGCACGATCGTCCAAGGCCGGGTCGACAAGCCGATCGTGGTCGACACGCTGCTGCCGGAGAACGTGGCCCGCTTCCCATGGGCCGGCCACCTCGGCATGAAGATGCTGCCCGCGGTAGTCGCGGAGCTCGAGGAGACCCGCTCCGCGCTCGTCTTCACCAACACTCGGTCGCAGGCGGAGCTCTGGTACCAGGCGCTGCTCGATGCGCGGCCCGACTGGGCCGGCGTGATCGCCCTGCATCATGGCTCGCTCGACCGTGCCACCCGCGACTGGGTCGAGCGCGCGATGAAGGAAGGCAGGCTGCGCGCGGTGGTCTGCACCTCCAGCCTCGACCTCGGCGTCGACTTCCTGCCGGTCGAGCGCGTGCTGCAGATCGGGTCGGCCAAGGGCGTCGCGCGGCTGCTGCAGCGAGCCGGGCGTTCCGGCCACGCGCCCGGTCGCGCGTCGCGGGTCACGCTCGTGCCGACCCACAGCCTGGAGCTGCTGGAAGCCGCCGCGGCCCGCCGCGCCGTGGTCGCGCGCCGCATCGAGGCCCGGCGATCGCCCGGCCGGCCGCTCGATGTCCTCGTGCAGCATCTCGTGACCGTCGCGCTCGGCGGCGGCTTCACTCCCGACGACCTGCTCGCCGAGGTGCGCAGCGCCCACGCCTACCGCGACCTCACCGCCGCGCAGTGGCAGTGGTGCCTGGACTTCGTGCGCCGCGGCGGTCCCTCCCTCACCGCCTACCCGGAGTACCGGCGGGTGCAGCCGGACGAGCACGGCCTTTGGCGAGTCCCGGATGCGCGGCTCGCGCGGCGCCATCGGATGAGCATCGGCACCATCGTGAGCGATGCGAGCATGACGGTGCGCTACTGGGGCAAGGGCGCCGCAGCCACCGTTCTCGGCACCGTGGAGGAGAGCTTCATCGCCCGGCTCTCGCGGGGGGACTGCTTCCTCTTCGGCGGCCGCCTGCTGGAGTTGGTGCGGGTGCACGAGATGACCGCCTACGTGCGCCGGGCTCCCGCCGGGCGCGCCGCCGTGCCGCGCTGGAACGGCGGCAAGATGCCGTTGTCGAGCGAGCTGGCGGACGCGATGCGGCTCGAGCTCGACGACGCCGAGACCGGGCGCTTCGACACGCCCGAGATGCAGCGGCTGCAATCCCTGCTCGGGTTGCAGGCCCGCTGGTCCGCGCTGCCCACCACCGGCCGGCTGCTCGCCGAGACGCTGCGTTCGCGCGAGGGACACCATCTCTTCCTCTATCCCTTCGCCGGCCGGCAGGTGCACCTGGGGATCGCGAGCCTGCTCGCCTGGCGGGTGGGGCGGATCTCGGCCGCCACCTTCTCGATGGCGGTCAACGACTACGGGCTCGAGCTGCTCTCGCCGCAACCGCTGGACTGGGAGGCGCTGCTTGCGGGCGCTCGGCCGCCGGCCGCGATCGGACTCCTCGACGCCGGCAACCTGCTCGGCGATCTCGTGGCGAGCCTGAATGCCGCCGAGCTCGCGCAGCGCCGCTTCCGCGAGATCGCCCGGGTATCCGGCCTGGTGTTCCAGGGATTCCCCGGCGCCGGCAAGAGCACCCGCCAGCTGCAGGCGTCCTCCGGCCTGTTCTACCAGGTGTTTCGCCAGCACGACCCGGAGAACATGCTGCTCGGCCAGGCCGAGGAGGAGGTGCTGCGCCAGGAGCTGGAGGTGGACCGGCTCGAGGATGCCCTCGCTCGGCTGCGGGCCGACCGCCTGGTGGTGCGCCCGCTCGCGCGGCCGTCGCCGTTCGCCTTTCCGCTGCTGATAGAGCGGCTGCGCGAGAAGCTGTCGACCGAGAAGCTGCGGGACCGGATCGAGCGGATGCTGCGCGACCTCGAGCGCGCGGCGGACGCGCCGCCGCCCTCCCAGGGGCGACGGAGCCGGGTCGCCGCCGGTGCCGCCGCAGGCGCGGGCAAATGACCGGCGCCGCCTCGCTTGCCGGTGTCGCGACGCTCGACTGCGCGGGAGAGCGGCTGCATCTGCTGCCCGAACGCGCGGTGTGGTGGCCGGCCGCCGGTGTCCTGCTGGTCGCCGACATGCATCTCGGCAAGGCGGCCGCCTTCCGCAGGCTCGGCCAGCCGGTGCCGTCCGGCACCACAGCGGCCAACCTGCGGCGGATCGAGGCGCTGGTCGACCGGCTGGCCGCATCCCGGCTCGTGGTGCTGGGCGACTTCCTGCATGCGCGCGAAGGCCTGCGGCCGTCGCTGATCGCGGCGATCGCCGGCTGGCGGGCGCGCCAGCCCGGGCTGCGCTGCACCGTGGTGGAAGGCAACCACGACCGCCGGGCCGGGATGCTGCCGCCCGGCCTCGACATCGAGACCGTGCCGGATCCGCTGCGCCTCGGCCCCTTCGTCCTGACCCACGGCGACCGGCCGCCGCAGGCGGAAGGCGGCTACTGCCTCGCCGGGCACCTTCATCCGGCCTATGTGCTGCGCGGGCGCGCCGGCGAGCGTCTGCGGCTGCCGTGCTTCCTGTTCGGACCTGTCGGTGCCATCCTGCCCGCCTTCGGCGAATTTACCGGCCAGGCCGACGTGGCGCCGCGCCCCGACGAGCGGGTGTTCGTGGTCGGGGATGGCCGGGTCTGGCCGGTCCCGCCGACCGGGGTGCCGCGCTGAACGGGTCGGTCCGTTTGCAACAGGGATCGCTCCAGGGCTATACTACCCGGCTCGGCACGGCGCAAGGGGTCCGGCCGGCCTGCACGGGAAATGCGCGAAATCGCGCGCAAACTCAATCGCGCGCAAACCATACGGAAGGTTCCAATCTATGCCATCGGTCCGCCTCAAGGAAAACGAGCCCTTCGACGTTGCGCTTCGGCGTTTCAAGCGCACGATCGAGAAGACGGGGCTCCTGACCGAGTTGCGCGCCCGAGAGTATTACGAGAAGCCTACCGCCGAGCGCAAGCGCAAGAAGGCGGCCGCGGTGAAGCGCCATTACAAGCGCCTGCGCAGCCAGATGCTGCCCAAGAAGAAGTACTGATCAGGCTGTACTGGCCAGGTCGTAATGACCCGGTACGCCAGCCGCGCCGGACCGTCCGGCCCAGCGCACAGGCAAGGCCCGCCCCCGGCGGGCCTGTTCGTTTGAAGGGCCGCGACCCGGCGGCCGCCAACGGAGGATGCCATGAGCCTCAAGGATCGCATCACCGACGACATGAAGGCCGCCCTGCGGGCCCGCGAATCGGGCCGCCTCGGGACGCTGCGCCTGTTGCTCGCGGCGATCAAGCAGAAGGAAGTCGATGAGCGGATCACGGTCGACGACCCGCAGGTGCTCGCCATCATCGAGAAGCTGATCAAGCAGCGCCGCGACTCGATCGAGCAGTTCCAGCGCGCGGGACGCCAGGACCTGGTCGATGCCGAGCAGGCGGAGCTCGCGGTGCTGGACACCTATCGACCCGAGCAGGCGGGCGACTCGGAGATCGCGGCCGCCGTCGCCGAGGCGGTCGCTGCCACCGGTGCCGCCGGGCCGGCCGACATGGGGAAGGTGATGGGCCTGCTGAAGTCGAAGCTCGCCGGTCGAGCCGACATGGCCGCCGTGTCCGCCCGGGTGCGGCAGACCCTGGCCGGCGAGAAGGGCTGACGGCCTGCCCGGCCGGCGGCTGAATGCCGCGCGGTCGCGGGGCCGCGGCCGTGGTTGCGGTTTCCGCCGGGCTTAGCCACCATCAGGACAGCCGGCCGTCGCGACCGGTCCGGCCCACTGCAAAGGACATGATCCCCCAGTCATTCATCCAGGACCTGCTGTCCCGGGTCGACATCGTCGACGTGGTGGGGCGCGCGGTCAAGCTGAAGAAGGCGGGGGCGAACCTGCAGGGCCTCTGTCCCTTCCACAACGAGAAGTCGCCGTCCTTCACCGTCTCGCCGACCAAGCAGTTCTATCACTGCTTCGGATGTGGCGCGCACGGCTCGGCGATCGGCTTCCTGATGGAGCACCACGGACTGTCCTACGTCGAAGCGATCCACGAGCTGGCCGCCGGACTCGGTCTCGCGGTGCCCCAGGAGGGCGGACGGCGGGACCGCGACGGGCCGCCCGGGCAGGCATCGGCGAGCCTGGTGGGCGTGCTCGAGGCGGCGGCAGCCTACTACCGGCAGCGCCTGCGCGAGACCCCCCGCGCGATCGACTACCTCAAGTCGCGGGAGCTCACCGGCACGACCGCCGCGCGCTTCGGGCTCGGCTTCGCACCGGCTGGCTGGCGCAGCCTCGAATCCGCCGTTCCGGACTACGGCGACGAATCGGTCGTGGCGTCCGGCCTGGTGATCAAGGGCGAGGAAGGCAAGCGCTACGACCGGTTCCGGGACCGGATCATGTTCCCGATCCGGAACACCCGCGGACAGGTGATCGGGTTCGGCGGCCGGGTGCTGGACCAGGGCGAGCCCAAGTACCTGAACTCGCCGGAGGGACCGCTCTTCTCCAAGGGGCGCGAGCTGTACGGCCTCTTCGAGGCGCGCGAGGGCATCCGCCGTCGGGACCGGGTGCTGGTGGTGGAAGGCTACATGGACGTCGTCATGCTCCACCAGCACGGCGTCGACTACGCGGTCGCCACCCTCGGGACCGCCACCACGGCGGCCCACCTCGACAAGCTGATGCGCCAGGCCGAGCGCATCGTGTTCGCCTTCGACGGTGATGCCGCCGGCCGCCGCGCGGCATGGCGCGCGCTGGAGAATGCGCTGCCGCTGCTCTCGGATACCCGGCGGTTGGATTTCCTCTTCCTGCCCGAAGGCCATGACCCCGACAGCTTCATCCGGGCCAGGGGCCTGGCCGAGTTCGAGGCGGCGGTGGACGAGGCGATCCCGTTGTCGGTCTTCCTCGTGCGCGAGCTCTGCGGCCGGGTGGACCTGGGCACGCCGGAGGGACGCGCCCGGCTCCAGGCGGAGCTGAAGCCGCTGATCCGCGCCATGCCGGATGTCGCGCTGCGCGGCCAGATCGTGCTGGAGGTGGCCGCCCGCGCCGGTGTCGGTGTGGAGGATCTGCTGCGCTACGTCGGCCTGCGTATCGAGCCGCCCCCGCCCCCCAGGCG
>JAEWEW010000257.1 GCA_023389175.1 Pseudomonadota bacterium | reverse complement strand
CGCCCAGCGCCACGGACCGGTCCTCGTGGCGCGCATAGGCGGTGAGCGCGATCGCCGGCATGCGTTCGCCTGGTGCCTCGCGCCCACGGATCCGGCGGATGAGCTCGTAGCCGTCGGCTCCCGCCATGCCGATATCGCTCACCATGACGTCGAACCGGTGCGCCTCGAGCAGGGCGAGCGCCTCGTCGGCGGACGCGGCCACGGTCACCAGCGCGTCGCGCTCGCCCAGCACATGCTGGATGAGCTGCCGAGCGTCCGTCTCGTCGTCGACCGCCAGGACCCGCAGGCCGCCAAGCAGGATCGCCGCGGCATCCGCCGTGCCCTGCCCTGTCGTCCGCTCCGGCCCGGCCTCGCTGCCGGCCGGCGCGGACGCCTGCAGCAGCGGCAGCCGCACCGCGAAGTGCGCCCCCTTGCCGACGCCCGCGCTCTCCGCGCGCACCCTGCCACCATGCAGCTCCACCAGCTGGCGCACGATCGCGAGGCCCAGACCGAGGCCGCCGTGCCTGCGGGTGGTGGAGCCGTCCGCCTGGCGGAACTTGCTGAACAGATGCGGCAGGAAGCGCGGGTCGATCCCCTGGCCGGTGTCGCGCACGCCGATCTCCACCTCCGCGCCGGCGGTCTCCAGGTGCACGGTCACGGTGCCGCCGCCCGGCGTGAACTTGACGGCGTTGCCGAGCAGGTTGCCGATGATCTGCTGCAGCCGCGCGACATCCCCCATGACCCAGGCTTCGTGCCGCGCGGCCGCGATCGAGTCGGGCAGCGCCAGCCGCACGCCGGTCGCGTCCGCAGTCGGCTGCACGGTCTGCGCCGCCGCGGCGAGGACCTCGACCACGTTGACCGGGACCTTGTCGAGCCGGGCCTTGCCGGAGGCGATGCGGCTCATGTCGAGCAGGTCCTCGATCAGGTGCGCCTGCGCCTTGGCATTGCGGCGGATCGCGGCGAGCCCTTCGGTGACCACCTCCGGCTTGATGCCGCTGCGGGCGAGCAGCTCGGACCAGCCGTAGATCGCGTTGAGCGGCGTGCGCAGCTCGTGGCTCACGATGGCCAGGAATTCCTCCTTGAGCCGGCTCTGCTCCTCCGCCTCGACCCGGGCGGCGTACTCGCGCTCCATCGCGGCGCGCAGCTCGGCGGTGCGTTCCTCCACCCGCTTCTCCAGGCCGCGGTTGGCCTCGCGCAGCGCCTCCTGGGCCTTGACCCGCTCGGACACCTCCTGGGACAGCGCCGCGTTCGCCTCGGCGAGCGCGCGGGTCTTGCGGTACAGGTCCACGTAGGCGGCGATCTTGGAGCGCAGGATCCGCGGATGGACCGGCTTGCTCAGGTAGTCGACCGCGCCGGCGTCATAGCCGAGGAGGATGTCGTGCTCGTCGACCAGATACGCCGTCAGGAACAGGATCGGGATGTCGCGGGTCCGCGCGCGCTGCTTGATGATCCGCGCGAGCTCGATGCCGTTCACCAGCGGCATGTTGATGTCGAGGACGATCACGGCGAACTCGCCGTCCAGCAGCGTCAGCAGGGCTTCCTGCGCCGATCGCGCGTGGACGATCCGGTAGTCGCTCGGCTCCAGGACCGCCTCGAGCGCATCGAGGCTCGCCTGCTGGTCATCGACCAGCAGGATGTCGACCGTGTCGCCCGGGGCCGGTGCCGGAGAAGCCGTATCGGACAACGGAGCATTCACCTCGCCTCCCCCTTCAACGTCCGAGCCAGACCCGCAGCAGCGAGAGCAGCTGCTCCGAGTTGACCGGCTTGGCGATGTAGTCCGATGCCCCTGCCTCCAGGCACTTCTGCCGGTCCCCCTTCATCGCCTTCGCGGTGAGCGCGAGGATGGGCAGCGATTCCCGCCCGGCCAGGCTGCGGATCTCGCGGATGGTCTCGTAGCCGTCCATGCCGGGCATCATGATGTCCATCAGCACCGCGCCGAGCGCCGGCGCGGCGCTCACGATCTCCACCGCGCGGCTGCCGTTGGTCGCGCTCAGCACCTTAACCTGGTGGTTCTCCAGCAGCGTGGTGAGGGCGAAGATGTTGCGGGCGTCGTCGTCGACCACCAGCACCGTCTCGCCGGCGAGCCGGTCGTTCGACTCGCGGATCCGCGCGAGCAGCTCGCGGCCGGCGGCGGGCAGGCTCGCGACCACGCGATGCAGGAAGAGCGAGGTCTCGTCGTAGAGCCATTCCTCGAAGCGGTCGTTGCGCACCACCAGCCTGGCCTGGCTGCGCCCCAGCCGCTCGCGCAACTCCGGATCCGGCGCCTCGTCGACGACGACGACGACCGGCAGCGGCAGCTGCGACGCATCCGGCGCCTGCACCGCGCGCAGCCGCTCGATCAAAGTGGCCCCGTCCATGTCGGGCAGGCGGTCGGCGATCACGCATGCCTCGGGCGTGCCGCCGGCCACCGCGTCGAGCGCCTCGGTGCCGCTGGCCGCGACGATCAGCTCGATGTCGTCGTGCCCGAGAAGCGCCACGGTTTCCTCCCGGCGCTCCGCGTCGTCATCGACCACCAGCAGGCGACGCTTCGCCCGGGTGGCGAACTCCGCCAGCCGCTGGACGAGCGCATCGATCTCCGCGGGGGCGGAGGTCCGCGGCACGCAGGCGAAGGCGCCACGGGTCACGCGTCCATGCGGCAGGTCGCCGGTGTAGAGCACCTGCACCGGGATGTGCCGGGTCGCCGGATCCAGCTTGAGGTTCGCGAGCACGGTCCAGCCGAGCATGTCGGGGAGGTAGACGTCCACGATCACCGCGGTGGGCAGGTGTTCCCGCGCGAGCGCGATCGCCGACTGGCCCCGTCCCGTGACGATGCCGCGGAAGCCTTGCCGCCGCACCGACTCCAGCAGCAACCGCGCATACGCGGCGTCGTCGTCCGTGATCAGGATCACCGGGTCGCCCTCGACGACGATCTGCCGGTCGTCCGGAACCGTCTCTGCGCCCTCGGACTGCGCCATCGCCGCATGCTCGAGCTGCAGCAGGCCAAGCCGCGGCGGCGCACCGACGCTGGGCAGGCCGCGGTAGGCGAGCGGCAGGTAGAGCGTGAAGGTGCTGCCCTCGCCGGTGGTGCTGAAGAGGCGGATCTCGCCGCCGAGCAGTGCCGCGAGCTCGCGACTGATCGCGAGGCCGAGGCCGGTGCCACCGTACTTGCGGCTGGTGCCGGCATCGGCCTGCTGGAAGGCCTCGAACACCAGCTTCTGCTTGTCCGCGGGAATGCCGATGCCGGTGTCGCCCACCGCGAACGACACGCCCGGTGCCGCCGGCTGGGGCCAGCCGGCGGCCTGCATCCAGTCGGCGTCGATCCGCCGCACCGCGACCGTCACCTGCCCGCGCTCGGTGAACTTGAAGGCATTGGAGAGCAGGTTCTTCAGGATCTGCTGCAGCCGCTTGAAGTCGGTGACGAAGGACGGCGGCAGCGCGTCGTCGATCTCGATCCGCAGCGCGAGCCCCTTCGACTCGGCCACGTGGCCGAACATGCGCTGCACGCTGTCCCGGACCGCAACGAAGGTGACGTCCTGCGCATCGACCGTCACCGTGCCCGACTCGATCTTGGAGAGGTCGAGGATGTCGTTGATCAGGGCAAGGAGGTCGGTGCCCGCGGAGTGGATGTTGCGGGCGAACTCCACCTGCCGCGCGGTCAGGTTGCGTGTGTTGTTCTCCGCGAGCTGCTGCCCCAGGATCAGGATGGAATTGAGCGGCGTGCGCAGCTCGTGGGACATGTTGGCCAGGAACTCGGACTTGTACTTGGAGGTCAGGGCCAGCTCCGCGGCCTTCTCCTCCAGCGCATGGCGGGCCTGCTCCACTTCCTTGTTCTTGCGCTCCACCTCCGCGTTCTGCATGGCGAGCTGCTGCGCCTTGGAGGCCAGCTCCTTGTTGGTGCTCTCGAGCAGGGTCTGGCGGGTCTGCAGCTCGATGGTGAGCTGCTGGCTCTGCTCCAGCAGGTGCTCGGTGCGCATGGTGGCCTCGATGGTGTTGAGCACCACGCCGATCGACTGGGTCAGCTGCTCGAGGAAGGTGAGGTGCATCTGGGTGAAGGACCGCAGCGAGGCGAGCTCCAGCACCGCCTTGGTCTGCCCCTCGAAGATCAGCGGCATCACCAGGATGTTCGCGGCCGGCGCGTCGGCGAGGCTGGACCGGATGCGGGTGTGCTGGACCGGAACGTCGGCGAGCAGCACCGGCCGCTGCTCGAGCGCGCACTGGCCGACCAGCCCTTCGCCGAGCTCGAGCGTGCGCGCCTGGGTCGCCGGCAGCGCATAGCCGGCGAGCAGGCGCAGCCGCGGCGCCGGCCGCGCCCCGCCGCCGCCGTCCTCGCCGGCATGCACCTGGTAGATGGCGCCCTGCTGCACGTTGACCAGCGGTGCGAGCTCCGAGAGCAGCGTGCGTCCGACCGTGACCAGGTCCCGCTGCCCCTGCAGCATGCCGGAGAACTTCGCCAGGTTGGTCTTCAGCCAGTCCTGCTCCTGGTTACGCTCCGTGGTGCCGCGCAGGTTGTCGATCATCGTGTTGATGTTGTTCTTCAGCTCCGCGACCTCGCCGCGGGCGTCCACCTGGATGGAGCGGGTCAGGTCGCCCTTGGTCACCGCGGTGGCGACCTCGGCGATCGCCCGCACCTGGTTGGTCAGGTTGGCGGCGAGCAGGTTCACGTTGCCGGTGAGGTCCTTCCAGGTGCCGGCCGCGCCCGGCACGTTGGCCTGCCCGCCGAGCCGCCCTTCCACGCCCACCTCGCGGGCGACGTTGGTCACCTGCTCCGCGAAGGTCGCGAGCGTGTCGGTCATGTTGTTGATGGTCTCGGCAAGCGCCGCGACCTCGCCCTTCGCCTCGACGGTGAGCTTGGGCTGCAGGTTGCCGTTGGCCACCGCGGTCACCACCTTCACGATGCCGCGGACCTGGTTGGTCAGGTTGGCCGCCATCACGTTGACCGAGTCGGTGAGGTCCTTCCAGGTGCCGGCCACGCCCGGCACCTGGGCCTGGCCGCCGAGCTTGCCTTCGGTGCCCACCTCGCGCGCCACCCGGCTCACCTCGGAGGCGAAGCCGTTCAGCTGGTCCACCATCGTGTTGATGGTGTCCTTGAGCTCCAGGATCTCGCCCTTCACGTCAACCGTGATCTTGCGCGAGAGGTCTCCGCGCGCGACCGCCGTCGTCACCTCCGCGATGTTGCGCACCTGGGCGGTGAGATTCGCCGCCATTTGGTTGACCGAGTCGGTCAGCTCGCGCCACACGCCGGAGGTCTCGCGCACCCGCGCCTGCCCGCCGAGCTTGCCCTCGATGCCCACCTCTCGCGCCACCCGCGTCACCTCGGAGGTGAACTGGGAGAGCTGCTCGATCATCCGGTTGACCAGGTTCACCGATCGCAGGAACTCGCCCTGCAGCGGTCGGCCGTCGACCTCCAGCAGCATCGACTGCGCAAGGTCGCCCTTGCCGATGGCGCCGACCGCACGGGTGATCTCCAGCGTCGGCCAGACCAGGTCGTCGATCAGGGTGTTGAGCTCGTTGATCTCGTGCGCCCAGCCACCCCGGGTGCCGGGCACCCGCATGCGCTGCTTGAGCCGCCCTTCCCTGCCGACGACACGGCAGATGCGTTCGGTCTCCGCCACGCGACGCTGCGCCACGGCGATCACGTCGTTGAACGCGTCGGCGATGCGTCCCTTGATGCCGCGGGCGTCCGCCGACAGGCGCGCCGCGAAGTCGCCGTCGCGCAACGCATGCAGCCCCGCGAGCAGCTCGCGATGGAAGGCGTCGTCGTCGACCGGCAGGTGCCCCTGGCCGTTGCGGGCATGCCCGCGTGCGACTCTCGCCTTGGAATGCATCGGGGCGCCGGTGCCTGCCTCGCTCGCGACGGGGGCTCGTGGCATGGTTGTTCTCCGCGTCGTTGCCGGGACCGGCCGATTCTATAGAGGAACCCAGCGCCCGGTGCGCCGGGGTGGCCCCGGCCCCGTTTACAATCCGCCGCCTCGAATCACGGCATCTGCAGCATTCCCATGCCCTCTCCGCTTCACGAACGGCTCGCCGGCGAGCTGTCCATCCGTCCGCAACAGGCGCTGGCGACCATCGCGCTGCTGGACGGCGGCGCAACCGTCCCTTTCATCGCGCGCTACCGCAAGGAAGCGACGCAGGGACTCGACGACACGCAACTGCGCGACCTCGCCGATCGCCTCGGCTACCTGCGCGAGCTGGATGCGCGCAGGACCGCCATCCTGGAGTCGATCGAGGCGCAGGGCAAGCTCACGCCCGAGCTCGCGGCGCGGATCGACGCGGCCGACAGCAAGCAAAGGCTCGAGGACCTCTATGCGCCGTACAAGGTGAAGCGGCGCACCAAGGCGCAGCTCGCGCGCGAGGCCGGGCTCGAGGCGCTGGCCGACCTGTTGCTCTCGGACCCGACGCGCGACCCGGAGACCGAGGCGCACGCCTTCCTGAAGCCGCCGTTCACCACGCCCGACGGCGACAATCCGGGCGTCGCCGACGCGAAGGCCGCGCTCGAGGGGGCGCGCCATGTGCTGATGGATCGGTTCGCCGAGGATGCCAACCTGCTCGCCCGACTGCGCGAGACGCTGCAGGCGCGCGGCGTCCTGGTGTCCCGCGTCGCCGAGGGCAAGACCGAGGCGGGTGCCAAGTTCGCGGACTATTTCGACTACCGCGAGGCGATCAAGGACGTGCCGTCGCATCGCGCGCTCGCGTTGCTGCGGGGACGGCGGGAGGAAGTCCTGACGCTCGCCCTGCGCATGCCCGAGGACCTGCAGGAGGATGCCGAGCCGGCCGCGGCGGCAGGCGGTCGCGCCCGCGCGGGCGCCGCGCCCGGCCATTGCGAGCGGATGATCGCCGAGCACTTCGGGCTGAAGGATCTCGGCCGGCCGGCCGATGCCTGGCTGCGCCAGGCGGTGCGCTGGACCTGGCAAGTGAAGCTCGCCTGGCAGATGGAGACGGAGCTGGTCGGCGCGCTGCGCGAGCGGGCCGAGGAGGAGGCGATCCGCGTCTTCGGGCGCAACCTCCAGGACCTGCTGCTCGCGGCGCCGGCCGGGCGGCGGGTCACCATGGGGCTGGACCCGGGACTGCGCACCGGCGTGAAGGTCGCGGTGGTGGATGCGACCGGCAAGCTGCTGGACACCGCGACCATCCATCCGCATGCGCCGCGCAACGACTGGGACGGGGCGATCGCGACGCTGGCCGCGCTCGCCGCGCGGCACGGCGTCGAGCTGGTCGCGATCGGCAACGGCACCGCCTCGCGTGAGACCGAGAAGCTGGTCGCCGAGCTGGCCAGGCGCCATCCGCAGTGCCGCCTCACCCGGGCGGTGGTGTCGGAGGCGGGCGCCTCGGTCTATTCCGCGTCCGAGCTGGCCGCCCGCGAGTTCCCGGCACTGGACGTGAGCCTGCGCGGCGCCGTCTCGATCGCGCGCCGCCTGCAGGATCCGCTCGCCGAGCTGGTCAAGATCGATCCGAAGGCGATCGGCGTCGGCCAGTACCAGCATGACGTGAGCCAGACGCGGCTCGCGCGGCAGCTCGATGCCGTGGTCGAGGACTGCGTGAACGGCGTCGGGGTGGACCTCAACATGGCGAGCGCGCAGCTGCTCGCGCGGATCGCGGGGCTCACGCCGTCGCTCGCGGAGAACATCGTGCGGCACCGCGATGCCCACGGCGCCTTCCGCAATCGCAAGGCGCTGCTCGAGGTGAGCCGCCTCGGCGAGCGCGCCTTCGAGCAGGCCGCGGGCTTTCTGCGGGTGAACGACGGCGACGATCCGCTGGACGCCTCCGGCGTCCACCCCGAGGCCTATCCGCTGGTGAAGCGGATGCTTGCCGACATCGCCCTGGACGTGCGCGAGGTGATCGGACGCCAGGACGTGATCGCGCGGCTGCGGCCGGAGAAGTATGTCGACGAGCGCTTCGGCCTGCCGACCGTGCGCGACATCCTCCAGGAGCTGGAGAAGCCCGGTCGCGACCCGCGTCCCGAGTTCAGGACCGCCACCTTCCGCGAGGGCGTCGAGAAGCTGACGGACCTCGTCCCCGGGATGGTCCTGGAAGGCGTGGTGACCAATGTCGCCAACTTCGGCGCCTTCGTCGACATCGGCGTGCACCAGGACGGCCTGGTCCATGTCTCCGCGCTGTCGAACCGGTTCGTGCGCGATCCGCGGGAGGTGGTGCGCACTGGCGACCTTGTGCGGGTCAAGGTGATGGAGGTGGATCCGAAGCGGCAGCGCATCGGGCTGTCGATGCGGCTCGACGACGAGCCCGGCGCCTCCGCCCGCCGCCAGTCGGGCGAGCGC
>JAEWEW010000209.1 GCA_023389175.1 Pseudomonadota bacterium | reverse complement strand
GCATGCACAACCTGCAGATGACGGTGATCGACTGGCCGATGAGCTATGTCTACGGCTTCGTCGCGGCCGGCTTCGTGCTCATGACGTTCCGTGCCATCCAGGTGGCGGTGCTGCACTGGCGCCGCGGCTGGAGCGTGCTCGAGCGCCCCGAGGAAGCCTACTGATGACGCCCCCGAAGCGCCTTCGGCGCCTCCCCCACTGGGGGCACCGCCTGCGGACCGGCGAAGCCGGATCCGCGGCGGTAGCTTGGTGCGTGTCCGTGAATCCGCGCAACGGGCGCCGGCCGGGATGAAGACGAACGAACGCGCTGGGTTGACATGAACGGGTTGTTCTTCGGGTCCTTCCTGGCCGCGATGGCCACCGGCCTGCCGATCGCGATCGCGATGGCGCTCGGCTCGCTGCTCTACATCTGGATCGAGGGCTCGATACCGCTGCTGTCGGTGGTGCACCGGATGGTGGGCGGCATCGACAGCTTCCCGTTGCTCGCGGTGCCGTTCTTCATCTATGCCGGCAACCTGATGAACTCGGCCGGCATCACCAACCGGATCTTCGGCTTCGCGCTGGCGCTGGTCGGCTGGTTGAAGGGCGGCCTCGGCCACGTGAACGTGGTCGGCTCGGTGGTGTTCGCGGGCATGTCCGGCACCGCGATCGCCGACGCCGGCGGGCTGGGGACGATCGAGATCAAGGCGATGAAGGACCACGGCTACAGCACCGAGTTCGCGGTGGGCATCACCGCGGCCTCGTCCACGCTCGGTCCGATCATCCCGCCGTCGCTGCCCCTGGTGATCTACGGCGTACAGGCCAACGTCTCGATCGGGCAGCTCTTCGCCGCCGGGCTCGTGCCGGGCGTGATCATGGCCCTCTTCATGATGGGGATGGTCACCTACTTCGCGCACGTGCGGAAGTACGGCCGGGATACCCCGTTCTCCTGGAACCGCATGGGGCGCGCGTTCGTCGAGCTGATCGCGGTGGCAATCGCCGCGGTGGTCCTGTTCATGCTGTGGGGCAACCCGGATATCGGCGGCCTGCTCAAGTTCGGGGTGCCGCTCGCGGTGGTGCTGGTGGTGGACCGGCTGCTGAAGTTCGAGGCGTTCATGGCGCTGATGACGCCGATCATCCTGATCGGCGGCATGGCATCGGGCCTCTTCACGCCCACCGAGGCCGCGGTGGCGGCGGTCGCCTGGGCGCTCTTCCTCGGCTTCGTGTGGTACCGCACGCTCAACTGGCGCATGCTGGTCAAGATCTCCATGGAGACGATCGAGACCACCGCCACCGTGCTCTTCATCGTCGCGGCTGCGTCCCTGTTCGGCTGGGTGCTGACCACCACCCAGATCACCGAGCACATCGCCGGGGCGGTGCTCGGCCTCACCACCAGCCCGTGGGTGTTCCTGCTGCTCGCCAACGTCTTCCTGCTCTTCGTCGGCTGCTTCATGGAAACCATCGCGGCCATCACGATCCTGGTGCCGGTCTTCATGCCGATCCTGGCGCGGCTGGACATCGACCCGGTCCACTTCGGGCTGATCCTGACGCTCAACCTGATGATCGGGCTGCTGACGCCCCCGGTCGGGATGGTGCTCTACGTGCTGCAGAAGGTGGCGCGGATCTCCTTCGAGCGCACGGTGGCGGCGGTGCTGCCGTGGTTCTTCCCGCTGCTCGCGGTGCTCGCCCTGATCACCTACGTGCCGCAGCTGGTACTGTGGCTTCCGCAGCAGCTGTTCGTGAAGTAGGCCCGGTGCGGTAGATCGCCCGGTTGGCCGGGAAGACGACGTTCAGCATGAAGACGATCGCGCCGGCGAACTCGGTCATCTCGCCGCGCCGGCTGGTCTGCACCAGCGACTCAACCACCGCCACGACCAGGATGTAGGCGACCACCTGGTGCAGCGCCGGCATCGGGATCGCCCATGAGTCGATCAGCGCCCGCGCGCGCGGATTGCGCCGGTGCAGCGGCGTCATGACCAGCAGGTAGAAGAGCAGCGCCAGGGTGAGGCCTCGCCCGAACACCACCTTGTTCACCTTGTAGACCTCGCCCCCGATCTCGAAGGTGAGGTTGTGCAGATTGAGCTCCTCCTGCGCATTGCGCGCCTTGAGCGCGGCCGGCGTCTCGATGTCGAAGATCCGCTGGCCCCAGGAGATCTCCTCCCCGGCACCGAAGAGGGCGAGCAGCGCCACGAAGGCAAGCACCGCCTTGCCGCGCCACGAGAAGAGATGCGCGGCGGTGACCAGCCGGTGCAGGCTGACCGCGAAGGCGCCGAACAGCACCAGCGAGGTGAACCACTCGATGAAGTGATCCTCGGCGCTGAACTCCTCCAGGTACGCGGTCGGGTTGACCCGCGAGAGCACCATCGCGAACGCGAGGAAGGCGGCCACCAGCACCAGGCTGGCGATGGTGAAGCGGCGGGGGAACAGGCTCGCCCAGGGCGCCGCGACCAGCTCCCGGCCGCGCAGCGCCACCCAGACGGCCGCGGCGGCCACGAGCAGCGGATCGAACAGGTAGTCCCAGAGGTTGTCCGACTCCAGCCAGCCGAAGGCGAACGCGGCGGCCGCGAGGGCGAGCACGCTGGCGCAGAGGTACCAGCCCGACAGCACCGCCCAGCAGAAGACCGCGAGCAGGAACGCGCTCAGCACGGTCGGATAGTAGCCATGGGCATACGGATCCGTGACCGTGAGGCCGAGCGACATCGGATAGAAGACCGCCGCCACCACCAGCAGCGGCAACGCCATGAACACCAGCTCGCGGTCGAACCGCGCGAGCGACGATGGCCCCCAGGCACGCAGGAACCAGTACGCCATCATCGCGACGGATCCGATGCTGAGGTCGCCGAGGGCGCCGCGGATGTAGAAGGCGGCCGAGCGCCCGCCGAAGGGCACCAGCAGGGCGACGAAGACCGCAAGCACCACCGCGGCGCGCCAGGGGCGGCGGAATCCGGAATGGAGCCGGCTCAGCGCCACGTCGAGCAGGGTGGCGGGCAGCAGGGCCGCTGCCGCCAGCGCGAGGGTCATCATGGCGTGCCTCTCCGGGAAACGTCGACCGCCGGCCCGGCGAGCTGCAGCTCCAGCCAGCTGCGGTTGAACTGCACATGCTTGATCCGGCGCCGGTTCCAGGTATAGAGCAGGTGGAAGTCGCCATCCTCGGCGCGCAGCAGCCAGGGATAGGAGTATTCGTGATGCGACCGGTCGCCCTCCGGGCGGTCTTCCAGCACCCGTACCGGGCGCCAGTGGCTGCCGGCATCCTCCGAGACCGCCAGCGTGAGGCGGAAGCGGTGGTCCTCCAGGTCGTTGAAGACGGCGAGCAGCCGGCCGCCGTCGAAGGGCAGCAGGTCGACCGCGGAGTCCGGGTTCGGGACCGCGATCTTGACCGGCTCGGTCCAGGTGCGGCCGCCGTCGCGGGTGGTGCTGTGGAGCACGCGCCGGGGCGCGTCGCCAGCGTAGCGCAGCAGCGCGACGGCTTGCCGCTCGTCGATGATCGCCACCTCCGGCTGCAGCGCATCGCGCCCGGAGGTGAGCCGGGTGCGGTCCAGGATCCTGCCGTCGCGATCGATGCGCAGCAGCTCCGCGAACTTGCCGATGAACTCGTGATAGACCGGCAGGCCGATGCTGCCGTCGGCGTAGCGGAACGCGCTGCCACGCACCAGCGTGCTGAAATTGAAGAACGGCGAAGTCACCAGGCGGCGAGCGCGGGACCAGGTGGCGCCGTTGTCCGTCGATTCCACCAGGCTGATGGAACTGCCCGCCCAGCCTCCGACCGACACCGTGACCACGAACATCCACAGCCGTCCGTCGGGATGGCGATAGATGGCCGCATTGCCGACCTTGCGCACGTGGCGGTTGAGCGCGTCGGCAATCTGCGCGCGATCGAGCAGGCGCTGCGGCGCGCTCCAGCCGCCGTCACCCAGCCGCGACCGGTAGATGGCGACGTCGGCCGCGCCTTCGCGCGTTCCGCCGTACCAGAATGCGGTGACGCCCCGCGCAGGCGGCGCGTAGGCCGTGGAGGCATGCACCTCCGGGGTTTCGCCCGCCGAGGCGAAGCGCGTGGCGAAGGTCGGCGCGGACGGGGCGGATGACTGCGGCCGCGGGGGATCGAACTGCGGCGCGGGGGCATGCGGCATGCCGGATGCCCAGAACCACAGGAACAGCAGCGAGGCGACGAGCGCGACGAGGATCCTGGCGAGCAGGTGACCGGGCAAGGCGGTGTCCTTGGTCTCTCTTGGACTGGTCGGGAATGCTAACAGGGCGGCGCGGCGCTAACAGGGCGGCGCGGCGCTATTTGGCGGCCGGACGCAGCAACAGGCCGGATGTCGAGACGAACAGCTCCAGCTCCGCCGGCGTCGCGGCCGGCACGAAGGTGGCCGATCCGTACTCCGCATCGAAGAGGGGGGCCAGGGCGGCGAAGCGGCGCCGCATCTCGAAGAGGTCCACCGGCGGCTTGGCGCCCAGCGTGAACACCGTCCGCGGCGCGCCGCGCTCCTGCTCCACGTCGCGGTAGCGTCCCGACACGCGGTCGAGGTCCCACATCGTGTGCAGGCCGATGAGGTTCGCCTGCGGTGTCCACTTGAGGATCCGCGCGTCCACGTAGAACTCGTCGCCGCGCAGCTCGAAGGTCTGCTCGCGGGAATCCGGGAAGGTGAAACGGACGTCGAAGCGCTGCGGCTCCTTCGGCTCGATGGTGACGCTGGCAATGCGCTCCTCGTGGGTGAGCGCCTGGTAGCCCCGGACGCCGATGCCGATGGCTGTGCCCAGGAGGCCGATCACCAGCAGGAGCAAGCCGACCAGCGTGCGGCTGGTGAAGCCCCAGATGCGCGCTCGCCAGAGCGCCCTGAGTCCGCCGAGCACGAGCAGCATGCCCGCCACGGCGAAGACGATGGCGACGACGGTGAGCCAGGTCATTCGACCGCCGACAGCGAGGGCGTGGGCAGTTCCTCGAGCGCGTCGGCGACCGCCTGCCGGCAGCGTGCCTCGTCGCCCACTGCTTCGAACAGCAGCAGCGCGAGCCGTGCGAGGAAGAGCGATTCGCGCGCCGGCCCGGCTTCGGTGATGGCGCGTGCGAGCGCCGCGTACATGCGGTCGCGCCCGTCTGGTGGCATCCTGCTCAAGTGGCGATCTCCGTCGGTTGTTGCTGCACGAGGCCGCATGCCCGGCCAAGTGCCGCCGTGATGTCCGGCGGCGCCGCGCCGCCGGTCAGCCAGCGTGCCGCCACGTGGCGGTCCGGGCGCAGCAGGTAGGCGATGTCGCCCTGGGGGGCATGCGAGGCGAGCACCCGTGTCGCGACGACGGCGCGCTCCCAGCGCCCGCCCGCCTCCCGCCTGCCGGCCGCTTCGACCGGCGTCACCAGCAGCCGCTGCAGCGGCAGGCCGAGGCGCTGCGATGCCAGGTCGGCCGCCTCCGCGAGCCGCGGATCCGGCGCCCCCGAGGCGATGACGAGCAGCGCGAAGCCGGCGCCGAGCACCTCGGTCAGGTGGCCCTGCGGCTGCAGCAGCGGGAAGTCCGGCAGCAGCCGGCCGGGCGCGATGCCTCCGTCCAGCTCGTCCGCCGTCGACAGCGGCGAGGCGATGTACGGCACCGCCTCGGTCTGCCGCGGATTGATGAGCTGCGCGACATCACGGTGCCGCGCCGCGAGCGAAAGCGCGGCCTCGCGCAGCAGGTCGAAACCGCGCGACGGCGGCGACATGAACTCGGTGCTGCGCATCGCGCTTCCGGCGTTGATGTGGAAGGCACCGATCCGCTCCTGAGAATAGCTGTCGAGCAACGCCTCCGTTGCCTTGCCCTGGGTCACCAGCGCAAGCTTCCATGCGAGATTGTCCGCGTCGTCGAAGCCGGAGTTGAGGCCGCGCACCCCGAAGATCGGCATCGCGTGCGCCGCGTTCCCGGCAAAGAAGAGCCGGCCATGGCGATAGCTCTCCAGTGTCATCGCGCCCGCGCGATAGATCGAGGTCCAGATGGTCTCCCAGGGCAGGTGGCCCTCGCCGATGGAATCGAGGTGCCGTTGCACGAAGCGCCTCACGTTCTCCGGTTGCAGCGCGGTTTCGGTATCCTCGCCGACGCGCAACTGGTAGTCGATGCGCCAGACGTCGTCGACCTGCCGGTGCATCAGCACCGTGGAACCGGGATTCCAGGGCGGGTCGAACCACGCGCGGCGTTCCGTGGGATGGCTGCTCGGCAGGTGGATGTCGATGATGACATAGCGGCCTTCGTAAGCCGTGCCGACCAGCGGCAGCCCGAGCAGCCGGCGGCCGAGGCTCTGTCCGCCGTCGCAGGCGACCAGCCAGTCCGCGGTCATCGAATACGCCCCTAGTGGCGTGCGCACCTCGATCGCGGCACCCTCGTCATCGAGCCGGAACGACGTGACCTCGCTCGCCCAGCGCAGGTCCACCGCTGCCGCGCCGCCCTCGGTCGCGGAGTGGTTGTTCCGCTCGATCGCGTCCACCAGGTACTGCTCGATGTAGTACTGCTGCAGGTTGATCATCGGCGGCAGCCGCTGGTGCTCGTCGTGCGGCATCTCGAAGCGAAAGACCTCCTGCGTCTTGAAGAAGCTGCGCCCGCCGGTCCAGGCGAGGCCCTTCGCGAGGAAGGCCGGCAGCGCGCCGAGCCGGTCGACGATCTCGAGGCTGCGCCGCGAGATGCAGGCGGCCCGGCTGCCGATGCAGACGGTGCCGTCCGCCTCCAGCACGACCACCGGCACGCCGCGGCCCGCCAGGCCGAGCGCAAGCGCAAGACCGACCGGCCCGCCCCCGAGGATGGCAACCGGCCAGCGCCGCCGCTCCGTCGCGCCGTCGAGAGGAGGCAGGCGGGGCTCGTAGCGCGTGTAGCGGAACTTGCCGACGGTTTCTTCGCTCGTGCTCATGCCGGGGATGCAGCCTCCGGTCGGTGCCGGTCCGCCCAAGCATAACGCGGTCGCAGGCAGCGCCACAAACGCGACCCCGTGCGGCGTGGCCCCGCTGCTCAGCCCGGCAGCCTGACCAGCACCTTCGCGTTGGCACCCTGTTCTACGCGCCGGTGGGCCGAGACGATGTCCTGCAGGTCGTACACCGCGGCCGACGGATGGGTGAGGTCGCCGCGGGCAAGGAGACGGGTGATGCCCTGGGTGGTCCGCCGCATCGTCTCCGCAGGCAGCCGGTACACGATGAAGAAGTAGAGCGAGACGAATCCCATGATCAGCGGCCGGAAAGGCAGCGACACCTCGGCGCTGTTCGAGCCGTAGCACACCGCCTTGCCGCCGAAGGCGAGCAGCTCGCCATAGCGCGGACCGTAGCCTGCCGCATCGACCTCGATGATCCGGTCCACGCCGCGTCCGTCGGTCAGCGCGCGCACGCGCTCCACGACATCCTCGCGCCGGTAGTCGATCACCGCCGCCGCGCCGGCCGCGCGGGCGATGTCCGCCTTCGCCTCGCTGCTCACCACTGCGATCACGCGCGCGCCGGCGAGGCGCGCAAGCTGGGCGGCATAGTAGCCGACCGCACCGGCGGCGCCCGGCACCAGCACGGTCCTTCCCGCGAGGCTGTCGCAGGCCTCGACCGCGTGATAAGCGGTCATCAGCGGGATGCCGACCGATGCCCCGGTCTCGAAGTCCACCGCCTCCGGCAGCGGGACCACCTGGGAGGCCGGCAAGGCGATGTACTGGGCGGCCGTGCCGTGGGCGCGCTCCCATTGGCCGTTGAAGATCCAGACGCGGCGTCCCGCGAGCTCCGGCGGGGCACCGGGACCGGTCGCATCGACGATGCCGGCGCCGTCGCTGTGCGGAATCACCTCGTCGTACGCCATGCCGGGGCGCGCGCGCGTCTTGACGTCGGACGGGTTCACGCCGCTCACGGCGACCCGGACGCGCACCTCCCCGGTGGCCGGTTGCGGAACCGGGCGGTCGACGACCGACAGCACCTCTTCGGCGGGGCCCTTGCGGCTGTATACGGCGGCTTTCATGACGGAGGCCATTGCTTCTTCCTTTCGATCATCGGGGACGGGCCGGGGCCAGGCCGGGAACGGCCCTTGCTCAGGACTGGCGCCCTCGGCGACAGGCAGCATGGTAAACGCCGGGCCACCCCAACCCGCAAATGGAGAACAGAATGAAACTGCTGACGACACTGATGGTTTTCGCCGCCTTCGCCGTGGCTGGATGCAACACCATGTCCGGAATGGGCGAGGACATCCAGAAGGGCGGTGAGAAGATCGAAAACGCCGCCGACAAGCGCAAGTAAGGCGCGCTACATCGCGCGAAACAGGTGGGCATGCAGGCGGCTCACCGCGACCCGCTCGGGACGCGATCTCAGCTGCAGCCAGAGCTTGCCGGCCTCGTCCCGGGCCGCGGCGACGACATGGTCCAGGTTCACCACGGTCGATCGGTGGACCTGGACGAATGAGTCGCCATCCAGGCGCGGCAGCAACTCGCGCAGCGACTCCCGGATCAGCAGCTCACCGTCGGCAGTGACGACGGCGACGTACTTGTCCGCGGCCTGCAGGTAGGCCACCTCCTCCAGCCTCACCAGCTTCACCGTGTCGCCGACGCCGGCGCGCAGCACGCGCAGCGGCGGGCCTGAGACTGGCGGCGCCGTTGCCTGGTCCTGCAACAGTCGCTGAAGCTGCATGGCGAGATGCCCGACCGCCGCCGGCGCGTCCGCCTGCGGCGAGCGTCGCTCCAGGAGTCGCGACTGCAGCCGCTCCACCGTGCGGGCGAGCCGCGCTTCGCTCACCGGCTTCAGCACATAGTCCGCGGCGGCCTGCTCGAAGGCGGCCACCGCGAACTGCTCGTAGGCCGTGACGAACGCGAGCAGCGGCGGCAGCCGCGGGCCGGTCCAGTCCTCGGCGATCGCCTGGGCCACCTCGATGCCGCTCGCACCCGGCATGCGCACGTCGAGGAAGGCAATGTCCGGCGCCAGCCGGAAGATGTCGCGCTGCGCGTCGAGGCCGTTGGGCGCGACCGCCACCACCTCCAGCCCCGGCCACAAGGCGGCCAGCATGGTCCGCAGCGCCTGCGCGAGCAACGGCTCGTCCTCGGCGACCAGCGCCGTCGCCCTCAGGTCGTGGCGTTCCACGGGTCCGCCCTCATGCCATCGCGCTCATGCCGACTGTCCGTTGCGGTGTCCGCGATGACCGGGCGCCGGGCCGAGCGGCATCAGAACCGTCACGCGAGTCCCGGGCAACCCGTCCGATCGCGGGGACTCCACCTGCAGCGCCGCCCGGTCGCCATAGGCGGTGGCCAGGCGTTCGCGCACCTGCCCCAGGCCGAAGCCGGCGGGCCGCCGGGACGGATCGAACCCCAGGCCGCTGTCCGCGATCGAGACCGCGAGGGCCCCATCCTGCTCGCGGGCCGACACGTCGATGCGGCCGCCAGAGACCGCCGGCTCGATGCCATGCCGCACCGCGTTCTCCACCAGCGGCTGGAGGAGCAGCGGCAGCACGGAGGCGCCGGCGAGCGACTCCGGAAGCTCGAGCGAATGCCGGAGGCGATCACCCATGCGGATCTCCATCAGCGCGAGATAGTCCGCGGCCACCGCGAATTCGTCGCGCAGCGCCACTGTCCCACTGCGCGACGCCGCGAGCGTCGCCCGCAGGAAGGCGATCAGCCGGTCCATCATGAGCTGCGCCCGCCCCGGGTCGATTTCCATCAGAGTGCGCAGGTTGGCGAGCGTGTTGAACAGCATGTGCGGCTCGAGCTGCGCGCGGATGAGGTTGAGCTCCGCCTCGGTCGCCTGCCGCGATGCGGTCTCGGCACGCGCCCGCTCGGCCTCGGCGCGCTCGCGCTCGGCGGCGGCGTCCGCGGCGAGCGACGCGACCCGCTCCCGCTGCCAGAAGAAACCGATGCAGCCGGCAGAAGCAAGCAACGTCACCAGGACCGGCAGCAGCAGGCGGTCCGCTTCGCCGCCGCGGTCGAGCATGGCTGGCGCGCCCAGCATCCACGATGCGACCTGGCTGCCGCCAACGAAGCCGGCGAGCACCGCGAGCGCGACATGCAGCGCGCTCAACCAGGCAGGGAATTGCCGGCCGCGCCACAGCAGCTTCGGTGGCACGAGCAGCAACAGGATCAGCAGGCCGATGCTTTGCGAGTAGACGAAGTTCCACAGGAAGCCTTCGCCCTGGCGGGCGGCCGTGAGCATCGCCGCGATGAGCGTGTTCGCCGCGGCGACGATTCCGAGGTACGGCAACAGCCGTGGCAGGACGCGAGGCTGGCGGCCGGTGCTCCCGGCCGCCGTCAGGCGGGTAGTTTCGGACGCCATGCGGCAATGATAGTGAGCCGGCGTCAGGCCGGCACGAAGGTGCCGTGAAGGCCGAGGGGCAGCCCGTAGGGCAGCGCCGCCCGCGCGATCGGTCCCGCGTCCACCGCGCCGGCATCGAACACCGAGAGCACGGTCCGTCGCTCGATGCGGTTCCAGGCGGTTCCGAGCAGCCAGCCATCGCCCTCGGCCGCGCCCGGGCGCGGCACGAACACATGCTCTTCCGCCAGCATGTCCGGGCCGTAGTCGAACCGCTGCAGGCGGCCGCTGCCGACGTCGAGCCGCGCGACGACGTTCATTCCGAAGAGCCCGCGTGGCATCGCCTCGCTGCGGCTCGCGTGGAAGAGGTAGCGGGTGCGCTGGCCGAGATGACGCGGATCGAAGCGGGGGAACTCGCCCATCGCATCGCAGAGGCGCTGCAGGCCCGCCTTGCCGGAAGCGGAGACCGACAACTCGGCCGGGCCGGTATGCGAGGGCGACGGCATTGCCTCGCCCGCGATGGCCGCGCAGATGTCGTCCATCAGGCTCGAGAAGTCGTCGATCCGCATCACCTGCAGCCGCACCGTGTCGCCATCCTCCCAGGCATTTCCCAGGTGGAAGAAGGCGATGGGCGGAGTCTCGATGCGATGGGCGACCTCCAGCGTTCCCTTGTCCACGAGCAGCACCACGCCGGCGCGTTGCGGCCGCCAGCGCAGCGAATCGAGGAACGAGCCGGCGCGGCGGGCCTCCCGGTCCAGCTCGAGCGGCATCAGCACGAACGCGAGCCAGTGCTCGGTCACCGCGAAATCGTGCACCATGTCGGCATTGGGTGCCTCGATCAGGTTGACCTGCCTCAGCGCGCCGCGCGCATCCAGCCGGTAGAGGATCAGCTTGCCGCTCCCCGGGAGGTAGCCGAAGCTCCAGATCGTGCCGTCGCGATCCACCTTGGGGTGGGCGGAGAATGCCGCGCCATCGGTGTCCGGCGACCAGACCTTGCGCCCCAGCGTCTCCAGCGAAACGGGGTCGATCCGCCAGGGCGAACCGGCCTCCCAGAGGGCCAGGACTTCGTCGCCGGCGGCTAGCACCGAGGTGTTGGCGACATTGATGTCGTCTGCGCGGGTCACCGGGGCGCTTCCCGCAATGGCCGTGCCGAAGGCGCGATGGATGAAGCGGCCGGCTTTCTCCTCGGCGAGGTACTTGCTCGTTCGCACCATCCGGCCCTGGTGCACCAGGCGCGACTCGCCGATGCGGAACGACTGCACCATGCCGTCGCCGTCGAACCAGTGCCGATAGGCCGTGTCGCCGCGCTGCATGCGCGCCGGGCCGTTGCGATAGAGCGTCCCGGCGAGCGGCTCCGGCAGCCGTCGGTCGAAGGAGACCGCGGTGGGGCCGAAGGATTCGGGCACGTTGGCGAAGGCGTCCGGCCAGGCGTCGAGCGGCGACCTGTGCTCTGCGGCATCCGCCCGGACACCGCCGGGGTGCAGGCCGCCGAGGAGGGCGGAGGCCACGCTGCCGCCGCCCGCGAGCGCGCGCAGCGCCGGCAGGCCGGCGAGCGC
>JAEWEW010000053.1 GCA_023389175.1 Pseudomonadota bacterium | reverse complement strand
CATGAGCTACAGCGCGATGGAAAGGCGCCTGCCCCGCCGTGCGATGACGCTGGTGCTTGCGGGCGGCCGCGGCAGCCGGCTGCGGCAGCTGACCGACATCCGCTGCAAGCCGGCGGTCTACTTCGGCGGCAAGTTCCGAATCATCGACTTCGCGCTCTCCAACTGCATGAATTCGGGGCTGCGGCGCATCGGCGTGCTCACGCAGTACAAGTCGCACAGCCTGTTGCGGCACCTGCAGCGCGGCTGGAACTTTCTCAAGTCGGAGATGAACGAGTTCATCGACCTGATCCCGGCGCAGCAATGGATCGACGAACGCAACTGGTACCGCGGCACCGCCGACGCCGTCTACCAGAGCCTGGATATCGTCCGGGCGAACGAGCCGGAGTATGTCGTCATCCTCGCAGGCGACCATGTCTACAAGATGGACTACGCGCGGATGCTCGCGGATCATGTCGACTCCGGCGCGCCCTGCACCGTCGCCTGCATCGAGGTGTCCCGCAAGGATGCGCGCGACTTCGGCGTGATCGCGGTCGACGACCGCCGCCGGGTCACCGACTTCCTCGAGAAGCCCGCGGATCCGCCCGGCCTGGCGCACGACCCTGACCGCTCGCTCGCCTCGATGGGCATCTACGTATTCACCGCGGACTATCTCTACGAGGCGCTCCGGCGCGACATGGAGGAGGCCGGCTCGAGCCACGACTTCGGCAAGGACGTGCTGCCGCGCGCGGTCGCCGCCGGCGAGGTGTACGCCCATCCGTTCGAGTTGAGCTGCGTCTTCAACGCACCCGGCCGGACCCACTACTGGCGGGACGTCGGGACCGTCGATGCCTACTGGGAGGCCAACATCGACCTGACCGCCACCACGCCGGAGCTCAACCTCTACGACCGTGATTGGCCCATCTGGACCTTCCAGGAGCAGCTCCCCCCGGCCAAGTTCGTGCACAACACCGCCGAGCGGCGCGGCATGGCCACCGAATCTACCGTCTCCGGCGGCTGCATCATCTCCGGCGCGTTGAACCGCTCGCTGCTCTTCTCCAGCTGCCGGGTGCATTCCTACGCCAAGGTGGAGTCGTCCGTGCTCCTGCCGCAGGTGGAGGTCGGGCGCCATGCCCGCCTCACCCGCACCATCGTCGACCACCGCTGCCGGATCCCCGACGGCCTGGTCGTCGGCGAGGACCCGGAGCTCGACGCCGCCCGCTTCCACCGCAGCGAGAGCGGCGTCACCCTCATAACGCGCGCGATGCTGGAGAAGTTGTGACGCGCGCCGGCGCCCGGCCGCCCGAAGGCGGCGCGCGCCTCCCGCGGGGAGGATGTCGCGCTTCGCGACAGGAGGGCCGTCCATGACTGCCGTTTTGCACGCGGCGGCGGAGGTCTATCCCCTGCTCAAGACCGGCGGCCTCGCGGACGTGGTCGGGGCGCTGCCGCCGGTGCTGCGCGCGCAAGGCGTTGACGTGCGGCTGTTGCTGCCCGGCGCGCCGCCGATCCTGGAGGGCCTTGCGGACCTGCGGACCGTGGCCGAGATCGGCCCGGCCTTCGGCGCTGCCCGCATCAGCCTGCGGCTCGGGCGGATGCCGCGTGGCGACGTGCCGGCCTATGTGCTCGACGCGCCCTGGCTCTACGATCGACCGGGCAATCCCTACCTGGCGCCGGACGGAGCCGAATGGCGCGACAACCAGCGCCGCTTCGCGGCCTTCGGCTGGGCGGCGGCGCATCTCGGCTTCGGCGAGCTGGATCGGGCCTGGCGACCAGCCATCCTGCATTGCCATGACTGGCATTGCGGGCTCGCGCCGGCCTACCTCCGCGTGCATCCGGCCGCGCAGGTGCGCACCATCTTCACCATCCACAACCTGGCCTACCAGGGCGACTATCCGCTCGCGGAGTTCGGCGGCATCGGCCTGCCGGATGCGATGCTGCATGCCGAAGGACTCGAGTTCCACGGTCGCGGCAACTTCATGAAGGCCGGACTGGTGTTCTCGGACCGCCTGACCACCGTCAGCCCGCGCTACGCGCGCGAGATCTGCACCCACGAGTTCGGCGCAGGCATGGAGGGCGTGCTCGCCGCGCGTCGGCAGCGCCTCACCGGCATCCTCAACGGTGTCGACTACGCCGTCTGGGATCCGGCCACGGATCCGCACCTCGTGGCCAACTACGACGCGTCGCGTCTCGAGGGCAAGGCGCGCTGCAAGGCGGCGCTGCAGGCCGAATCGGGTCTGGAGCAGGCGGCACGGACGCCGCTCTTCGCGGTGGTGAGCCGGCTCGCCGACCAGAAGGGCACGGACCTGCTGCTCGCGGCGCTGCCCGGCCTGCTGCAACGGGGCGGCCAGTTGGTGGTGCTCGGCAGCGGGGACCGGCAATTGGAGGAAGCGCTCGAAGCCGCGGCGCGCGCGCATCCCGGGCGGGTCGCGGTGACCATCGGCTACGACGAGGCGCGCGCCCACCGCATCATCGCCGGCGCGGACCTCATCGTGCTGCCCTCGCGCTTCGAGCCCTGCGGGCTCACCCAGATGTACGGGCTGCGCTACGGCACCCTGCCGCTCGTGCGACGGGTTGGCGGCCTCGCCGACACCGTGACCGATGCGGACGAGGCTCTTGCGCCTGCTGCGGCGGGGGAGGCCGGGAGGAAGGAGCCGACGGGATTCGTTTTCGACCGGCCCGGCGCGGGCGCGCTGGAGGAAGCCATCGTCCGCGCGCTCCAGGTCCATGCCGACCCGGGCCGCTGGGAGGCAATGATGCGCAACGCGATGGGCCGCGACCATTCCTGGGCCACCGCGGGCGCACGCTACGGGGAACTCTACGAGACGCTCCTGGAGGAAGCCGGCGCGACATCCGCGGGAGCCCATTCGCCCTAGGCATGCCGGTTGCCTGTATGGATATCCAGTTCATCCATGCAGGAGCAGGACATGACCGACAAGCAGACGCAGGCGCAGGCCGGCCACGGCAACATGGAGAAGGATCCGAGCCATTGGGTGACCGGCGACGAGCCGATGACCGGAGCCCAGCGGTCCTACCTGCGCACGCTCTCTGAAGAGGCGAAGCAGCCGTTCGACGACACGCTCACCAAGGCCCAGGCCTCCGAGCGGATCGAGGCGCTGCAGCGGCAGACCGGGCGCGGGCTTCCGGACCAGGAAGGCCCGGGTGCGCCGGGCCGGCAGCAAGGCACCTGACGCACCTAAAGCACCTGACGCACCTAAAGCACCTGACGCACATCCACCGAGCCATGCCGGCCGAGGTTCTCCGGCCGTTCGCCGGAGAGCGCCGCCTTCGCCATCTTGATGACCTGGGCCGGCTTGCTCTCTTTCACCTCCCAGAAATCCGCATGCTCGACGCGCACGCGGACCACGCGCAGGTCCGGATCCTCGGGGCCGCCCGGGAACCAGGCCTTGGCCGCCGGCGTCCACAGCTCGCGCATCAGCGCACGGTCGTCCAGCAGCGACGCCTGGCCGCCGACCGAGACATAGATGTCCTTGGATGGGGACGCGTAGGCGAGATTGACGGTACCGTCGCGCTCGATGTCCTCTGCCGCCGGCGTGCTGCGCGAGGTGAAGAACCAGACGTCGCGCGGTTCGGCATCCCGGCGCCGCAGCATCGTCATCGGGCGCGAGCGCAGGCCGCCTTCGGCGTCGCGCGTGCACAGCATGGCGAAGCGGACATCCTCGAGAAGAGGCCAGAGGTCGTCCAGGGTGCGTTCGCTATCGAGGGTCATCGTCTGCTCCATGAGAAGATGGCCGGCGGCGCAAGTCCCGCGCCCGCCGGCCGCCCAGCCGCCCAGCCGCCGACACTTGCCCGAGACCGAGCGATGAACTTCCAGACCCTGGACCTGAACCTGCTGCGGGTGTTCGACGAGGTGATGGCCGAACGCAACCTAACCCGCGCGGCGCGCAACCTGGCCATCACCCAGCCGGCGGTGAGCAGCGCGCTGCGCCGACTGCGCGAGTCCTTCGGCGACGAGCTCGTCACCCGTGCCGGCCACGGCGTCGTGCCGACACCCTTCGCCCTGGCGACCTGGCCTGCGGTGCGCGAGGCGCTTGCCAACCTGCGCGCCGCGGTCACGCCGGCAGACTTCGATGCGCGCACCACGCGCGAGTCCTTCGTGCTGGCGATGGCGGACGCGACCACCGCCATCCTGGTGCCGCGGCTGCTCGCGATACTCGAGCGCGAAGCGCCGCGCGCCTCGATGCGGATCCAGCCGCTCACGACGCGCGACCCGCGCGCGATGCTGGAGGAAGACGAGGTCCACATGGCGGTCGGCTACTTCCCGGCAGTCATTGCCGACATCACGCTCGGCGACATGCAGGAGGACCGCCCGGGCAGCTTCGGTCATGCAGCCATCTATGCCGGCCAGTATGTCTGCGTGATGCGCGAGCGCCACCCACTCGCCGCCGGCCCGGTATCGCTCGAGGATTACTGCGCCGCCCGGCACCTGCTGGTGAGCTTCTCCGGCCGACCGTTCGGCTTCGTCGACGAGGCGCTTGCGAAGATCAAGCGCCGGCGGCGGGTGGTCCTGACGGTGAACCAGTTCTTCACCGCGGCGCGGGTGGTGGCCGATTCGGACCTGCTCACCATCCTGCCGCGCGATTTCATACCCGCCACCGGGATCGCCGGGCGGCTCGCCTGGCAGCCGCTGCCGGTGGACGTGCCGGCGCTGGAGGTCGACATGCTCTGGCACCGACGCCGGCAGGGTTCGCCGGCTCTCGGCTGGCTGCGCAACGCGGTGGGCCGTCTCGCCCACATGCCGATCGCCACCGGCGTGCCGGCCGCCCGCTATGCCGGCGATCCGTTGCCCGACGCACTGCGTTGACCGCCGGCCGCATGTCGGCCTGATTGGAACGATCGTCCCGCGGAGCTGGGTCCCGCGATAACGCCGGCTTATGGTCGCGGCGGCGTCACCGGCGGCAGCCGACACGGCAGGCACTCCGGTGATCGACCCCAGCCAGGACGAGCGCGGCCCCTCGGTAGATCGACGGTAGGTCGCAGTCCACGCGGCGCCGGACGCACTGCCAGTCCGCCGCCACGGCAAGACTGCGGCAGACGAGACTGAGGACGATGAAGAACAAGAGCCTGTCGCTTGCGATCGCGGCGATGCTTTCCGCGTGCGGTGGTGGCGGCGACTCCGAGAGCGCTCGCGGCCTTGAGCCCGCGGTGGACCAGTACATCCTGAAGGCCCGGGTGGCCGGGCTGTCCGGAAGCGCCGCCGTTGCCGATGGCCGCGGCGGCGAGGTCGCCGTGACCGGCGACGGTGAGCACACCATCGCGACGCTGCCGGGTGGTACGCCGTACACCGCCATCGTGACGCGGCAGCCGGAGAGCCAGGTCTGCCTCATCGACGAGCCGAGCGGGATCATCGGGGGCGACGTCGGGATCCGCGTCGACTGCGCTGACGGCATCGGGCTCACGCTCGGGACGAGCAGCTATGCCGCCGCGCAGCTGGTGCTGGTGGACGTGCCGGGCGAGCCGCCGGACGTGACCGCGTCGATCGGCGGCGTGCCGATCGACCTGAGGGCGCATGGCGGCGTCTTCGGGTTCGTGCTGCCCGACCTGGCGCCGGGTACCCACACGCTCGAGGTCGAGGCGCACGGCCGGGTGTTCCGCAAGGACCTCAGCGTGACCGCGAATCCGCTCGCCGAGCCGGCCCCCGACTATCTCGCACGTCGCGCCACCGCGACGATCGCCGCGATGGAGGCGCTGATCGCGGGCGGCGAGCTGTCCCCGGAAGAGCGCACGCTCGCGCTGGAAGTGAAGGCCCGGCTCGAGGCTGCGCTGCCCGGCAT
>JAEWEW010000042.1 GCA_023389175.1 Pseudomonadota bacterium | reverse complement strand
CGGCAGGCCGAGCAGGTCCTCGTAGAAATGACGGGTCTCTTCCGCGTCGCGGCAGCGCCAGGCGAAATGGTGGAGTCCGCCGATGCGAACGAAGTCTCCCGCGGCCGGCGTCCTGGCGGCCGTGTCGGTCTGGATCCGGTCTGTCACGTCAGGCATGGATGCGCTCCTACAAGGCGCAATATGCCACGAAATCGGAAAAGAAAAAGGCGCACCTCGATGCGCCTCAATGGCAGCCTGGCTGCCGCTCCTCCTCCTAGGCACGAACTGCTCGCGAGCCCGGAGGTACCGGATACGTGCAGCCCATTTCCTTTGGTGACCGGATCTTAACCAAACGGTGACTTCCGGTCCACCGCGCGCATCCTATGGCTAACCCTAATTCCGTCAATAGGATCGCCCGACCCTGCCCAGCATCAGCAGCGCCAGCGCGAAGGCGACCATGGACGGGATGCTGACCGCGAGCCACGGCGGCCAGGTGTTCAACAGCCCGAGGTTCGAGAACAGGCCGTTCATGAAATAGAAGCCGACGCCGAGCATGACGCCGAGGAACAGCTTCAGCCCGATCCCCCCGGCGCGCGACTGCAGGTAGCCGAACGGCAGCGCCAGCATGAGCATCACGACGATGGCCACCGGGTACACGATCTTCTTCCACAGCGCGAGCTCGTAGCGACTGGCGTTCTGCGCGTTCTCGCGCAGGTGGCGGGTATAGCGCCAGAGCGACCAGGCCGACATGCGGTCCGGCGCGATGGTGAGCACGGCCAGGATGCCGGGGTTGAGATCCGACTCCCAGGCGACCGCCTCGTCGCGCACGAGTCGCGCGCGTAGCGCCTCGATGCCGCTTTCGCCGGACGCCACGTCGAACTGGGTCTGCTCGACGCCGGTGAGCCGCCATTGGCTGCGCACCGTGCCGTCGGCGAGCGTCTGCGGGTCGTAGGTGCCGGCTGCGGCACGGATCACCGAGCTCAGCCGGAAGTTCGGATCGAACTCATGGATCTCGACGCGCTCCATGCGGCCCTCCGGCGTGAGCTGGCCGATGTTGACGAAGCGCAGCCGCACCGGCCGGCCCTGCGCATCCTTGACGCTGTCCTTGATCCAGAGCCCGGAGCGGAAGGTGCCGCCCTGGCTCGCGCCGAGCACGTTCAGCCGGAGCTTCTGCGCCAGCTGCTCGGCCACCGGCGCGACCCATTCGCCGGCCAGCGCGGTGAGGATCGCAAGCACCACGCCGATGCCGATGATGCTGCGCAAGGCCATGAACCGGCTCATGCCGGCGGCGCGCATCGCGGTGAACTCCGAGCTGCCGGCGAACTGCGCCAGCGCATAGATGCAGCCGATCAGCGCCGCGACCGGCATCAGCTCGTAGACGTGGCCGGGCAGGCTGAGCAGCACGTAGAGCACGGCATGCTGCAGCTTGTAGCCGCCGGTGCCGATGTCCTCCAGCTCGTTGATCAGGTCGAAGAATGCGAAGAGGCCGAGGAAGCCGAGCAGCACCGCGAGGATGCCGAGCGAGATCTCGCGGATGAGGTAGCCGCCGATCAGGCGCATGTCAGGCCCCCCCGGGGGGCAGCGAACCCAGTGAGCGTGGGGGTTGCCTGCCTCATCTCGATGGCGCCGTTCAGCCGGCTTGCGTGCGCGGCCTGCCGAGCGAGCGCAGGAAAGCGATCAGGCGTCCGAGCGAGAGATGCGGCAGGCTCATGCGCCGTCGGAACAGGTATACGGCGAGCGCCAGCACCACCGCATGGGTCACCCAGACGCCCACGCCGAAGCTCAGCCGCTCCTGCGCGATCCAGGTGCGGATCAGCCCGTTGAGGTTGGTGTAGGTGAAGTAGATCAGGAGGCCGGCCACGATGTTGAGCGAGCGGCCCATGCGCGGATTGACATACGAGAGCGGGATCGCGAAGAGCGAGATGACGATCACCGACACCGGCAGCCCGATGCGGTCCATCAACTCGCCGAGGTTGGCCGGCGTGAGGTCGGCGATCAGCTCGAGCGTGGTCAGGCCGCGCGCCGACTCCGCCACCACCGGCCCGGTCGAGGTCTCGAGCCGCACGCCGTACCGCTCGAACTCCATCAGCGAGTACTCCACGCCGCCCCAGTCGCCGTCGTAGCGGCGTCCGTCCTCGAGGACGAGGAAGCGGTCGCCGTTGGGCTGGTTCTCCACCATGCCGCCGCGCGAGGCGACCACGATCATGCGCGGGCCGTCGTGCTGGACCACGAAGACGTTGGAGACCTCGGTCTGCTCCTTGTTCACCGACTCCACGAAGAACACCCGGTTGGACGAGCGCGACTCGCGGAACTGCCCGGGCGCGACCTGCGAGACGTCCTCGCGCTGCTCGAAGCGTTGCCGCAGCTCGGCGATCTGCTGGTTGGCCCAGGGCGACACCACCAGCGCCACCAGCCCCACCACCAGCGCATAGGGAAGCGAGAACGACAGCACCGGCCGGATCCATGCCGTGAGGCTCTGGCCGCTGGAGAACCAGATCACCATCTCGGAATCGCGCCACGCGCGCGACATCACCATGAGGATCGAGAGGAACACGGTGAGCACCAGCAGCACCGGGATGTAGCGGATCGAGCTGAAGGCGATCAGCGGGATGACGTCGGCGGCGGCGATGCGGTCGGTAGCGGCCCGTCCCAGGAACCGGATCAGCGAAGTCGTGACCATGATGGTGAACAGCGTTGAGAACACCACGCCAGCGACGCTGTTCAGGTCCCGCCTGAGGGACTGGCTGAAAATCATCGCGGTAGTTTACCCGCGGAGCCGCATCCTATAATCGACGCCGGCCCGAGGAGGCTGTCTCTTCCTGGACAGCCGCAGCCTCCGCCCGCCCGGCGGCCACGGCCGTCCGGGCAGTACCGGCTCCCACTCCCACCGCACAGGCTCATGCAATTCACCATCAAATCCCCCGTCTCCGACAAGCTGCGCACGCAGTGCCTGATCCTCCCCGTCCATGCCGGCAAGCTCTCGCCCACCGGCGAGGCGGTCGATGGAAGGCTGGACCGTTCGCTCACCGCGGCGCTGAAGTCGGGGGATCTCGCCCGGAAGGCGGGCTCCACCCTGCTGCTGCGCGCAACCGGCGGCATCGCGCGGATCGTGCTCGTCTCCGTGGGCGAGGCGGACAACGTCGGGGAGAAGGCCTACCAGGATGCCACCCGGGCCGCGGTGCGGGTCGTCATGGGCACCGGGGCCGCCGAGGCGATCAACTGCCTGCCGGAGGTCGGCGTCGAGCAGCGCGAGCTGCGCTGGCGCATCGCCCAGGCGGTGCTGCTCGCCCGGGAGCTGCTCTACCGCTTCGACCGGTTCAAGTCGAGCCAGGAGCCAACGCCCACCCAGCTCGCCGAGATGGGCTTCCCGGTCAGGCGCGAGGACACCGCCGCGGCCCGCGCGGAGGTCGAGCGCATGACGGCGCTTGCCGACGGCATCGACCTCACCAAGGATCTCGGCAACCTTCCCGCGAACGTCTGCACGCCGGCCTACCTGGCGGACCAGGCGCAGCGCATTTCCCGCCGCTTCAAGCTGAAGTGCGAAGTGCTGGACCCGAAGCAGATGGCAGCGCTGAAGATGGGCGCCTTCCTCGCGGTAGGCCAGGGCTCGTCCAATCCGCCGCGCATGATCGTCATGCACTACAACGGCGGGGCGGCCAAGCAGGCCCCGGTCGTCCTGGTCGGCAAGGGCATCACCTTCGACACCGGCGGCATCTCGCTCAAGCCTGCCGCCGAGATGGACGAGATGAAGTACGACATGTGCGGTGCCGGCACCGTCCTCGGGGTGGTGCAGGCGGTCGCGCAGATGAGGCTGAAGATCAACCTGGTCGCCATCATCGCCGCGGCCGAAAACATGCCGTCGGGCACGGCCACGCGGCCCGGCGACATCGTCACCACCATGTCCGGGCAGACGGTGGAGATCCTGAATACCGATGCCGAAGGGCGGCTGGTCCTCTGCGATGCCCTCACCTTCGCGGAACGCTTCAAGCCGGCTGCCGTGGTGGACATCGCCACCCTGACCGGCGCCTGCGTGATCGCGCTCGGCCATCATCATGCCGGGCTCTTCAGCACCCACGACGACCTCGCCGAGCGGCTGGCCGCTTCCGGCCGCGACGTGGGCGACACCTGCTGGCGCATGCCGCTGGATGACGCGTACCAGGAGTCGCTGCGCTCGCCCTTCGCGGACATGGGCAACATCGGCGGCCGGGCGGGTGGCGCGGTGACGGCGGCGTGCTTCCTCTCGCGCTTCACCAAGGCCTATCCCTGGGCCCACCTGGACATTGCCGGCGTGGCCTGGAAATCCGGCGCCAACAAGGGCGCGTCCGGGCGACCGGTGGGCCTGCTCACGCGCTACCTGATCGACCGGGCGCCGACTTGAGGTCCCGAGCCTGATGACCCGGGTCGACTTCCACCTGAACGTGCCGGACAAGGTCGCCTATGCCTGCCGCCTCGTGCGAAAGATCCGACGCGCCGGCCGGCAGGCGGTGATCTGGTGCGACGATCCGGCGCGCCTGCGCGAGTTCGACACGGCGCTCTGGTCCTTCTCCCCGCGCGAGTTCATACCGCACGTGATGGCATCGGACCGGTTGGCCGCCCGCACGCCGGTGCTGCTGACCAGCACCGAGGGCGAGTTGCCGCATCACGACGTGCTGGTCAATCTCGGCACCGGGTTGCCGCGCTTCTTCACCCGGTTCGAGCGGCTGGTGGAGTTGGTGGGCACGGCCGAGGACGACCGGGTACAGGCACGGCAGCGCTACCGCCACTACAAGGACCGCGGCTATCCGCTCGAGACCCACGAGGCCGGCGCATGAAGTACCCGCCGTTGCAGGATCCGCAACCGCCGGCCCCCGGCCCGTCAGGCGAGCCGGCCGCGGCACGCGGCGAGCCGGCGGCGCCGACGCCACCGACTCCCCCGATGCCCGCGGATACCGCCCGCCCCGCGGCCGCCCCGCGGCCCGCGCAGGAACCGACGCCTGCGCCGCCGCACGAGGGCGGCGAAGCCGTCGCGGACACGCCGATCTACGCCGCGCCGGCAGCGGCGGAGAACGAGGACGAGGACGACCGCGAGGACGAGGGTTTCCTCGATGACGACGAGGCGGGCGAGGACGAGTTCGCGGAGCTGATCGAGCGGGTGGATCTCGACGACCTCGATGACCTGGACGAGCTCGAGGACGAGGACAGCGACGAGGACGCCGTGGAGGTGCCGACGCTGACCGAGGAGCCCGAAGCCGAACAGGAAGAGGAAACCGGGCAGGAACAGGAAGCCGAGCCGGAGCGGCAACCCAGGCTGGAGGCAGGCCGGGAACCGGCGCCGCATGGCCAGGCCGGCGCGACGCCGCCC
>JAEWEW010000364.1 GCA_023389175.1 Pseudomonadota bacterium | reverse complement strand
ACGCCCACCCGCGCCGCCGCCTACTGCGCGCCCGCCCAACGTGCCGCATGGCTTCGGCGCTGGCGGTCCGCCGCGGGGCCGCGATCCGCAGGGGCTGCGCAACGACGCCGGCGAGCGCGGCGGCATGAACAGCGGCAACTTCTAGGAGGCCTGCCTTGCCGGCCCGGGCATAATCCCCGGGATGCGTTGCCTGCCGGTCGTTTCCCTGTCGTTGCTGTACCTGATCCCGGCAGCTTCCTCCGCGGCGCCATTCGAGGACACCATCGCGCAGCGGGTGCTCGCCTGCACCGGCTGCCATGGCGCGGAGGGCCGCGCAGCGAGCGACGGTTATTACCCGCGCATTGCCGGCAAGCCGGCTGGCTACCTGTACAACCAGCTGGTCAACTTCCGCGACGGTCGCCGCACCTACGGGTTGATGACCTACCTGGTGCGCAACCTGTCGGACGACTACCTGCGCGAGATGGCCGGGCATTTCGCCGCGCTCGACCTGCCGTATCCGCCGCCGCAGCCGCCGGCCGAGGATTCCCGTACGCTCGCGCGGGGACGAACCCTCGCGCTCGAGGGTGATTCCACGCGGGGGATTCCCGCCTGCGCGCAGTGTCACGGCGCCACCCTCACCGGCGTCGCGCCCGCGATACCCGGCCTGCTGGGGCTGCCGCGTGACTATCTCAACGCCCAGTTCGGCGCCTGGCGGATCGGCCAGCGCAAGGCGCACGAACCCGACTGCATGGCGAAGATCGCCGGCCAGCTCCGGCCGGAAGACGTCGGCGCGGTGACCGCCTGGCTCGCTGCCGAGCCGGTGCCTGCCTCGGCCCGGCCGGCCACTTCGCTTCCCGCGCCGATGCCCATGCCGTGCGGCGGCGTCGAGCTCCGGTAGGCCGCCGATGAAGCGCCTGCTGCTTGCCCTGGTGGTGATCGTCGTCGCGATGGCCGCGGCAGTGGTCCTGCTCAATCGGCGCGGCGAGGATCCGGTCGTCGCGCGGGCGCAGGAAGGCGAGGCGCCTCTCGATCCGGGGCTGGCCGAGCGCGGACGCTACCTCGCGCTGGCGGGTAATTGCGCTGGCTGCCACACCACGCCGGGCGGCGAGCCCTACGCAGGCGGTACCGGCATCCTGACGCCGTTCGGCACGGTGTTCGCCTCCAACCTCACGCCGCATCGCGAGACCGGCATCGGCGAATGGTCCGCGTCCGAGTTCTGGCGCGCGATGCACAACGGCCGGTCGCGCGACGGCCGGCTGCTCTACCCGGTTTTCCCGTATCCCAACTACACCCGCATCACCCGCGACGATTCGGATGCGATCCTTGCGTGGCTGCGCACCCTGCCTCCGGTCGAGCGCAGCAACACACCGCACGCGCTGCGCTTCCCCTACGACACGCAGGCGGCGCTCGCGGTCTGGCGCGCGCTCTTCTTCTCGCCTGGGATCCAGGAGGCCGATCCCTCGCGTTCTGCGCAATGGAACCGGGGAGCGTACCTGGTCAATGGCCTGGGACACTGCAACGCCTGCCATTCGGGCCGCAACCTGTTCGGCGCGAGCGCCTCGGGTACCCTCGACCTGAGCGGCGGGCTGATACCCGTGCAGAACTGGTACGCGCCGTCACTCTCCGCCCCGGAGCAGGCCGGCGTCGCGGACTGGGAGATCGGCGACATCGTCGCCCTGCTCGGCACCGGCATCTCGCCGCGCGGCTCCACCATCGGTCCGATGGCCGACGTGGTGCGCGACAGCACGCGCCACCTCGCCCCGCCGGACCTGGAGGCGATGGCAGCCTTCCTGAAGGCGCTGCCGCCCGCCTCGGCCACGTCGCGACCGGCCCCGGACAGCCGCGCGCTGGAAGGCACGATGGAGGCGGGACGGCGGGTCTACCGGGAGCATTGCGCCGATTGCCATGGCGACGAAGGCCAGGGAGTGCCCGGCGCCTACCCGGCGCTGTCGCGCAATCGAGCGGTCACGATGGACCCGCCGGCCAACCTGGTGCACATCGTGGCGATGGGCGGGTTTGCGCCAGCCACCCAGGGCAATCCGCGGCCCTTCGGCATGCCTCCCTTTGCCACCACGCTGAGCGACGGGGAGATCGCGGCCGTGCTCACCATGATCCGCAACAGCTGGAGCAACGGCGCCGCGCCGGTCACGACAGTCGAGGTGCGGCGCTATCGCGGCGGCGACGCCGGGGGGCGCTAAGATGCCTAATCAGGAATGCGCTACCAGGTTCACTAGGCAGGCTATGGCTCGGCGCAGACTATCGGAGCGACTTGACGCCACCTCCGGTTCCCAGATCTCCGAAGCGAACTCGATCAGTCGCGACGGGTAGGCAGGGCCAACAGCGCGACCGCTACCATCGCGCGGCACCATGTCCTCTCGTACTGCCCTTCGACGAGATGCCCGAGCAAGGTTCACCAGTACCTGTTTGGGGTCGGCCAGGGAGTCTGGATCAGCGGGAATCCTGCTTCGCGCAATACCGAGGAATCCCGCGATCCCTTCAGTATCTGCCATGAGCCAAGCCTCTGCAGCACGGACGGCTACACGGAAGCAGAGTCGTGGTGCAGGATCGGGAAGCCATTGTCTACACAGCGGCGGCGCGCAGCCCTCGTCCCGATCAAGGTCCACGAGTACCAGCCACGCGGAGTGCTTGGCGGCATTGTTGTAGCCGGCAATCCTGCTGCGCAATTGAAGCTTGCCGTTGCGACCGTAAACTGGACCAGGCTCAGCTCCTACATACCGAATTAGCCGCGTCGCGACCGCCTCGTCGGTCACTCCTTCGACGGCCGCATAGATGGTAGGGGCGTGCACGCTACGCGTCTCCAAACAACCCGAGTTGCGAAGCTTGGGAGGGCCGAGTCCGCGGTATCACTATCTCGGCCAGTGAAAGGCCGCCTTCAAGCAGGTCGCGAACGTCCTGAAGCGTGTTCGCGGAACTAACCTCGGTGCCCTCGCTCCCCGGCCGAAGAAGCAGCACTTCGTCCAGTCCGATCCCTTCGTCTCGCAGCAGGTCGGAGGAGTGGGTGCTGACGATGATCTGACGCCCGGTGCGTCGCTGTACGCGCGCTAGCATCTGCGGCAGCGCGCGCACAATCTCTGGATGCAATGAAAGCTCCGGCTCTTCCAGGAGCAACGGCCCGTCTCCTTCCATGACGACCCATAGAAGGCCCATGAGCCGTAGCGATCCGTCGGAGAACTGCTCCTCCGTTTGCCATGCTCCCTGCGGCCTCCAGTGCTGGTACTTCCCCCGCAGATGTGGAGTACCGCGCGAATCTCGCCAGAGCTCGATCTCCTGGAGTTGCGGAACGGCCACACGTAGCGCCTCTTGAATCCGTCGCAGCCGCGCCTTTTGAGTCCGTTCCGGCGTCTTTGCCACCTGTTCCAGAAAATCTCCACCGAAAGGGTCGTTCGTTCGCCCAACCGAGCGGTCGGGTTCTCGCACGAGTTGGGGAACGATGTGCAAGTAACGGATCGAGGCGAAGTATGTAGCGAGTTCCCGGAAGTCCTTGTTGACGTTGACTTGCTCGAGATGCGTTTGGGTCAACTGCTGAGGATCATCGCCATCTGCAAGACTCGGACGGCGAATCAGGACCGTGCCGTCGCGACGAACGACCTCCTTGCTCACGCGTGGGCGTCGCTGATTGTCCTGATTGAAACTTAGTTCGTACTCCCACGTTTGCTGGTCGTCGTCAGTCTTGAGGATCACCGCTATCTCAATGTCTGGATAGCGGCGCGCTGCCAGGCAACGGATCGCAGACACGCCGGACCGTCGCGCGACGGCTTCCTGGAAGCCGCCCCCGGTTGACGCCAGGTCCCTGAGAAATCGGAACGCGTCGAGAAAGTTGGACTTTCCCGATGCGTTGGGCCCGACGAGAAACAACCGGCCACCAATTTCTGATTCGGCCTGGACGAAGTTCTTCCAGTTCTTCAGTACGATTCTGCGAATCTTCATTCCTTGCCTCCTGCGACGGCGATTCTTCGCATCGCCGCGATCCAGAGGATTCTTTCATAGGAATGCCCCCGCGCCGGCAGCGGCGGCTTACGCCTTGATGCGAGGTTACCGGACGCGCGGCCTACGGCCGGCGCTTCTGCAGAGGGTTTCGGGGGTCACGCGCCCTGGGTCGCGGCGTGCTGCTCCACAGCCGATGCTGCGACCGGCGTGCGCGCTGACAACCTCCCAACCTCTTCCACCGCCGGGGCCTGCAGGATCCACTGCGCCGCCTTCTCCGCGATCATCAGCGTGGGCGAATTGGTGTTGCCGGAAGTGATGACCGGCATCACGCCGGCATCCACGACCCGCAGGCCGGCCACGCCGCGCACGCACAGGCGGCTGTCGACCACGGCCATCGGATCGTCGGCGCGACCCATGCGGGTGGTGCCGACCGGATGGAAGATGGTGGTCGCGATGTCGCCCGCGAGCCGGGCGAGCTCTTCGTCCGTCTGGAACTGCACGCCGGGCTTCCACTCCTGCGGCTGGTACTTCGCCATCGCCGGCTGCGCCACGATGTGGCGGGTGATCCGCAGCGAGGCCGCGGCCACCCTGCGGTCCTCCGGCGTCGCCAGGTAGTTGGGCGCGATCGCCGGCGCATCCTGGAAGCGCGGGCTGCGGATGGCCACCGTGCCGCGGCTGGTCGGGTTGAGGTTGCACACGCTCGCGGTGAACGCGTTGAAGACGTGCAGCGGCTCGCCGAATGCATCGAGGCTGAGCGGCTGCACGTGGTACTGGAGGTCCGGATACGGCCGGTCCGGCGCGCTCCGGGTAAAGGCGCCGAGCTGCGACGGCGCCATGCTCATCGGGCCGGTGCGCCTGAGCGCGTACTCCAGCGCGACCAGGGCCTTGCCGGCCAGGTTGCCGACCATCGTGTTCAGCGTCTTCGCGTCGTTCAGCTTGAACACCGCGCGAATCTGCAGATGGTCCTGCAGGTTGGCGCCGACGCCGGGGAGGTCCTGGTGCACCGGCACGCCGTGCTGGCGCAGCAGCGCCGCCGGCCCGATGCCCGATAGCTGGAGGATCTGCGGCGAGCCGATGCTGCCGGCGCACAGGATCACCTCGCGCGCGGCCCGCACCGTCACCATGCCGCGCTCGGTCCATACCTCGACGCCGGTGCAGCGCGTGGTGCCGTCGGCCTTCTGCTCCAGCAGCAGCCGCGACACCTGGGCCGACGTCCACAGCGTGAAGTTGGAGCGCCCGTGGCAGGCGGGGCGCAGGAACGCCTTGGCGGTGTTCCAGCGCCAGCCGTTCTTCTGGTTGACCTCGAAGTAGCCGACCCCCTCGTTGTCGCCGCGGTTGAAGTCATCGGTTGCAGGAATGCCGGCCTGCTGGGCGGCCGCCGCGAAGGCATCGAGCACGTCCCAGCGCAGCCGCTGCTTCTCCACCCGCCATTCACCGCCGCCACCCCCGGGCAGCGTGACATTGTCCGGCTTCGCGCCGTGGAACTCGCTCGGGCCGCGGTAGTGATCCTCGTGCTGCTTGAAGGACGGCAGGACGTGCTCCCAGCGCCAGGCATCGTCGCCGGTGAGCGCGGCCCAGTTGTCGTAGTCGCGCGCCTGGCCGCG
>JAEWEW010000362.1 GCA_023389175.1 Pseudomonadota bacterium | reverse complement strand
GCAGCAGCAGCGGGCTGGAGATGTTGTAGGGCAGGTTCCCGACGAGGCGCAGCTGCTTGAGGGCGCCGCCGGCGAGTGCCGCGAAATCGAAGGCCAGCGCGTCGCCTTCGTGCACTCTCAGGCGCTCGCCGAAGCGGCGCCGCAACGCGGCCGCGAGGTCGCGATCGATCTCGACCGCGTCCATCGTCCCGACGCGCGCGAGCAGCGGCGCGGTCAGCGCCGCCGTTCCGGGGCCGATCTCCACCAGGCGATCGTCCGGAGCCGGGGCGATCGCGTCGACGATCGCCGCCACCGCCATGCGGTCGACGAGGAAGTGCTGGCCGAAGCGCTTGCGCGGGCGCACCGCCAGGATCAATCCCCCAGGCGGTACTCGACGTACGCGCGGTCGCGGATCTCCCGCAGCCACTCGTCGTACGCCTCGTTGGCCTTCTGCTGCCGCAATGCCTGGCGCGCGGCGGCGCGCATCTGCTCGGGCGACCGCTCCGCGGTCCTGCGGCCGAGCACCTGGATCAGGTGCACCCCGAACTGGGTGCGAACCGGATCGCTGAGGCCGCCCTCCGGCAATTCCCTCATCGCCCGCTCGAACTCGGGCACGGTCTCGCCGGGATAGAGCCAGCCGAGATCGCCACCCTCGCTCGCGCTGCCGTCCGCCGAGAACTGCCGGGCAAGCGATTCGAAGGTGTCGGCCCCGGACTGGATGGTCCGCTTGAACTCCTCGAGCCGATGCGTGGCCTCCGCCTGCGCGGCCGGCGTGGTGGCCGGCAGCAGGATGTGCCGCGCATGGGTCTGCACCAGGTCGGCACCGGCCGATCCGCCGTCGCTGCGCCGGTCCACCAGCTTCAGCACGTGCAATCCGGCCGGGCTGCGCACGACCGGCGCCACCTGCCCCGGCGAGAGCCCCGAGACTGCCTTGAGGAACAGGTCCGGCAGCCGCTCGGCGGTGCGCCACCCCAACCGCCCGCCCTGGGAAGCTTCCGGCGACTCCGAATGCTGGCGCGCGAGATCCGCGAAATCCGCGCCTTCCCGGGCACGCGCAGCGATCTCCTCGGCCTGGCGCGTCCTCGACTCCACGGTGGCGGCATCCGCATCGGCCGGCAGCTTGAGCAGGATCTGCGCGACGTCGTACTCCTGCGTCGCGGTTGCGCCGCGCCTGGCAAGCTGCGCGTCCACCTCCGCCTCGGAGATGGTGACCTTGCTCGCGGCCTCGCGCTCGCGCAGGCGCAGGGAGATGATCTCGCCGGCGAGCTGCTCACGGAAGGCTGCGAAGGCCACGCCCTGCTCGGCAAGCCGCTCGCGCAACTGCTGGGCCGACAGGCCGTTCTGCTGTGCGACGTCCGCCACCGCTCGATCGACCTCGGCTTCCGTCGGCGTGAGGCCGACCTGCTTCGCGTACTGGGCCTGCGCGCGCGCGACGATCATCTGCTCCAGCACCTGCCGCGTGAGCGCATCGCTCGGCGGCGTCGGCCGGCGCTGCTCGCGCAACTGGCGCTCCGCCAGCTCGACCCGGTTCTGCAGCTCACGGGCGGTGATCGCCTCCTGGTTCACCACCGCCACCACCCGATCGATCGGCTCCGCGGCGGCACCGGCCACCGGATGCGGCGCGAGGGCAAGGCAGGCCAGCAGGGCGAGCACCGCGGCGGTGCCTCGCGTGCCGGCGCGAATGACGTCGAGGGGCATTACTCGTATCCGTAGAAGCGCGATGACGGCGGCGGACGGTTGTCCGGGATCCGGTAGCCCGGGATGTTCCGGAGCAATATACCAAAGGGGTCCGCGCCGAGCCTGCCGAGTCCGCGGAAGTCGAACTGCAGGAAGAACGCCGTCGTGTCGCGACCTTCCGCCGTTACAAATCGTTGCAGCACCACGCGCGCGGCCCAGCAATCCTCCGCGTACTCGAAGCCGAGCAGTCCCTCGACCAGGCCGGGGCTCGCGTCCACCACCCGCCCGGTCACCGGATCGTTGCGCTCCTGCAGGAAGGAGTAGTTGATCTTGCCGAGCGACGACCAGCGGGCGGAGATCGGCCACTGCCAGCTGGTGTCCCACTGCGCGTACTCGCGCGACTGGTAGCGCACGCCCGCGTTGATCAGGCGCCGGTCGCCTGGCCAGAAACGCCAGCCGAGGTTGAAGCGCGGGATCCGGTCGTCCCGGATCGCGTACTGGATGCCGGCGTCGAAGCCGTGGCCGCCGCCGAGCTCGCTCGAACCCACCAGCAGCAGGTCCGAGCGGCGGTCGGTCCGGCTGGGGCCGCCCGGGATGGTGACCCGCTGTGTATCGAAGTAGAAGCGCTGGGCGAGCGCAAGCCGCAGCCGCTCGATGCCGGTGTCGCCGTCGATGTGGCGGGTGATGAGCGCCGCCGTCAGCTGGTTGCTGTCGGCGATCCGGTCGTGGCCGGTGAACTGGTTCTCGGTGAAGAGCTGCGCGAAGTTGAAGTCGTTCGGCGTGCTGTCGAAGACCGGGATGTGGTCCTGGTCGCGATACGGCGTGTAGACGTAGAAGAGCCGCGGCTCGAGCGTCTGGATCGCGGGTCGGCCGCGGAACTCCGTGTCGCGCTCCATGATGACGCCGGAATCGAGGGAGAAGGTCGGCAGCGCGCGCTCGAAGGTGCGCGGGCCGGCCGGGTTGATGTCGAGCTGGTAGCTGCTCGCGTGCAGCGAGGCCTTCGGCGTGAGGAACCAGGCGGGACCGCGCAACGGGTAGGCGATCGACGGATTGACCACCGTCCGCGCGCCTTCGGCCGAGCCGCGCAGCGGGCGGCTGAACCAGGTGAGGTCGTTGACCAGTCCGATTTCGAAGCCGTTCACGTCCGGTCGGAAGGTGCTGAGCTGGAACTGCGGCACCTTCTCGTAGGGCGGGGCGAGGCGCGCCTCCAGGATGTTCTGGTAGCGGGTCACGCGGCCGAGGAAGTTCCAGCCGCCGAAGTCCCGCGTGAGATAGACGTCGCGCGGCAGCGACCGCTCCGACGCATCCACCAGCGTGCGCGAATAGTCGACGAAGTAGTTGTCGTCCGACACGCCCTTCACGTACCAGCCGCCGCTCCAGCCGCCGACGTTGGTGATGCTGTTGGTCAGGTGGTAGAAGTAGCGGTCGCGGTCGGCCTCCGGATCCCGCGGCGCGTACTCGGCCCGCATCTCGCCGCGCATCGGGCGGAACAGATAGCGGAAGTCGGCGCCGAGCTGCAGCCCGCGCCGCGCGCTCAGCCGCGGCGCGAGCGTGAGATCGTAGTTCGGCGCGAGGTTGAAGTAATACGGCACGGTCACCTCCGCGCCGCTG
>JAEWEW010000199.1 GCA_023389175.1 Pseudomonadota bacterium | reverse complement strand
GCGTGATCGTGCGCCCGCCCTGGCGCAGCAACAAGTTCCTGCAGCCGTGAGCCCGGCCGCGCCGCTCCGCCGCTGCTTCGCCGCGATCCGCGCCGGTGGCGGTCCGGCGATGCTGGCACCGGCGTTCCTCGCGACGATCGTCGGTTGCACCTCCCCCGCGACCACGCCGCCCGGATCGCCGCCTGGATCGCAGACCGGATCGCAGACCGGATCGCAGACCGCTGCGTCGCCGACAGCGGCGCCGCCCGCAGCGCCACCTGCGGCTGTGCCGGTCGCCCGCCCTGCACGCCTCGTGCCCCTGGAGGGGCAGGCACCAGGCCAGTCGCCGGCAAGCGGCGCCGCACCGGCGTTCTCGGCCGGCGGATCCGGTGCCTCCACGCAATGCCTCGCTGCCATCGAGGCGTTCGCGGAACGCCACAGCGGCAACCGCGTCATGCTGGGGCAGGCGGCGTTCGCGACGAGCGACGAGCTGGTGTTGACCCGCATGCCGCACCGCGGCCCGGATGGCACGCGGCTCGACGGTCGCGCGCCGGCTCCGGCGCCGCTGGTGCTGCGCCTCTTCGCGACGCCGTCCGGCTGCGTGGTGCGCGTGACAGCGGGCGCGGCGCAGGACGCCGGTGGGGCCGCGCCGCCGATCGAGATCCGGTTGCCGGAATGCGGCTGCCGTCCCCTGCGTGAAACCGAGGAGTGACGCCATGGATCCGGACACGTTGCCAGCGCTCGGCATCGGCACCTGGCGGCTCGGCGAGGCGCCGTCGCGCGCAGCGCAGGAGATCGCCGCGATCCGCGCCGGACTCGACCACGGGCTTGCCCTGATCGATACCGCCGAGCTCTACGGCGACGGCGGCGCGGAGGAGCTGGTGGGAGAGGCCATCCGCGGCCGCCGGGACGAGTGCTTCCTGGTCACGAAGGTGATGCCGCAGAACGGTTCCTACCAGGGAACCATCGCGGCCTGCGAGCGCAGCCTGAAGCGGCTGGGCACCGATCGCATCGATCTCTACCTGCTTCACTGGCGCGGCAGCCAGCCGCTTGCGGAGACGGTGCGGGCGTTCCACGAGCTTGCGCGACAGGGCAGGATCCTGCGCTGGGGCGTCTCGAACTTCGACCTTGCCGACATGGAGGAGCTCGAAAGACTCGCCCATGGCGGCGATTGCGCGGCCAACCAGGTGTACTACTCGCTGACCGAGCGTGGCATCGAGTTCGACCTCAAACCCTGGCAGGACCGTCGCGGCGTCATCACGATGGCCTACTGCCCGCTCGACGAAGGCAGGCTCCCGCGGCACCGGCAGCTGAAGGCGCTCGCCCAGGACCTCGGCGTGACGGCCGCGCAGCTCGCGCTCGCCTGGCTGCTCTCGCGCGGCAACACCTGGGCGGTGCCGATGACCTCCTCGGCCGCGCGGGCCGCGGAGAACGCGGCGGCGCGGGGCATCGAGCTCTCGCCGGAGACGCTGGCCAGGCTCGATCGCCTTTTTCCGCCGCCCGAGCAGAAGACGCGCCTGCGCATCGTGTAGAGACCCGCGTCGCCCGACGGCTCATTGCCCCGCTGCTCAAGCCAGCCGCGCCCCACCATCGATGCGGATGGTTTCGGCATTGATATAGGGGTTCTCCAGGATATGGGCGACCAGGCCGGCGAATTCGTCCGCGTCGCCGAATCGCCTGGGCCACAGGTTGGAGGCGGCCATCTTGTCCAGTGTCGGCGGGGCAATGGTGTGGAGCATCGGCGTGTCGAACAGTCCGGGAGCTACGGTCACGACTCGGATGCCCCATCCGGCCAGCTCCCGCGCAGCCGGCAGCATCATGCCCACCACGCCGGCTTTCGAAGCCGCATAGGCCACGTGCCCGCGCGATCCTTCGAAGGCCGCGATCGAAGCCACATTGACGACGACGCCTCGCTCGCCGTGCTCCGGCGGATTCCGCGCGAACGCCGACGCGCAATGCCTCATGACGTGGAAGGTGCCGAGGAGATTGACGCGCAGGGTCCGTTCGAAGACCTCGCCCTCCGGGACCGACCCATCCCGCTCGAGCAGCCGCATCGTGCCGGGCACGCCAGCGACGTTCACGCAGGCATCGAGACGGCCCCAATGCTCGCGAGCCTGGCTTATGGCGCTGGCCACGACCGACTCGTCGGTGACGTCCGTGGCCAGGAAGAGGGCGCGATCCCTACCGAGTCGGGCCGCCAGCTCGCCAGCGTTCGAGCCGGGCAGATCGAGCAGCACTGCCTTCATCCGCCGGTTTGCGGCGAGGTGGTGTGCCGTCCGCGCCCCCAGCCCCGATCCGGCACCGGTGACCACGACGACTGCGTCCTCGAGCGTCATGAGGCCTCGTAGAGCGTGACCACGCAGGCTCCGCCGAGACCGAGGTTGTGCTGAAGCGCGAGGCGTGCATCTTCGACCTGGCGCTCGCCGGCCGTGCCTCGGAGCTGGTGCACCAACTCGTAGCACTGGGCGAGGCCGGTGGCGCCGAGCGGGTGTCCCTTGCTCAGCAATCCCCCCGAGGGGTTGGTGACGAATGCCCCGCCATAGGTGTTGTCGCCGTCCTCGACGAACTGCTGCGCCCCGCCCTCGGCGCAGAGGCCCAGGGCTTCGTAGGTGAGGAGCTCGTTCTGCGCAAAGCAGTCGTGCAGCTCGATGACGTCGAGGTCGTCGGGGCCGACACCCGAAGCCTCGTACACCTGCCGAGCGGTCCGGCGTGCCATGCCGAAGCCCACGACTTCGCGCATGTCGTCGGAGTCGAAGGTGGCGGGCGTATCCGTTCCCATGGCCTGGGCCCGGATGCGCACGGTCCGATCCAGTCCGTGGCGGGAGGCAAACGCCTCCGAGCAGATCACCGCGGCGGCGGCGCCGCAGGTGGGCGGGCAGGCCATCAGGCGGGTCATCACGCCCGGCCACAGCACGGGAGACGCCATGACCTCCTCGGGGGTGACGACTCTTCGCAGCATCGCCAGTGGATTCTTCTGCGCATGACGGCTCGCCTTCGCGCGGATGCGGGCGAAGGTCTCCAACGGAGTGCCGAAACGGCGCATGTGTTCCAGGCCGGCGCCGCCGAAGTAGCGCAGTGCCAGCGGAATCTCGGCGTTCCCCACGAGGGCCTCGGTGGCTTCGTCGAACCGGTCGAAGGGGGTTGGCCGATCCTTGAACACGGCACCGAGCGCCCCCGGGTTCATCTGCTCGAATCCCAGCGCCAGGACGCAGTCGGCTGCACCGGACTCCACCGCCTGGCGCGCGAGGAAGAGCGCGGTCGATCCGGTGGAGCAGTTGTTGTTGACGTTGACGATCGGGATGCCGGTCATGCCGACGCCGTAGAGCGCGCGCTGCCCGGCCGTCGAGTCTCCATAGACGTAGCCGACGTAGGCCTGCTCGATATCGGTGTAGTCGAGCCCCGCGTCGCCGAGCGCTTCCCGCGCCGCCGTTGCTGCCGTGTCGGGGTAGCTGAAGTCGGCCGAGGGCTTCACGAACGGCACCATGCCGACGCCGACGACGTGAACTGATCGGGCCATGCTGTTCTCCTGAAGTAGGGTGGTGGCGCTATACGACCTTGCAGGTCATTCCGCCGTCGACGGGAAGCAGGACGCCGTTGACATAGCGTGCTTCGTCCGAGGCGAGGTAGACCGATGCCCAGGCGATGTCCCAGGCGCTTCCCATCGCGCCGGTCGGACTGGTTGCGTGGCGGCGGGCGACCAACTCTTCTTCGCTCGCGGCGTCCTCTAGGAGCGCGATCCGGGCGATGGGCGTGTCCATCATGCCCGGCAGGATGGCATTCGCCCGAATGCCCTTGCGGGCGTACTGGAGCGCGATCGCCTGGGTGAACTGGTTGACGGCCGCCTTGGCTGCCGCGTAGCCGATAGTACCGTCAGGAGCATGTAGCCGATGTTGAGGTCCAGGGATCGGCTCCAATCCTGCAGGCTGATATCGACCGGCCCTCCAAGGAGCGCCAGGCCCACGTTGTTGTGCAGCACATCGATGGCACCATAGTGTTCCAGCGTGTCAGAGACGATGCGACGCACGTCGTCCTCCCGGCAGACGTCGCCGCACAGCGCCAGCGATCGGGCGCCCTCTCCCTCCACCAGGGCAGCGGTCTCGGCGGCCGCATCGGCGTTCTTGTCGACGCAGACGACGGTTGCGCCCTCGCGCCCATAGGCGACTGCCGTGGCCTTCCCGTTGCCCCATCCGGGGCCGACGCTACCGGCCCCGATCACCAACGCGACCTTGCCTTTCAGGCGCCCGGTCATGATCGAGTCCTCTTCTGCATGTCGAGCGCGCCGGCCGTGCCTTCGTTCCTGAGGACGGCGCGTTTCACTTTCCCGGTTGCGGTCTTGGGCAACTCGGCAACTACCTTGATGAAGCGCGGAGCGGCAAACCGAGGCAGCCGTTCCGCGGCCATGGCGGCCACCTCGGCTCCGTCCACGCGCGCCCCGGATCGTTCCACCAGGGCGAGCATGACCTCATCTTCGCCGCCCGGAACGTCCGAGGGTACCGCGTAGGCAGCGACCTCGGCCACGCCGGGCAACTCTGCGACGATGTCTTCCACCTGGGTTGCCGAGATGTTCTCGCCGCGGCGCCGGATGCAGTCCTTGATGCGATCGATGAAGGTCACCAGGCCCGACCCGTCCATCACGCCGGCATCCCCGGTGTGGAACCACAGGTTGCGCCAGGCCTCGACGGTCTTCTCGGGCGCGTTGAAGTAGCCCGACATGAAGCCGAACGCGACCCGCGGCCGCACCACGATCTCGCCGACCTGCCCCGGGGGCAGTGGCACATCGGTTTCCGGATCGACGATCCGGACCTCGAAATGCTCCTCATGGGTCCAGCCGGCTGCGCCGGGGGCGGCGACGCCCAGGCGGCCCCAGATGGGAATGTTGACCTCGGTCATCCCGAACCCCGAAACGACGTCCTTGACGCCGAAGCGCGTGCGCAGCGCATCCTCATGCTGTGCGATGTTGGGGGCGTCGAGGACCGCCCGCAAGCAGTGATCCCTGTCGTGCGGGGTTGGCGGCTGCGCGATCACGAAGGCCGAGGTGGTGCCGATCAGGTTCGTGACGGTCAACCGATGCGTGCGGATGTCGTCCAGCCAGCGGGTCGCGCTGAAGCGCCGCCGGATGAAGGCGGGAATACCAGCCGAGATCGTTGCCCCCAATTGCATCAGCAGGCCGTTGGCGTGAAACAGTGGCAGGCAGACGTAGTAGCTGTCACCCGGCGCCAGTTGCAGGCACTTGATGGAGCCGATGCCGTACAACGTGCAATGGGTGTGAGGCATGAGCACGCCCTTGGACGGCCCGCTCGTGCCGGAGGTGTACATGATGCAGGCGGTGTCGGACCCCTTGGGCGCGGGGCCGGCGTAAGGCGCGGCATGCCGGTGGGCTTCCCAGGCGATCGTCCTGCACCCGTCGATCGGGGGCGTCGGCTTCGTCCCGACCACCACGACGGTCTTCAGCCTGTCGGCTCGAGGCAATACCTCGCGCAGCACCGGCAGCAGTTCATCGTCCACGACGATCCACCGCACCCCGGAGTCCTGGAGCTGGTGGAGCAGGAAGTCTCCGCGCAGCTCCGTGTTGATCATCACGGCGACCATGCCCGCGTTGCCCAGGCCGAGCCACGCTTGCACGAAGTCGATGCTGTTGGACATGAACATCGCAACCAGGTCACCGCGTTGCACGCCGAGCGCCTGAAAGAAGCCGGCGGCGCTGAGCGCACCTTCGTGGGCCTCGCGAAAGCTCAGCGAGCGGTTCGTGTCATCGGTCACCCACCGCGCTTCGCCTTGGCTGCGGGCGACCCGGGAAAGGATGGTGGGTAGCACCCAGCCGACCGGGTCGTCCCCTGCGAAATGTGGTGTCATGGAGCTCATGGGAGGTGCTTGCGTCTACTTCAGCAGCAGGTTGGGCAGCCAGGTCGAGAGCGCCGGAAAGATGACCACCAGCGCCAGCACGAGCAGCAGGATCAGGAAGAACGGGATGTATGCCCGGGCAACCCTCATGACATCCATGCCGAACAGGCTCGCCGCCGCGAAGAGGTTGATCCCGACCGGCGGCGTCAGGAACCCGAGGTAAAGGTTGAGCAGGAAGACCATGCCGAAGTGCAACTCGTCGATGCCGTAGGTCACATAGAGCGGCTGCAGGATCGGCATGAGGATCATCGTCGCGGAGACCAGGTCGAGCAGGCAACCGATCACCAGCAGGAACAGGTTCGTCGCGAGCAGGAACTCGGACTTGCCCTCGACGACCGCGAAGACGCGCTCTGCAACAGCCTGGGGAATCTGCTCCAGCGTCAGGTATCCCGCGAGCACCGAAGCCGCGCCAACCAGCAGCAGCAGGGTGGCCGTGACCACGGCGGTCTTCGTGAAGAGGCCCGGGAGCTCGTGCAGCTTCAGGTCGCGGTAGATCAACATCTCGACGAACACGGCGTAGAGCGCCGCGACGGCGGCCGCCTCGGTCACCGTGAACACGCCGGAATAGATGCCTCCGAATATGAGGACCGGCAGTCCGAGCGCCCATACCCCTTCGCGCAGCGACCTGACAATGGAGCGCGCGCTGGGGAGCCTCGCCTCCGCGCCCGGAATGCCGCGTGCCTTGATGGCGATGTAGATGGAGAAGGAGACGACGATGAGCAACCCGGGGAGAACGCCGGAAAGGAAGAGTCCGCCGACGGACACGTCGACGAAAAGCGCGTAGATGATGACCGGGATGCTCGGGGGAATGATCATGCCGAGGAGCGCACTCGAGCCGGCCAGGCCGACAGCGAACTCCTTGCTCCAGCCGCGCTGAACCAGGGCCGGGACGATGATGCCGCCCATGGCAGCCAGCGTCGCCAGGTCCGAGCCGGTAATGGAGCCGAACAGGGCGCAGGCGACAACGCCGCTGATGGCGAAGCCGCCAGGCAGCCAGCCGAAGATCGCGTCGGCCACGTTGAGCAGGCGCCTCGAGAGCTCGCCGCGGCACATGACATAGCCTGCGAACACGAAGTACAGCACCGACGAGAAGGCGTAGCTCTTCAGGTTGAAGTACATGTTCTGGGCGACGATCACCAGAGGCACGTCACCCGCCACCAGGTACATGCCGATGGTCAGCGCCAGGATGGCGAAGGCGATCGGCATCGTCAGGAAGATGCTCGCCGCGAGCAGCGAGAAAACGGCGGTACCCGTCATCGAGACACCTGTGCGCTGCCGCTCGCCACCAGCTCGTCGAGCCGGTCCTGCGTCCCTGTCGCTTTACCGGAAATCTCCTGGTACAGGATCCAGGCGGCCTTCACGCAACAGACCGCGTAGCCTGCGGGCACCACGATCAGCGGCCAACCGATCTTGAGCCATTCGACCGAGGAGGCGATCTGGTCCTGGCTGATCAGCTTGGCAACGAAGAGGTAGGTCAGATAGGCCATGGCAGCCGACACCGTGAGAACGGTCAACCAGGCCAGGGAATTCAACCAGCGCGCCAGGCGCGGAAAGACCTGGATCAGCAGCTCGACCCGGATGTGTTCCCTGCAGGTGATCGCCAGGCTCGAGCCGATCACGATGACGGCGGCCATCATGAGGCCGGCCACTTCCTCCACGTAGGCGAGCGATTGGCCAAGCACGTACCGATAGAAGACACCGACGACCGACAGCCCGATGCTCGAGGCGATCAGTGCGGACACGAACCCCCGCTCGACCCTCTCAAGCCGGGTGATCAGACCGTTCATAAGCCCTCCGACAGCGGGCCGGAGGCGCGCCCGCTTGCCCTTGAACAGACCCTTGCTGCAGGCTCCAGGCCCTACTGCCCCACCACCTTTTCGTAGTTCTGGCCCGTGGCCTCGTACATCCGGCGCATGAACGCCTTGCCGTCACCGGACGACTTCTCGATCCGCTGCTCGAAGTTGCGCACCACCGGCACCGTGGACTTCACGAATCGATCGCGCTCCGCCTGTGACAGACGCCAGACCTTGATGCCGCCCTTCTCCAGCTCGGCCACGATGCTCGCCTCCATCGCATACAGCTCCTTCGTGGCGCGATCGCTCGCCTCCTTGGCCGAGCTCCGCACGATGTCCTTCAGGTGGTCCGGCATCTTGGCGATGGCGTCCTCCCGAAGCCAGAACACGTGCACTCCGAAGAGGTGATCCGACAGAGTGAGGTTCTCCACGACCTCGTGGAAGCGAGCCAGCTTCACCATCATGGGGGGTGTGCTCAGCCCGTCCACCACCCGGGTCTGGATGCTCTGGTAGGCCTCTGTCCAGGGCAGCGGCACTGCGTTGAAGCCCATGCCCTCGAGCGTGGTTCGAACGTTCACGCTCTCGGCCGAACGCAGCTTCTTGCCCTTGGCTTCATCCGGCGAGCGGACGGGCGAGCCCTTGTAGGCAAGCGCATCGACGCCGTACGGAATGAACGCCTGCCCCGCGATGCCTTGCTTGGACAGCGCGCCCAGGAGCTCCTTCGCCGCCGCGCTCGCGGAGAACTTCTCCTGGAAGGTCTTCCACGGATCGGGCAGGAAATACGGCAGGTACAGCACGTCGAGCTTGGGATTGAGCGAGCTCGACACTGCCGTGCTGAGGGTGGCGAACTGGAGGACCCCTTCATTGAGCTGATTCAGCAGGGCGGCTTCGCCACCCAGTTGCCCGTTGCCGAACCAGCGAACCTGGACCTCTCCGTTCGACTTCTTCTCGACGATCTCCTTGAAGTAGGCGCCGACCTTGCCAAGTGCGGTCGTGTCGTTGGTTCCGGTCGCTCCCCGGAGCGTGTAGGTCGCCGCCGTGGCCGGCCCGGCCGCGAACAGCAGTGCGGCCGCCGACCACGCGGCCACCAGCCCGTTCCACTTGTTGCGCGATCTGCTGATCATCCTTGTCTCCTCGTGTTGTGCCAGCTTGTGTGGAAGGCTGGCGGTGCCCCTGCGGTCGTGCGACCACTCCCCCTCTGTCAGGCTGCCGGCCGGCACCCGGGGCGCCGCTCGCAACCTGCCGTTTCACGGTTCGCGCCTCCGATCTGGCGGCATGCTGGCCGGTCGCGGCAACAGCCACTTCCGGTCTTCGGTCCGCATGATGGTCTCCAGGCCGAACCACAGACCGTCGATCTCCCTCGGAGTCATCGATGCCATCGCTCCTGCAACCTGCTCGACCTGATGCCGCAGGAGCTTTGCCAGCAGGGCCTCCCCCTTCCTGGACAGGAAGTGCTGGCGGACACGCCGATCGCTCTGGCTGTATCGCTGCTCCAGAAACGACAGGGCGACGAGCTGCGTCGTGGTTCGCGCCAACGCCTGGTTCGAGATCCGGAGGATGGCCATCAGCTCGCGCACGCTGATCCCCGGAAACCGGTTGCAGAAATAGAGAACCCGGTGGTGGGGCCGCCCGATGCCGTGCTTGGCGAGCACGTGGTCGGCCCAGTCGGCCTGATCGATGTGCGCGAAGAAGACCAGTTCGATCGTGCGTTGCGCTGCCGCGTGCAGTCCCGGGCAGGATGTCTCCTCCGGAACGAGTCGCTGGGATGCGCTCTCGGTCATCGCCGTCTCCGGATGCGCCTGCGACCCGTCACCGTGAATTCAGAAGGGCGAGCCATGGCACGTGGGCAAGTGCTTCCGCCGGCACGGGCTCGAGCTCGGAGCACATCATCCCGTTCCAGCGGTTGAACCAGCCGAACAGCGAGGCCGCCGCGACGATCTCGAGGATCTGGCGTTCCGAGAACCACAGCCGTGCGCGCTCGAAGTCGCCAGCCGCCGAAACGACGGGAACGCGGCCGGCCGCCGAGGCGATGGCGAGCGCTGCTCGCTCCGACTCGTCGAAGAGCGGGCTCGCGTCATGGCCGGGCAGGGCCGCCAGCTTCTCCCAGGGCACGCCCGCGTGGTTCGCCGCATGCACGGCGTGGACCGTGCTGTAGTAGCAGCCGCTTGCCCGGCTGGCCTCGCACGCCACGAGAAATCGCGTGGAAACCGCGACGTCGCCTTCCTGTCGAAGGCAGGCGTGCACCATGGCCAGCACCCCCTGCAACAGATTCGGCAGCCTGGCCATCGTCAGCAGCGCGTTGGGACGGTAGCCAACGAAGCTGACGAGATCCTGCAGCGCCGGATCACGCAGCCCCGGGTCCTCCGCGGACAGCGGCGCGATTCGGGCGGTGACGGTCATCGGAGGCGCTTGCATGTCATGGCCAAATAGTACAGACTCATTTAACTATTGCGAACTCGGTAGTAACCCGGAGGAGACCCGATGAGCCGTGCAGGACGGATGAAGGACAAGCGCGTGCTGGTGACCGGGGGCGCGAGTGGAATCGGTCTCGCGATCGCGGAACGAATGACCGAGGAGGGCGCCCTCGTCTCCATCTGCGACGTCAGCCAGGACGCGCTTCGTGCCGTCCAGGAGCGTCGACCCGATTGGCTCTGCATTCGCGCCGATGTTTCGAGCGAGTCCGACGTGGCGCACATGGTGGAGTCCGTCCGGGCCGGCTTTGGCGGTCTGGATTGCCTGGTAAGCAACGCCGGTATCCCGGGGCCGAGCGCGGCGATCGAGCAAATCGAGTTGGGTCAATGGGAGGCCGTGCATGCGTGCAACGTACGCGGCGCCTTCCTGTGCTCTCGCGCGTGTGCCCCTCTTCTCAAGGCGCAAGGTGGATCGCTCATCATCCTTTCGTCGATCGCCGGACGGATGGGTGTTCCCTTCCGTACGCCCTATGCTTCGGCCAAGTGGGCGTTGATCGGACTGGCCAAGAGCCTCGCTCTCGAGATGGGCGAGTTCAAGGTCCGCGTCAATGCGATCCTGCCGGGCCTCACTCGGGGGCCGCGCCTTGACGGCGTCATCCAGGCGCGAGCGGGCCAGGCGGGGCGCAGCTTCGAGGAACAGGTGGCAGTCGAGGTCGGTTCGACCGCGTTGCGCGAGATGGGCGAAGCACTCGACATCGCCAATGCGGCGCTCTATCTCGCCAGCGACGAAGGGCGACTGGTCACGGGTGTCGCGCTGGCCGTGGATGCCGGGCTTGAATCCGTGACCTTCCGATAGCCATGGACGGCCCTCACGGCAACTGAGCGATAATAGTGGGCTCGCCGGCATCCCCGCACGGCATACCCACTACCGAGGCGGCAGCCGCCGCCCAGCACGATGGCCCAGTACGTCTACACGATGAACCGGGTGGGAAAGACCGTCCCACCCAAACGCACCATTCTCAAGGACATCTCGCTCAGCTTCTTTCCGGGCGCCAAGATCGGCGTCCTCGGGACGAACGGCTCGGGCAAGTCGAGCCTGCTGAGGATCATGGCCGGGATCGACCGGGACTTCGACGGCGAAGCCGTCCCGATGCCCGACATCAAGGTCGGCTTCCTGCCGCAGGAGCCGGAGCTGGATCCGGACGCCACGGTGCGCGAGGCAGTCGAGGAGGGCTTGGGCGAGGTCATGGAGGCCAAGGCGAAGCTCGATGAGATCTACGCCGCCTACGCCGAGCCGGATGCGGACTTCGACAAGCTGGCCGCGGACCAGGCGAAGTACGAGGCGGTGATCTCGGCCGCCGGCAGCGAGAACACCGAGGTGCAGCTCGAGATCGCGGCCGATGCGCTGCGGCTGCCCCCCTGGGAAGCCAAGGTCGGCACACTGTCGGGCGGCGAGAAGCGTCGCGTCGCGCTCTGCCGCCTGCTGCTGTCGCGGCCCGACATGCTGCTGCTCGACGAACCGACCAACCACCTGGATGCCGAGAGCGTCGACTGGCTGGAGCAGTTCCTGCAGAAGTTCCCCGGCACGGTCGTGGCGGTGACCCACGACCGCTACTTCCTCGACAACGCCGCGGAATGGATCCTCGAGCTCGACCGGGGCAGCGGCATTCCCTGGAAGGGCAACTACAGCTCGTGGCTCGACCAGAAGAGCACCCGCCTCAAGCAGGAGGAGGCCACCGAGTCGGCGCGCCAGAAGGCCCTCAAGAAGGAGCTGGAGTGGTCGCGCCAGAACCCGAAGGGCCGGCAGGCAAAGAGCAAGGCCCGCCTTGCCCGCTTCGACGAGCTCTCCTCGCATGAATACCAGAAGCGCAACGAGACCCAGGAGATCTTCATTCCGGTGGCCGAGCGCCTCGGAAACGACGTGATCGCGTTCGAGGGCGTGAGCAAGGCCTACGGCGACCGCCTGCTGATCGACAACCTCAGCTTCATCATTCCGGCGGGCGCCATCGTCGGCATCATCGGCCCGAACGGCGCGGGCAAGTCCACGATCTTCCGCATGATCACCGGGCGCGAGAAGCCGGACAGCGGCACCATCAAGATCGGCAACACGGTGCAGATCGCCTACGTCGACCAGTCGCGCGATTCGCTCACCGGCGACAAGACCGTGTGGGAGGACGTCTCCGGCGGCCGGGACATCCTGAACGTCGGCCGCTTCGAGATGCAGTCGCGGGCCTACCTCGGCCGCTTCAACTTCAAGGGCCAGGACCAGCAGAAGATGGTGGGCCAGCTCTCCGGCGGCGAACGCGGGCGCCTGCACCTTGCCAAGACGCTGCTCGAAGGCGGCAACGTGCTGCTGCTCGACGAGCCGTCCAACGACCTCGACGTCGAGACGCTGCGCGCGCTGGAGGATGCGCTACTGGAGTTCGCCGGCTGCGTGCTGGTGATCTCGCACGATCGCTGGTTCCTGGATCGCATCGCGACCCATATCCTCGCGGCCGAGGGCGATTCGCAGTGGACCTTCTTCGCGGGCAACTACCGCGAGTACGAGGAGGACAAGCGGCGACGGCTCGGCGAGGAGGAGGCCAAGCCGAAGCGGCTGCGCTACAAGGCGATCCACAAGTAGGAAGCCCCGTCGCCTGGGCTCAGGGTCGGCGCCGGTCGACGCCCTCCAGGATCACGGCGTCGGTGACGTCGCCGATGTCGGCGGTCTTAGGCGCAGTCGGCGCAGTCGGCGCAGTCGGCGCGGCCGCCGGCTTGCCGGATTCCTCCGCGCTCGCCTGCGCCGCCACGGTTGCTTCGGCCACCGGCTCTCGCGGGGGCATCTCGATCTCGCCCGGCGAGTTCTGGTCCACCGCAACGAAGCTGCCGCGGCTCTCCGGCGGCACCGGCGGATCGCGCCGGATGCGCACGGCGGTGAACGCGGCGAGCGAGACCATCATGAGGGCGAGCGTGACCGGGAACCCGCGGGAATCCAGCACCTGCATGATCGCGCCGCAGATGAGCGGGCCGGAGACCGCGCCCATGCCGTGGACCAGCAGCAATCCCTTGGTCGCCTCGAGCGCCTCGGTCGGCGGGAACCGGTCGTGGGTCTGGGCAACCGCCACGCCGTAGATCGAGAACACGAACGCGCCGATGCCAAAGGAAAGCGGCATGTACCAGACCGGCGCCGGCGACGGCCCGGCGATCAGGTCGATCAGCGCGAGCGCGCAGAGCATGATCGCCGCCGCGGTCGCGATCCACACCAGCACCTCGCGGCGGTCCCGGCGGTCCGAGAGCCAGCCGATCGGCCATTGCAGCAGCGCGCCGCCGATGATCGCCGAGGCGGTGAAGTTCGCGACGCCGAGGTTGTCCAGGCCGAGTGATCGGGCGTAGATCGCCGAGAGCGCCCAGAACGAGCCCAGCACCAGGCCGGCGGCGAGCGAGCCGGCGACGCCGGTCGGCGCCGCGCGGAAGAGCTTGCGCAGCGACAGGCTCGGCGTCTTCACCGGCTCCGGCTGGCGCAGCGGCGTGAGCGCGATCGGCAGCAGGCCGAGGCAGAAGAGGATCGCCGCGATCGCGAAGGACCCCAGCCCGTCGGTCCCCTGGACCACCACCAGGTACTGGCCGATGGCCGTCGCGACCAGGTTGATCATCATGTAGAGCGAGAAGATCCGCGCCCGCCCGGTCTGCGCGCGTTCGTTGAGCCAGCTCTCGATCGCCATGTAGATGCCCATGAGCGCGATGCCGTTCACGATCCGCAGGAGCCACCACTGGAGCGGCCCGACCGCGAGCCCGTACATCAGCGCCACCACCGCCGCCGTGGCCGCGAAGCTCGAGAAGGCACGGATGTGGCCCACCCGCATGATGAGCGGCGGGCAGATCCAGGCGCCGGCCAGGTAGCCGATGTAGAAGGCCGACATGACGACGCCGAGGACGAGGTTGCCGAAATCCTCCTGGACGCCGCGCAGGCCGAGCTGGATGCCGAGCAGTCCCGAGCCGGAGATGAGGATCCCCATCCCGCCCAGCAGCGACGAGATGGACCAGATCGACCTCAGCATGCGCGATCGGAAGCGGGCATGTCCTCCCGGAGCCCGCAAGGTTCAGTCATAGTCCCCGGCGCCCAGCACCAGTGCCTGGTCGGCTTTCACGTGCTTGCGGAAGGCGGCGTTCACCTCGTCGAGCGTCAGCGTGCGGATGCGCTCGTCCCGGTCCATCCAGCGCTGCATGGTGTCGCCCCAGTAGAGGTTCGATGCCAGGATCGACGCGACGCTGCCTTCGTCGGACAGCACCTGCAGCCGCCGGTCCGACCAGGCGTTGCGGGCCGAGTCGAGCTCGGCCTGGGTGAAGCCCTCGCGCAGCGCGCGCTCGATCTCCTCGTTGATTCCCTTCTCCACCCGGCCGACATTGCCCGGCGCGTGGATCGCGCGGATGCTGACCAGGCCGCTGCTCACCTCGCGATCCGAGCTCAGCAGTGCGTAGGCGCCGTAGGTGAGGCTCTCCTGTTCGCGCAACCGGCGGGACACCCGGCTGTCGGCGTCGGCGCCGAAGATGCGCATCGCCACCGCGAGCGGGATGTAGTCGGGATCATCCTCGCCCACCGGCACCGCGCGCGCCTGCAGGTAGACCGCATTCGGCTTGTCGGGCACGGACCGCAGGCGCCGGTCGTCCGGCAGCGGATGGAACGGGCGCACGATCCGCTCCCATGGCCCCGGGCTCTTCCAGTCGCCGAGCGCCTCGCCGAGCCAGGTGATGATCGCCTGCGGCTCGACCTCGCCGACCACCGCCAGCTGCGCGTGCGAGGCGCCGGCGAAATCGCGGTAGAAGGCCTTCATGCGCTCGAGCGTGTGGGACTCGAGTTCGCTGATGCGTTCCTGCGGCGTCCGGTAGTGGCGCGGATCCTCGGCCGGGTACGGGAACCCGGCGCGGCGCAGCGCGTCGGAGACGATCGAGTCGGGCTGGTCCTGCCGCGACCGGATGTTCGCGATGAGGCGGCGCTTGCGCTCCTCGTAGATGTCCTGCGGGAAATGCGGCTCGCGCAGCGCCTGGGTCGCGATCGCGAGGGCCGCCTCGAGGTGCTCCCTCGGCACCTGCATGGAGAGCTCCGCGCCGGCTTCGCTCGCGGCGAGCTCCATGCGCGCATCGAGCGGGCGGAGCCGGTCCTCCAGCGCCTGCAGCGACAGCTCCCGGGTGGCGGTGAGCATCATGCGGTCGAGCATGTCGGCGTCCTTCCATCGCCCGGTGAGGCTCTGCAGGTTGCCCCACTGCAGGCGCAGCGCCAGGCTCACCCGGTTGCCGCGCGTGCGACGCGGCAGGATCGCATACGCCTGGCCGGTTTCGAGCCGACCGGTGACCGCATGGGTCTCGATGCTCTTCGCATCCAGCGGGTAGTCCGCCTCGAATGCCGGCTCCTGCGGCCACGGGTGATCCTCCAGCAGCTGCGCCACGTCCACCCGCGCCGGAGCCGGCGCGCGGCGCGGCGATTCGCTCGGCAGGTACCAGGCAAGCGTGCGGTTCGACAGCAGCAGGTACTTGCGGGCGACTGCTTCGATCTCCTCGAGCGTGACCGCCTGCGTCCAGTCCGCCTGCGCGAACACCAGCCGCCAGTCGCCGAGGGCGACCGCCTCGGTGAGCCCCCAGGCGAGCGATTCGGGCGATTCCATCATCGCCCGGTGCGAGTTGGCGAAGTCGAGCTTGGTCCGGTCGAGGCTCTCCTGCGTGAGCGGCAGCTCCTCTTCCAGCAGCGCCCGCAGCTTCGCCCACGCCGCGGCCCGGTCGTGTGTTTCGTCCAGCATCGCGCCGAAGACCACGACGCCGGGGTCATGCAGTCCCACCGGATAGCCATAGACGCTCACCGCAAGGCCCTTCTTGACCATCGCCTCGTAGAGCGGGCCGTCGGGCTGGCGGGTGAGCATGACGCCGAGCACCGAGAAGGCCACCGCCTCGCGGGCGGAGCCCGGCATCATGTGGTAGCCGACGGCGAGCATCGGCACGCCGCCGGCCCGCCGCAGGGCCACCTCCCGCTCGCCCTGCTGCGCCCGATCGAGGGTGTAGGGATGGGTGATCTCGCCGGCCGGCCGCGGCACCTTGCCGAGCGTGGCGGCGACCATTGCGATCGTCTGCGCCTCGTCGAAGGCGCCCGTCACGATCAGCACCGCGTTGTCCGGCCGGTAGAAGCGCTCGTAGAACGCCTGCAGCCGGTCCGCACGGACGTTGTCGAGGTCCGAGACGCTGCCGATGACCGGGCGCCCGTAGGGGTGGAAGTCGTATGCGGTCGACATGAGCTGCTGGTAGAGCTGCTGCTGCGGCCGGTTCTCGCTCGCCTGCATCTCGTTGCGCACCACCGGCCGCTCGGAGTCGAGCTTCTCCGCATCGATGCGCACGTTGCTCATCGTGTCGGCAAACCATCCGAGCAGCCAGGCGGCGTCCTCCGGATTCTGGTTGAAGCGGCCGAAATAGTTGGTGCGGTCGTAGGAGGTCGTGGCGTTCCAGCGCATGCTCCGCCGCGAGAACTCGCGCTTGGGGTCCGGGGTTGCCTCGGTACCCTTGAAGAGCATGTGCTCGAGCAGGTGGGCCATGCCGGCTTCGCCGGCTCCCTCGTGGCGCGACCCGACCTGGTAGACCAGGTTCATGGTCACAGTCGGCTGCGACCGGTCCTGGCTCAGCAGCACGCGCAGCCCGTTGGGAAGCAGGTATTCCGTGACGCCGGCGATGGTGGTGATCTTCTGCGGCTCGGTGCTCACCGGCGCGGCGGCCGCCGGTGAGGTCCCGCTCTGCCGCGCTGCGACCGGGGACGGCCCGTCCTCGCGCGCGGCGGCCGGCAACGCCAGCGCGGCGATCAAGGCAGCGGTGGCGACCAGGACGCCCGGCAGGCGCCGGACGGCTCCTCGGTACCCGGACGTCCGGAGGACCAATGGGGTCAAAAGGATTCGCAAGTCATATCTCCTGTCGGCGCGCGCCCGGGCGCGGTCGGGCCCCCGATTGTCCATCGTTCGCGCCGCGCCTGCCCGGAGCGACCCGGCTGTCGTGTCCGCAGCCTCGAAGCGATGGCCCCGCCGTCCGCACCCCGGCAGCCGCCGCCGGGCGGCTCGCAGGCATGCGTCGGCGTCGAGCCGGGAGGCTGCGCGCTAACCTCGACCGACCGCGCCCGGCGTGCGCCGCATGGAGAGTCCGATGGTGCCGTTCCCGTCGTTCGAGCGAGCCTACCGGGGCCGTTCCCGACACCGCCAGGCCGCGGCCATCATCGCGGCCCTTTCCCTCGTCTCGCTGCTGGCAGCCTGCGGCGGCGGCCACGACGAACCCCAGGCGCCGGCCGCCGGCACGCCGGGGCCGGCGGGCACGGCGGAAGCCTCGGGCGGCGGTAGCGGCACGGTCGATGACAGCGGGGCAGGTGACAGCGGCGGCGCTGGCGCCGTAAGCGGCAGCGGTGGCGCCGGTTCCACCGCCACGGTGCTGGCGGCACTCAATGCCGCGCGCGCCTCGCCTCGGGATTGCGGGTCTATCCGCTATCCTGCTGCGCTGCCGCTCGCAGTCCACGCCGATGTCGAGGCGGCAGCCGAATCGCACACCCGCTGGATGCAGGCGAACCGGACGATGAGCCACACCGGCGCCGACGGTTCCAGCGTCGGCACCCGCCTCACCGAGACCGGCTACCTGTGGAGCGCGGTGGGCGAGAACGTCGCGACGGGGCAGTCGTCGTCGTCGGCGGTCGTGGCGGCATGGTTGGCAAGCCCGGGCCACTGCGCCAACATCATGAACGCCGCCTTCGTCGACGTCGGATTCGGCTTTGCGCCTTCCGTGTCCGGGGCATCAACCTACGCCACCCTGGTGCTGGCGCGGCCGCGGTAGCGGTGACCGTCGCGGTCGCGACGGTACGGGCGCGGTAGCGCGGATGCGACGCTACAAGGTTCGTGCGCGTCGGGCTCGCCCCGCCGCGGCCAGCGCAACGCGGGTCTGCAGCGCGGCCGACCGCAACTGACCCTGCAGCGTCGCCAGCATCGGATCGACGCTGCCCGCCTGGTGGGTGACCAGCAGGACCGGGAGCCTCGGCAGTGGCGGCGCCAGCCGCAGGACCACGAGGCGGCCCTCCCGCTGGTAGCGACGCGCGATCAGCTCCGGCAGCATCGCGAGCAGCGCGGTGCCGCTTAACACGGCAGCGGTCGAGTCGAACGACCGGATCTCGATCGGCGGTTCGATCGGCGGCAACAGCAGGCGACGGCAATGATCGTCGAACAGGCCGCGTGATGTCGTGCCGACCGCAGGCAGCACCCAGCCGTGGCCGTGCAAGGAAGCCAGGTCCAGTCGCTGCGAGTGTTCCAGGTCGTGGCCCGGCGCGGCAACCACGAGCGAGCGCTCCGCGTAGAGCGGCCGGGCGACCAGGGGACGCCGCCAGTCACTCGCGCCTTCCACGCGGCGCATGACTGCAAAGTCTAGCTCCCCGCGCTGCAGCGCTCGCCACAGTCGCACCGAGTCGCCTTCGATGACCTTGAGTCGCATCCTGCTCGCGGCAAGGCTCGACTGCTTCGCCAGGAATCGCGGCATCAACGCATGCATCGCTTGCGGGATGCAGCCCAGCCGGACCGGGCCGGCGAAGGCACCTGCGACTGCGTCCAGTCGCTCGAGCGAGCGCAGGATGCTGCGCGCCTGGCCGACGAGCGACTCGCCTCGTGGCGTCGGGATGGTTCCGTCCCCGCCGCGTTCGAAGAGGGGCGCGCCGATCGAGCGCTCGACTTCGCCGATCGTGCGCGAGACCGCCGGTTGCCCGATGCCGAGCTGCTCTGCGGCACGATGGATCGAGCCGGCCTCGTCGACCGCGACCAGGACCTCGAGTTGGCGACGCTGCAGGGCCATGGGATATTGAGAACGGGGGGGATGCCGGGACGGCATCAGTATGGCCGGATGGATGCCGGCAGGACATCCCCCGTGTGGCGATACTGGCCGGGGCCGTTCTGCAGGCCGAGCGGGTTCTACATGCCGAGTGGCCTTCTACTTGCGATTGGGCGTGCCGTGCCGACGCACCGGCCGGCGGAGACTTCGTGACCGTACGGATTAGACCGACGAGGGTCGTCGGGTAGAGCGCGCGCGAAATGCTACATCACCGCGCCGAGATACCAGGGCACGAATTCCTCCGAGCCGATGCCGTATTCCTCGCTCTTGCTCTTCTGGCCGGAGGCGGTGCGCAGCATCAGCTCGAAGATCTCGCGGCCCTTGGCCTCCACCGTGCTGGTGCCTTCGACGATGTCGCCGCAGTTGATGTCCATGTCCTCGGTCATGCGCCGGTAGAGGACGGAGTTGGTGGCCAGCTTGAGCGACGGCGAGGGCTTGCAGCCGTAGACCGAGCCGCGGCCGGTGGTGAAGCAGATGAGGTTGGCGCCGCCGGCCACCTGGCCGGTGGCCGATACCGGGTCGTAGCCGGGCGTATCCATGAAGACCATGCCCTTGCTGGTGACCGGCTCGGCGTACTGGAAGACGTCCACCAGGTTGGTGGTTCCCGCCTTGGCCACCGCTCCGAGCGACTTCTCCAGGATGGTGGTGAGGCCGCCGGCCTTGTTGCCGGGGGACGGGTTGTTGTCCATGCTGCCCTCGTTGCGCTCGGTGTAGGCCTCCCACCAGTGGATGCGGTCGATGAGCTTCTGCGCCACCTCCGGCGTGACGGCGCGGCGGGTGAGCAGGTGCTCGGCGCCGTAGATCTCCGGCGTCTCGGACAGGATCACGGTGCCGCCGTGCGCCACCAGCAGGTCGCAGGCGGCGCCCAATGCGGGATTCGCGGAGATGCCGGAGTAGCCGTCGGAGCC
>JAEWEW010000183.1 GCA_023389175.1 Pseudomonadota bacterium | reverse complement strand
GTAGGGCCCCACCCAGACCAGCTCGTACTCGATATCCTCGCCGAACTGGGACTTGAGGCGCTCGGCCACCACTTCCGGACGGCTCACGGCCTCGGGATCGCAGTCCGGATCCATCTGGTAGTCCAGGCGCCAGACGTCGTCGGCCATCAGGTGCTGCCAGACCGCGCGCCCCTGGTTGAACGGTGCCTCGATCCATGTCCAGCGCTCGGTCTTCGGCTGATGCCGGAAGCGCACGTCCGAGATGCACCAGCGATCCACCCCCACCTCGGCGCGCGTCTTCAGCCCGAGCAGGTCGCGCAGGGGGCTGCGCACGCCGGTCGCGTCGATCACGTAGCGGCCGCGCACCTGGTAGCGCCCTTCGGGGGTCTCGACCGTGAGCTCCGCCCCTTCCGGAAGCCGGCAGATGCCGACCACCTTGCTCAGCCACCGCAGGTCCACCGTCCCGGTCTCCATGATCCGGTCGACCAGGTACCACTCGATGTAGAACTGCTGGATGTTGATGAACGCCGGCTGGCTGGAATGGCTGTGGGTCGGCTGGGTGGCGAGATCGAAGCTGTACACCTCGTCCTCGCCCGCGAGCGTGCGCCCGACGAACCACTGCACGCCCTTGTCGCGCACGCGCTCATAGACGCCGAAGCGCTCCAGGATCTCCAGCGTGCGCTGCGCGTAGCAGATGCCGCGCGAGGAGGCGCCGCGAACGCCGATGGTGTCGTCCTCGTCCAGCACGATCGCGGGTATGCCGCGCGTGGCGCAATCGCAGGCGGCCGCCAGCCCGGCAAGGCCGCCCCCGACGATGATCACGGGATAGCGGCCGTCCGGGCCGGGCACCACGCCGGCGCCTGGCGAGCCGCCGAGCTCCGGCGGCCGGCGGAAGGGGTAGCGCGGCAACTCGTAGCCGGTGCCGGTATCCGGAGGCGCGGCGGCCGCAGGGCTGGCCGACGCCTGGTTCATCGCTGACATCATCCGATCGATCGTCCGTGGTCCTACAGCGTCCCGGCGAACGCCGCCATCTCGTCGGCCACCCGGGAAACCAGGTCCGGTCGCCCGATCAGGTAGTGGTCGCCGCCGTGGATGTCGACGTTGCGGATCCGGCCCGGCGCGGCCGCCAGCCACTGCCGGACGGTGCTGGGGAACACGCTCTGGTCCGCGCAATGGGTGAGGTGCAGCACCGGCACCGACGTCAAGGCCAGGTTGGACGGCCCGTCAGCCTGCGAGCGGGAGGACCACTGGCTCATGAATCCGGTCAGGGTGTTGAAGCGGCCCATGGAATTGGCAGCGAAATTGACCGCACGTGGGTCGCCCCAGACGCTGCCGGGCTTGCGCTCGTTCGCATCGATGGTGAGGTCGATGCAGCGCGGCTCCGCATGGGTACGGTGCAGGACGAACGGCTGGTCGACCAGCGGTCCGACGCCGGTGCGCAAGCGTTCCAGCCGTTCGGTCACCCAGCCCTCGATCCGCTGGAACCGTGCCCGCTGCGCCGCCCGGAAGCGCGCGAGGAAGTCCGGATCGAGCGGCACGGCCCGCGACGGGTCGTAGAGATCGAGCTCGGGGTCGCTCTGCGCCGGATCGTTCTCGTCGATCACCGCCGGATCGATCCATTCGCGCAACAGCGTCGTCCGCCCGGCATGCGCCGCCGCGAGCGCAATGCCGTCGGCGGGGGGAAGGTCCTGCGGCGCCAGCGCGATCGGCGCACCGTGCGCGAGATGGGTCACTGTGAGGTTCTCAGCCTGCGCCTGGTAGAAGCTCACCAGCGCCGCGCCCCCGGAATTGCCGATCAGCATCACCTTGCGATAGCCCAGCTCCCGCAGCCGGCCCACGCCTGCGCCGAGATCCTGGATGACCCGCTCCATCAGCAGGGTGGCGTCGTTGTTGACGTACCGGGTGTTGAGGCCCATGCAGGCCACGCCGCGGGCCGCGAGCGGCTCGATCAGGTAGTGGCCATGGAAGTTCGACGCGGGATGGATGACGATCGCCGCGACCGACCGGCGGCGGTCAACCCCGGCGGGCTCCACCAGGGCGCCGAAGATCCGGGGCCGCAACATCTGCAGACCGGACTGCGATTCATGCGGCCCGGCCGGCTTGACGTCGATGCGAAGCAGCTGCGGCGGCTGCACGGCTCCCGCTCGCTCCATGCAGCCGCTACCGGTAGGCCGGATGGCTGTGGGACCGGATGATCTCCTGCCGCGCGGGCCTGATCTCGCCGCTTGCGCGCAGCGATTCCTTGCGCGCGGTCCATGCCTCCAGGCGCGCGCGTGCCCGGCGCAGCGTCTGCGGGTCATGCGCGGTGGCCGCCGGCTGGTGAGTCAGCTCCAGCCGTATGCCGTTCGGGTCGAAGAAATAGATGGACTGGATGAAGCCATGGTCCGTCACGCCGACCACATCGATGCCGGCGGCCTCGAGCCGGCGCTTGGCCTCGTGCACCTTCTCCACGGATTCCACGCGCAGCGCGAGGTGGTTGACCCAGGAGGGCGTGTTCGGCGAGGGATCCGCGGCGAGGTCGTCGCCCAGGTCTAAGAAGGCGAGGAACGAGCCGTCGCCCAGCTCGAAGAAGATGTGAACGTACGGACAGTACTCACCCGTCGAGGGGACGCGGTCCTCCTGGATGATGTGCGCGAGCGGCAGGCCGAGCAGGTCCTCGTAGAAATGA
>JAEWEW010000147.1 GCA_023389175.1 Pseudomonadota bacterium | reverse complement strand
GCCTGATGGTGATCACCTACGTGCCGTCGATCAGCCTGCTGCTGCGCGACGCCATGTACACCAAGCCCGAGCTGCCCGGTGCGGGCGTCGGCGCGCCGACGGCGCCGTCGGCCGCCCCCCCCCCCGGCGGGGGGCCGGCATCGGCGGGTGATGCGGGAGTCGGCCCGTCGCCGGCGGGCGACGCGGGCATCGGTCCATCGCCGGCGGGCGACGGTGGCGTCGGGCCGTCGCCGGCAGGGGACATGGGCATCGGACCGTCGCCGGCGGGAGATATGGGCATCGGTCCGTCGCCGGCCGGAGACATGGGCATCGGGCCGTCGCCGGCGGGAGACATGGGCATCGGGCCGTCGCCGGACACCGGCAAGTAAGGGGCCTCGACGGGATCCCGCCGGCCCTTTCCGGCGCATCCGGGACATCGATCGGAACATCGATCGGAACAGTCGATGCCGTGCTAGGATCAGCGCGGGTCAGGTTCCTGTCCAGTTCCAGGGAGGGCGACGCATGCTCAGGATTGCAGGCATTCACCGCTGGATCATGGGTGCCGGTCTCGCGCTGATGCTCGGCGCGGGCCAGGCGGCGATCAAGGAGGAGCCGGTCAGCTACTCGGCCGGGGGCACGACGATGAAAGGCGTCGTCGTCTACGACGACGCCGGCACGCAGGCGAAGCGGCCCGGCGTGGTGGTGATCCACGAATGGTGGGGTATCACCGATCACGTCCGCGGGGAGGCGCGCAAGCTCGCGGGCCAGGGCTATACCGCCTTCGTGGCCGACATGTACGGCGACGGCAAGACGGCCGACAACCCCAAGGATGCCGGCGCGCTGTCCGGCAGCGTGCGCAAGGATCCGTCGGTCATGACGAGTCGCTTCAACGCTGCGATGCAAGCCCTGAAGCAGCACCCCACGGTCGACGGCAGCCGTGTCGCGGCCATCGGCTTCTGCTTCGGCGGCTCGGTGGTGCTCGACATGGCCCGCTCCGGCGCCGATCTGGCCGGTGTCGCCGCCTTCCACGCCGGGCTGCCTCCGGCCGGGCCCGAGGCCCAGGCCGGCAAGGTCCGCGCCAAGGTGCTGGTGCTGAACGGCGCGGCAGATCCGTTCATCAAGCCGGAGACGGTGGACGCGTTCAAGAAGGAAATGGACGCGGCCAAGGTGGACTACCGCTACGTCAGCTATCCGGATGCGGTGCACGCGTTCACCAACCCGGATGCCACCGCCAAGGGCAAGCAGTTCAACCTGCCGCTTGCCTATGATGCCGAGGCGGACCGGAAGGCCAAGGCCGAGGCGGCGAAGTTCCTCGCCGGGGTCCTCAAGCAGTCGCGCGGCCCTGCGCTGGGGCGCGCGACCACCCGGTCGGCGCGCCCGACAGGCAGGAGGCGAGTTGCACCCGGTTGTCCACGCCGAGCTTTCGGAAGGCGTTCCCCAGGTGCGTGCGCACCGTGGTGAAGCCGATACCGAGCCGCCGGGCGATCGCCTTGTCCGACCAGCCGATCGCCGCCAGGCGAGCCACCTCGGCTTCCCGCGCGCTCAGGCGCTCGCCCGCCGGCCCGGCAGGCGCCGCCTGTGCCGAGGTGGCCAGCCGGGCGCGCTTCAACGCAGCGGTGAAGGCCGGACGGATGAGGTCGAGGATGCCGAGCGATTCGGCGTCGAAGTTGTCGCGCCGGCGGCCGCGCCAGATGCGCATGTCGCCGATGTTGCGGTCACCGTCCCAGGCATAGAGGTTGACGCCCCAGTACAGGCCGTCCCGGTAGAGGAAGTCGTTGAAGAACTCGGTGCGCACCAGCTCCGACTGGGGCATCACCTGGCCCACCAGCGTCGGGCCGCGCCGCTGCTGAAGCAGGGACGTGATCGGGTCGTGATACTGGTAGTAGGCCTCGTAGGCGCTCAGGTTGCGCGGGCACATGTTGAGCGCAACCCGGTCCTGGAAGATGCCCGCGCCGTCGTTCCACACATAGGACGCGTAGTGGTCCGCCTCGAGCAGCGCCAGCAGTTGCTCGCCGATGCGCTGGCGGATCTGTGCCTCCTCGTGCGGCTCCGCGAGGGTCACCATCACTTCCGACAGCAGCTTCGCCTTTGCAGCCGACAGGTACATCGCGGTCGTCTCCCGGGCCACGGAGGCTGGCGCACGCCGGCCCTCCTCATTGTTGAGGATGTTACTGCGCGGCGGCCAGCGGCATGCTGCGCGATGTGCCGCGGCAAGCCGCAGGCGCGCACCGGGATGATCGAGGGAGGACCACCATGCAGCATGAGGACCGCAGCGGCCGTGCGCCGCACGATCTCACCGTCACCGAGGCGCGACAGGCGCTCGCCCGCGGCGAGCTCGACTGCCGCGAGTATGCGCAGGCGCTGATCGCGCGAGCGGAGGCGACGCGCCAACTGAACGCCTACAGCGCGAGCGATCCGGAGGCGTTGCTCGCCGCGGCCGACGCGGCCGATCGGGAAGGCTGGGCGAGGGATCCGGCACGGGCGCTTGCCGGCATCCCGGTCGCGCTCAAGGACAACATCGACACCACCGCGCTGCCGACCACCGGCGGCACCGGCGCCCTGCGAGGCCGCCGGCCGGCCCGCAATGCGCCGTTGGCGCAGTCCCTGTTCGACGCCGGCGCGCTGCTCGCCGGCAAGGCCAACATGCACGAGCTGGCTTTCGGCATCACCTGCAACAACGCGGTCACCGGCGCGGTCCGCAACCCGCACGATCCCCGCATGATCCCGGGCGGCAGCAGCGGCGGCTCGGCCGCCGCGGTCGCCGCGCGCATGGTGCCGGCCGCCATCGGCACCGACACCGGCGCGTCGGTGCGGCTGCCGGCGGCGCTTTGCGGCGTGATCGGGTTCCGGCCGACCGTGGGGCGCTATCCGGGCGCGGGCATCGTGCCGATCTCGCACACGCGGGATACGGCCGGACCGATCGCGCGCAGCATGGCGGACATCCGCCTGCTCGACGCCGTCATGGCGGGCGAGCGGCCGCCCGCGGCTGCGGCGGCCGACGAGATTCCTGCCCTGCGCGGCCTGCGATTCGGCCTGCCCCAGCGGTACTTCCACGACGGCGCGGACCCGGAGGTGGCGGCGGTGATGGCGGACACCCTGGCGCGGCTGCGCGAGGCCGGCGTGGTGCTGGTCGAGGCCGAGGTTCCCGGGCTCAAGGAGCTGAACGACGCGGTCGGCTTCCCGGTCGCCCTCTACGAGCTGCAGCACGACCTGCCCGCCTATCTGAAGTCGGCCGGCTACCCGATGACCCTGGCCGAGGTGGCCGCCGGCATTGGCAGCCCGGACGTGGCCGGGGTCGTCGGCTCCCAGCTCGGCGCGGATGGGGTGACGCGGGAGGCGTACGAGGCGGCGCTCGCCGCGCGGGTCCGCCTGCAGGCGGCCTACGCGGGCTACTTCAGCGACAACCGGATCGACGCGATGATCTTTCCGACCGCGATCCTCCCGGCCCGGCCGATCGGCGAGGACCTCACGGTCGAGCTGAACGGCGTGCAGGTCCCGACCTTCTTCACCTTCATCCGCAACACCGATCCGGGCAGCAACGCCGGCATCCCGGGGATCAGCCTGCCGGCCGGCATCACCCCGGCCCGCCTGCCGGTAGGCGTCGAGCTCGACGGGCCGGCTGGCAGCGACCGGCGGCTTCTCGCGATCGCCGCCGCGATCGAGGCGGTGCTGCCGCCTGCGCCGGTGCCGCCCCTTTCCTGACCCCGCAAGGAGACATCGCCATGAAACGTCGTGACTTCCTGGGCCAAGGGCTGCGCGTCGGCATGCTGGCCGGCGCTTACCTCGCCGTGCCGGCCGTGCGTGCGGCCAACCCGCTCAAGGTGGCGGTCATGATCCCGCTGAGCGGTCCGGCGGCGCTGTTCGGCCCCTCGAGCCGCAGCTGCTCCGAGCTTGCCGCCGACGAGATCAACTCGCGCGGCGGCATCCTCGGCCGCCCGGTGGAGCTGCTCTTCGGCGACGGCGGCCTGCCGCCCGCAGAGGCGACGCAGGCCGCGCTCAAGCTGTGGAAGGGCAGCGGCGCGCAGGCGTTCATCGGCATGCACGACTCCGCGGTGCGGGTCGCGCTGGTGGGGCTCTTCAAGGGTAGCGTCCCCTACATCTACACGCCGACCTACGAAGGCGGCGAGTGCGCCCGCGGCACCTATGTCTTTGCCGAGACGCCGCAACAGCAGCTCGAGCCGGTGATTCCGTGGCTCGCGGCAGACCGCTCCCTCAAGCGCTGGTACTTCATCGGCAACGACTACGTCTGGCCGCGCGACACCAACAAGGCGGCGCGCGGCTACGTCACCGCGAGCGGCGGCCAGGTGGTGGGCGAGGAGTACCTGCCCTTCACCGTCGACAACTTCGACGCGAACCTCGCGCGGATCCGCGAGAGCAAGGCCGACGCGGTGCTGGTCACCCTGGTGGGCGGCGCCTCGGTCGGCTTCAACCGCGCCTTCGCGAGCTTCGGCCTCGCCGACCGGGTCACCCGCCTCGGCACGCTGATCGAGGAGAACACGCTGGCCGGGATCGGCGCGCAGAACTCGGCCAACCTCTACTCGTCGTCCGGATACTTCGCCACGATCGAGACGCCGGCGGCGCGGGCGTTCGCCGCCCGCTACGCGCGCAAGTTCGGCGAGAAGGCACCGCCGCTCAATGCGCTGGCGGAATCCTGCCTGGAAGGCCTGCTGCTGCTCGAGGCGCTGGGCACGAAGGCCGGCAGCGTGGGGGTGGCCGCGTTCGAGAAAGCCGCCGAGGGCACCACCTACGACGGGCCCCGCGGCAAGGTGGTGCTGCACGGCCGCCACTCCAGCAAGGACATCCACCTCGCGCGCGCCGACGGCACCGCCTTCCGGGTGGTGAAGACCTTCGAGGGAATCGGCTCGGGGCAACAGTGCAAGGCGTGACCGCGCGGTGCAGGGGCTGATCGCCACCTACGGGCTGAACCTCGCCTACCAGCTCGCGGTGGTCGCCCTGGTCGTGCTGGGGCTCGGCATCGTCTTTGGAATGCTCGGCATCATGAACATGGCCCACGGCGAGTTCGTGATGCTCGGCGCCTACAGCGCGGTCGCCGTGCAGCAGGCGGGCCTGCCGCTGCCGCTGGCGCTGCCGGTTGCGATGGGGGTCTGCGCCGTGGTCGGGCTGCTCGCCGAGCGGCTGCTGATCCGGCCGCTGCGGGACCGTCCGTTCGACACGCTGCTCGCCACCTGGGGGCTCGGCATCCTGCTGCGCAAGGCGGTGGAGGCGATCCATGGCCGCGGCTACCAGAGCATCGAGCACGGGCTCACCGGCACGAGCCGCGTGCTGGGGACCGACTATCCCACCTACCGGCTCGCGCTGATGGCACTGATCGCGGTGCTGCTGATGGCGCTCGTGCTCTGGTACCGGCGCAGCCCGGCCGGCGCGCGGGTGCGCGCCATGGTGGCGAACCCGGGACTCGCGCAGGCGCTGGGGATGGACGTCGGGGCCATGGCCCGCAACGCGTTCGTGCTGGGCGTGGTGCTGGCCGGCCTTGCCGGCGTGCTGCTCGCGCCGCTGGTGCGGATCGAGCCCAACATGGGTCTCGACTACCTGCTCGGCAGCTTCTTCGTGCTGGTGGTCGGCGGGCTCGGCAGCCTCGGGGGCCTGCTCGCCGGCACCGGCGTCGTCGGCGGCACCCAGGTCCTGGTGGCGAGCCTTGCGGACCAGACCTGGGGCTACCTGGCCGTGCTGACGCTCTCGATCGGCTTCCTCTGGCTGCGCCCGAATGGCCTCGTCGGCCGGCGATAGGCCGCTCGGCCGCGCGCCGGCGCGGCCGCGGCGCCGGTCCGCGCGCCTGCGGCTGCTTCTGCCGCTGTTCGGGCTGCTGGTCGCGCTGCTGCTGGTGCCGGCGCTCGGCGGGGAGTTCTTCGCCTACCAGCTCGGCCTCTTCCTGATCTACGGGATGGTCACGCAGGGCATCGCGCTCGCCTGGGGGCGGACCGGCTTCCTGCCGCTCGGCCAGTCGCTGTTCTTCGGGCTCGGCGCGTATGTGTGCGGCCTGGTGCTGAGGACGCTGCCGGACCCGGCGGCCGCGCCCGGGGGCGCGCCGGTCCTGGACGCCCTGCTGCCGGCGGCGGCCGGCATCATCGCCGCGATCGCGCTGCCGGCGGCATTCGGCTGGGTCGTCGGGCGGCTGGTCTTTGCGCGCCGCCACGAGAGCGGGCCGTACTTCTCGCTGATCACGCTGGCGCTGGCGATGCTCGGCTTCCAGGTGGCGAACCAGTGGAGCAGCCTCACCGGCGGCTTCAACGGCCTCGGCGGGATTCCCGACCTTCCGGGCACCGACCGCTACGGCAACCTGTACTACGTGGTCGCGGCCGCGAGCCTCGCCGTGACCGCGCTCTACGCCTGGCTCGCGACCACGCCGCTCGGCACGCTGTGGTCGGCCATCTCGCAGAACGAGGACCGGGTCCAGTTCTTCGGCTTCGCCACCGACCGGCTGAAGGCCGCGGCCTTCGCGATCGGCGCGGCGACCGCGGGACTGGGCGGCGCGCTGTATGCGGCCCACCAGGGGCTGGTGACGCCGCAGGCCACCGGCTTCCTGCTCTCCGCGGAGTTCGTCATCTGGACGGCCGTCGGCGGCCGCGCAAGTCCCTACGGGGCGCTGCTCGGCGCGGTGGGCATCGGCCTGCTCTCGGCGGAGCTGCGCGACCATGTGAGCTACTGGGAGGCGATCGTCGCCGCGGTCTTCATCGTCGTCGTCATCCGCTTTCCCGGCGGGCTGCTCGGCGCGCTGCAGGCGGGCGTGCGGGCCCTGTTTCGCGCGCGACCGGCCCGCCCCGCCCGACCGGCTGCCGATGGCATGGCGACGGACCGCTACAGCCATGGCGACGGCGATGGCGACGGCGGCGCCATCCCGGCACCACGGGTGCGCCATGCAGGAAGCGCCGACGGCAGGTCAGCCCCGGCGCTCGCGTTCGAGGCGGTCCGTTCCCGCAGCGGCGGCGTCACCATCCTGGATGGCCTGACGATGGAGATCGGGTCCGGCGGCATCCATTGCCTGATCGGCCCGAACGGTGCCGGCAAGACCTCGGCGTTCAACGTGTTGACCGGACGTCTTCCGCTCGCAGACGGGACGATCCGGCTGCACGGGCGGGACGTCTCGCGCATGCGCGCCGACGCCATCGCCCGCCTCGGCGTCGGGCGCAAGTTCCAGATCCCGTCGGTCTTCCCCCTGCTTTCGGTGGCCGACAACCTGCGCATCGCGCTCTGGGCGAACCGGCTCGGGCGGCGCGCCTCGCTGGGCCGGGCACCGCGCCGCTGGCGCTCGCCGATGCTGGACCTGGTCACCGCCCGGGTCGACTTCCTCCGGGACATCCCGGCGCGAGAGGGACCGCCGGCAGGCAGCCTCTCGCAGGGCCAGCGCCAGGTGCTCGAGCTCGCGATGACGGTGCTGTCCGAGCCTCGCCTGCTGCTGCTGGACGAGCCCTGCGCCGGCCTGTCGCCAGGCGAGACGCGACGGCAGATCGCCGTCATCGAGGAGAGCGTGCGGGTGCTCGGCGCGACGGCGCTGATCGTCGAGCACGACATGGCCGCGGTGGAGGCGCTGGCGCGCCGCGTCCACGTGCTGCACCAGGGGCGCCTGCTCGCGAGCGGCGGCCTGGCCGACATCCAGGCCGACCCGGCGGTGCGGGCGGTCTACGCGGGCGGGCGCAAGTGACCGGCGCGGCGGCCCCACCTGTCGCGGACGGCGTCGCCGCTGCGACACCCCTGCTGGCCTTCGAGGGCCTCGCCGGCGGCTACGGCGACACCGTGGTGCTTCGCGGCATCGAGGGCGCGGTCGCCCCCGGACAGGTGCTCGGCATCCTCGGGCGCAACGGCGTCGGCAAGACCACGCTGCTGCGCCTGCTCATGGGCTATCTCACCCCGGCCGCAGGCGTCGCTTGCTGGCGCGGACGGCCGCTCGGGACACTGCCCACCCATGCGCGCCGTCGCCTGGGGATGAGCTACGCGCCGCAGGAAGGCCTCGTCTTCGACCCGCTCACCGTGCGCGAGAACCTGACCCTGCATCGCGGCGACCGGTCGCTCGCGCCGTACGAGGCGCTGCTCGCGGCATTCCCGCGCCTGGCCGAGCGGCTGGACCAGCGCGCCGGGACGCTGAGCGGCGGCGAAAAGAAGCTGCTCTCGTTCTGCCGCGCGATCGCCGACGCCGCGCCGCTCACCCTGCTCGACGAGCCATCCGAAGGCGTGCAGCAGGAGAACCTGGACCGGATGGAGCGCTTCATCCGTCAGCGCCGGGCGCAGGGTGCCGCGTTCGTCATCGTCGAGCAGAACCTCGCCTTCCTGCTCGCCACCATGGACCACGCCCTGGTGCTCGACCATGGCGAGTGCGTGCTGTCCGGCCCGGCCGCCGGCCTGGCGCGCAGCGCCCTGGAAGCGCACCTGGCGGTCTGACGGCGCCGGCAGGACTGCGCCGCCTGGCGCCGCCGGCCACCCGGCCGGAAGGCGACGACAGGACCGATGCACGGGAAGCCGCCGGCGTCGGCCGGCGGGCATTCATTAGTATTTCCGTTCGCATCCGGCGAGAATGCATGTTTGGCCGTGAGGCCAGCCTGGCGTTTCCCACTGCAATCCCTCATGCCAAACCGAGTCCGCGTAGAACGATTCCATTTCGACCCCGTCGACCGTAACGATCCCGAATCGCTGCGCCACTACGTGGCCAACCGGTTGCTGTACTCGGTCGGCAAGGATCCGCAGACCGCCACCTCGGCCGACTGGTTCACCGCGCTCGCCCTGGTCGCGCGCGACGGGCTGGTCGAACGCTGGATGGAGACGACGCGTCGCCAGTACACGCAGAAGTCCAAGCGCGTCTATTACCTGTCGATGGAGTTCCTGATGGGGCGGGCGCTTTCGAACGCCCTCATGGCGACCGGACTCTACCGGGACCTCGCCAAGACCCTGACGGAAGCAGGGTTGGATCTGGACGAGACCCAGGAGCAGGAGCCCGATCCGGGATTGGGCAACGGTGGCCTCGGGCGTCTGGCCGCCTGCTTCCTCGACTCCATGGCGACCCTCGGCCTGCCGAGCTTCGGCTACGGCATCCGCTACGACTACGGCATGTTCGCCCAGCACATCCACGACGGCTACCAGGTGGAACAGCCCGATGACTGGCTGAAGAACGGCAACCCCTGGGAGTTCCCCCGCCCCGAGGTGACCTTCCCGATCCAGTTCGGCGGCTACGTGCGCCACGATGCCGACGGCGCGAGCTGGGTCGACACCGAGCAGGTGATGGCGATGGCCTTCGACATGATCGTGCCGGGCTACGGTACCGGGGCGATCAACACCCTGCGGCTGTGGCATGCCCGCGCCTCGCAGAGCCTGGACCTCGCCATGTTCAACCAGGGCGACTACATGCGGGCGGTGGCCGCCAAGAACCAGTCCGAGAACGTGACGCGGGTGCTGTATCCGGACGACTCCAGCCACCAGGGCCGGGAGCTGCGGTTGCGCCAGGAGTATTTCTTCGTGAGCGCCTCGCTGCAGGACATCCTGCGGCGCTACATGCACAACCACGCCCGTTTCAACGAGCTGCACGAGCAGGTCGCGATCCACCTCAACGACACCCATCCGGCGATCGCGGTGCCGGAGCTGATGCGGCTGCTGGTGGACGTGCACCGCCTGCCGTGGGACGACGCCTGGCAGCAGTGCACCCGGATCTTCTCGTACACCAACCACACCCTGATGCCCGAGGCGCTCGAGACCTGGCCGGTCGGCATGATGCGCAGCGTGCTGCCGCGGCACCTGGAGATCATCCTCGAGATCAACCGGCGCTTCCTCGACGAGGTGCGCGCCCACCACGGCGACGACCCTGACCTGCTGCGCCGGGTCTCGCTGATCGACGAGGCCGGCGAGCGGCGCGTGCGCATGGCCTACCTGAGCGTGGTCGCGAGCCACAAGGTGAACGGCGTCTCGCAGCTGCACAGCAACCTGCTGGTGGAGACCATCTTCGCGGACTTCGCGCGGCTGTTCCCGGGCCGGTTCTGCAATGTCACCAACGGCATCACGCCGCGTCGCTGGCTCGCCAACGCCAATCCGCCGCTCGCCGCGCTGGTGGACGCGCGCATCGGGCCGCGGTGGCGCACGGAGCTCGAGCGGATCGCCGAGCTGCGCGGCCATTCGGACGATCCGGCCTTCATCCGCGAGTTTGCCGCCGCCAAGCGGGAGAACAAGGAGCGCTTCGCCGACTGGGTGCGCGAGCACGGCGGGATCATCCTGGACCCGGCCTCGCTCTATGACGTGCAGGTGAAGCGGATCCACGAGTACAAGCGCCAGCTGCTCAACCTGCTCCAGATCGTTCACCGCTACAACGCGATGCTGGAGAATCCCGGGGCAGACTGGACGCCGCGCACCTGCATCTTCGCCGGCAAGGCCGCCTCGGCCTACCGGATGGCGAAGCTGGTCATCAAGCTGATCAACGACGTCGCCCGCCGCATCAATCACGACCAGCGGCTCGAGGGCCGGCTGCGGGTGGTGTTCGTGCCCAACTACAGCGTCTCGGCCGCCGAGCTGATCATGCCGGCGGCCAACCTCTCGGAGCAGATCTCGACCGCCGGCACCGAGGCGTCGGGGACCGGCAACATGAAGCTCGCGCTGAACGGCGCGCTCACCATCGGCACCATGGACGGTGCCAACATCGAGATCCACGACAACGTTGGCTCGGAGAACATCTTCATCTTCGGCCACCGGACCGAGGAGGTCGCGGCGATCAAGGCGAACGGCTACGATCCGATGCGCCACTACGAGGAGAACCCGGCCCTGCGCCGCGTCATCGACCAGATCGCGAGCGGCCACTTCTCGCCCGACGACCCGCATCGCTTCCGTCCGATCGTGGATTCGCTGCTGAAGCAGGACACCTACCTGCTGCTCGCCGACTTCGCGGACTACCTGGCCACGCAGGCGAAGGTGGATGCGCTTTACGCCCGGCCCGACGAATGGCATCGCCGCGCGGCGCTCAACGTCGCCGGCATGGGTCCGTTCTCGAGCGATCGAAGCATCGGCGAATATGCCGAGCGCATCTGGAACGTGAAGCCGCTGAAGGAATGACGCTCGGCCGTGGACGTCCCTTCCCGCTGGGTGCCACCTGCACCGACGGCGGCGTCAACTTCGCGGTCTATTCCGCGCATGCGACCCGGATGGTGCTGTGCACCTTCGATGCGACCGGGCTGCGCGAGACCGGCCGGCATGAATTCACCGAGCAGACCGACGGCATCTGGCACGGCCATCTGCCGGGCGCCGGCGCCGGGCTGGTCTACGGCTATCGGGCCTGGGGCCCGATGGACCATGAGCACGGCCTGCGCTTCAACCCGGCAAAGCTGCTGCTCGATCCGTACGCCCGCCGCCTCGGCGGCGAGTTCCGCTGGACCGAGGCGCACCTCGATAGCGGCAGCCATGCCGCGCAGGACAATGCCCGGGACGCCTGGAAGGCGGTGGTCACCGGCGGGCCCGACGAGGTGCCATTCGACTGGCAGGGCGTGCGACCGCCCGCGGTCCCCCTCGACGACAGCGTCTTCTACGAGACCCATGTCAAGGGATTCACCCGGCTGCATCCGGACGTGGCGCCGGAGCTGCGCGGCACCTACGAAGGCTTGTGCTCGCCGGCGGCGATCGCCCACCTGAAGCGGCTCGGCGTCACCGCGGTGGACCTGCTGCCGGTGCACCACGCCGTGAGCGAGCAGCCGCTGGTCATGCGCGGCCTGGTGAACTACTGGGGATACAGCACGCTTGCCTTCTTCGTGCCCGACCGACGCTTCGCCCGGGTCGATCCGGTCACCGAGTTCAAGACCATGGTGCGCGAGTTGCACCGCGCCGGGATCGAGGTCATCCTGGACGTCGTCTACAACCACACCGCCGAAGGCGACCAGCGCGGCCCCACCCTTTCGCTGCGCGGCCTCGACAACCCCACCTACTACCACCTGCGGCGCGCGGTGCCCGGCATCTACGAGAACTACACCGGCACCGGCAACAGCCTGAACCTGTCCAACGGACCGACGCTGCAGCTGGTGATGGATTCGCTGCGCTACTGGGTGGAGGAGATGCATGTCGACGGCTTTCGCTTCGACCTCGCGGCCACGCTGGGCCGGTATGGGCGCGGCGAGGCCGGCGCCGACTTCGAGCGCAACGCGCCGTTCCTGATGGCGGTCCACCAGGATCCGGTCCTTTCCCGCGCCAAGCTGATCGCCGAACCGTGGGACGTGGGAACCGGGGGCTACCAGCTCGGCCGGTTTCCACCCGGCTGGTCCGAGTGGAACGACCGCTTCCGCGACGGCGCGCGCAGCTTCTGGGTGAGCAAGGCCTCGTATCGCGGCGACATGCCGGCGCGCCTGACCGGCTCGGCCGACATCTTCCGCCACGCCGGCCGCTGTCCGCAGGCGAGCGTGAACTACGTGACCTCGCACGACGGCTTCACCCTGCGCGACCTGGTCAGCTACTCCCACAAGCACAACGAGGCGAACGGCGAGAACAACCAGGACGGCACCTCGCACAACCTCAGCTGGAACTGCGGCGTGGAGGGCCCGACCGACCTGCTGATGGTGAACGCGCTCCGGGCCCGGCTGCAGCGCGCGCTGCTGGCGACGCTCTTCCTCTCGCGAGGCGTGCCGCTGCTGCTCGGCGGCGACGAGCTGGGTCGTACCCAGGGCGGCAACAACAATGCCTACTGCCAGGACAACGAAGTCAGCTGGTACGACTGGGCCGGCGCGGACCAGGAGCTGCTCGAGTTCACCGCGTGGATGAGCCGATTGCGCCGCGAGCATCCCCAGTTGCGGGACCGGCATTGGCTTCGGGAGGCCCGGCCGAAGGAGGTCGCCGACGGCACGGTCACCTGGTACCACCGCGACGGCGCCGAGATGACGGCCGAGCATTGGCAGGGCACCGGCCGCTATGTGTTCGGCATGGCGGTGACCGCGCCCGGACAGCCCGACCTGCTGCTGTTGCTCAACTCCGAAGCCGGCGACTGGCCGTTCACCTTGCCCGGCCGCGACTGGCGCGTGATCCTGGACACCGGCCAACGCGACGGCCGGCCCGAGGTGCAGACCGTGAGCGGCAGGATCCTGCTCAAGGCCCGCAGCCTCGCGCTGTTGTCCGCGGCCTGAGACCATGCCGATGCCGGGCGAGCTGCCGATCACGGCCGAAAGGGCGAGCGGGATCCTGCTGCATCCGACCTCGCTGCCGGACGCGGATGACGGCGCGGCAGGAGGCCGCGGCCCGTCGCTTCGGTCACCGGGTTCCGGCGATTTCGGCGCCTCCGCCCGGCACTTCGTCAACTGGCTGGTGGCCGCCGGGCAGCGCCGCTGGCAGGTGCTGCCGCTCGGCCCGGTGGGTCCTGGCAACTCACCCTACATGAGCCCCTCGGCCTTCGCGCTGAACCCGCTGCTGGTGGACCTCGAGGATCTGGTGGCGCGCGGCTGGCTGGAGCCGTCGGAGGCGCAGGCGGCAGCGGCAGCCGCCGACCCGGGTGCTGCCGCTGCCGGCGGGAACGGCGGTCCGGCGGGAGCCGGAACGAACGCGGGCGGCCCGCGCATCGACCAGCCGGTGGTCACGCGCTTTCGCATGGCATGCCTCGCGGCGGCGGCCCGTCGCTTCCTCGCCGATCGCGGCACCGATCCGGACTTCGAGGGATTCCTCGCCGCCGAGGCGGGCTGGCTGGACGACTACGCCACCTTCATGACCATCGAGCAGCGCCATCCGGGCCGTACCTGGCACGAGTGGCCCGCGGGGCTGGCCGCCCGGGAGCCGTCGGCGCTCGCGGCGCTGCGCGAGGAGGCGGCCGAGGAGATCCGCTTCTGGCAGTTCGTGCAGTGGATCGCCCACCGGCAGTGGCTGGAGGTCAAGCGCCATGCCAACGAGCGCGGCGTGCGCATCGTCGGCGACCTGCCGATCTTCGTCGCGCTGCACAGCGCCGACGTCTGGGCGAATCCCGGCCTCTTCCATCTCGACGAGGATCTGCGTCCGCGCGTCGTTGCCGGCGTGCCGCCCGACTACTTCAGCGCCACCGGGCAGCTCTGGGGCAATCCGCTCTATCGCTGGGACCGGCATCGCGACCTCGGCTTCGACTGGTGGCTGCGACGGGTGAAGGCCGCGCTCGCGGTGACCGACATGGTGCGCATCGACCACTTCCGCGGCTTCGCGGCGTACTGGGAGGTGCCGGCCGATGCGCGGGATGCGATCGGCGGCCGCTGGGTGGCCGGCCCGGGCACCGACTTCTTCGATGCGGTCGCCGCGGCGCTCGGCGCGCCGGTCGGCGGACTGCCGATCATCGCCGAAGACCTCGGGCTGGTGACCCCCGACGTGGTCGCGCTGCGCGAGGCAGTGGGCCTGCCGGGCATGCGCGTGCTGCAATTCGCCTTCGGCGACGACGCCCGCAACCTCTACCTGCCGCACAACTACAGCAGGGACACGGTGGTCTATACCGGCACGCACGACAACGACACCAGCATCGGCTGGTTCGCCACCGCCCCGGAGGCGGTGCGCCGCAACGCGCAGGTGTACCTCGGCGTCGACGGCCGGGAGATCAACTGGGACCTGGTGCAGACCGCGTCGCGCTCGGTCGCCGACCTGTCGATCTATCCGCTGCAGGACATCCTCGGCCTGGGCAGCGAAGCCCGCATGAACCGGCCGGGCGATGCCGAAGGCTGCTGGGGATGGCGCTTCCGCTGGGAGCAGGTGGCGCCCTGGCATGCGGAGCGGCTGGCGGCGATCACGCGGGCGCACGGCCGCGCCGAGGCGCCCCGCTAGAATCGGCCGACGGCAGCAACCGAGGAGACGAGGCGATGGACAGCGGTCCGAAGGACGACGCGGCAGGCGCAGGCGCGGGGGCGGATGCCACCCGCACGGGAGAGGCCATCCGGCGCGAGATCTTCGGCGCCGACGTGACGGACCGGCAGCTCGCGCAATCCAATCGCTTCACCCGGCCGATGCAGGACGTGGTGAGCCGCTACTGCTTCGGCGAGACCTGGAGTCGCGACGGACTCACCCGGCGCGAACGCAGCCTGGCCACGCTTGCGGTGCTGTGCGCGCTGGGTCGCTCGCATGAGCTGCGCATCCACGTGCAGGGCGCGATCAGCAACGGCGCGACGCCGCTCGAGATCCGCGAGGTGCTCCTGCATGCGATGGTGTATTGCGGCGTGCCGCTCGGCGTGGATGCGATCCGCAACGCCGCCGAGGTGCTCGCCGGGATGGGCATCGACCTGGAAGGGGATCTCCAGGCGCCGGCCGGCACCGCGGGCGCGGCAGGCGCCAGATGACCTCGCTTGCCGTCGGCTTCATCGGCATCGGCACCATGGGCTGGCCGATGGCCGCCAACCTGGTGAAGGCCGGTCATTCGGTGACCGTGGTCGATGCCGACGCCGCGCGCGCGGCGCGGTTCGCCGCCGAGCACGGCGCGGCCGCGGCAACGGATCCCGTGTCGCTCGGGCGGGCCGCCGACGTCATCGTCACCATGCTGCCGGACGGCACGCAGGTGCGCGAGGCGCTCACCGGCGCGGCCGGGGGCGGCGCATCGCTGCTCTCCTGCCTGCGGCCGGGCAGCGTGGTGGTGGACATGAGCTCCTCGGATCCGGTCGGCACCCGCGAGCTCGGGGCCGTGCTCCGCAGCGCCGGCGCGCGGCTGGTCGATGCGCCGGTCTCCGGGCTCGCGCCCAAGGCACGGGCGGGCACGCTCACCATCATGGTGGGCGCCGACGACGACGCGGAGGTCGAACGGGTGCGGCCGCTGCTCGAGGCGATGGGCGAGCGGCTGTTCCGTTGCGGAACGCTCGGCTGCGGCCATGCGATGAAGGCGCTCAACAACGTCGTCGCCGCAACCGCCTTCACCGCGACCGCGGAGGCGCTGATCGTCGGCCGGCGCTTCGGCCTGGACCCGGCGGTGATGACCCGGATCCTCAACGTGTCGACCGGCCGCAGCTTCCATTCCGACGTGAGCTTCCCGGACCATGTCCTCACCCGGCGCTTCGCGACCGGCTTCACGCTGGGGCTGCTCGCCAAGGACGTCGGCATCGCCGCAGACCTGGCCTCCGGGCTGGCGGCCGAGGCGCCGCTGATCGCGCTGGTCAAGACCCTCTGGGCCGAAGGCCGCGACGAGATCGGTGCCGCCGAGGACAACTCGGCGATCGTGCGGCGCTGGGAGCGCCTGAACGGCGTGACGCTCGAGGGGACGCCGGCCGCGGAACCGGGCGACCCGGGCGACCCGTAGCAGCCAGCCGCGGCCACCGTCCGGCGGCCGCGCCGCGAGGTCAGCACTGCGACGTCAGCGCGGCGCCCCGGTGCGCCAGTCGAGGCGCAGGTCGGCCGGTCGGGTTTCGGTGGCGATCTGCGCCAGGTCCGCCACGCTGAACGGGCAGGTGCCCTTGTAGTGGCTGACCACCATCGGGCCGGCCAGGTCTGACAGGTTGGACACCGTCACCCACGTACCGTGGTACACCATCCGGTCGCCCTCGAGGCGGAAGCCCTCCGCGCAGTCGACGCCTTGCCCGGCATACGTCGGGGAGCCATCCTCCCGATACCCGGCGACGGCGAGACTCTGTCGCTGGCGAAGGGTCTGCACCACTTCCCCCTCGACCACGTCGCTCCACGCCCAGGCGATCGTGGCAGAGTCCATCATGTAGTCGACGCCGTTCGGGTGGCGCACGATCCGTCCCCGATACCAGTCGGTCTGCGTCCGGGCAACCCGGGCGCCTGAAGCGGCGTCGTACACGCCGCCGGACCCGGTGACTTCGAAGCGGTCGTTGCCCTCATCCCGCGTCACGTGGTAGACGCCCAGCTGTATCGCGGTGCCGGACGGAGCGAGCGGGCTCTTGTCGGACGCCACCGTGGAGTACTCGTAGTAGCCGATGTAGTCCGGCCGATAGGCGAGCACGAGCGGGCCATGGGGGGGCGAAGGCGTGACCAGGGCCGAGTGGGTCCACGGATGAAAGCCCGGCTCGTCGAGAACGCTGTACCGGCACTCGAGGAAGTAGGCGCCGGTCCCCGAGGACGGCTGGCAGTTCTCGGCCACCTCCACATGCACCGTCCCGGATGCGGGCTTGCCGTCGGCGTCGTGCGCGACGTAGGTGAAGCGGTCCGCGCCGACGAAGCCGGGCCGGGGGGCGTAGACGAAGCGCCCGCGGGTCGCGTCGACCAGGGTGACCGTCCCGTTGGCCGGGGCCTCCGCCAGCTCGTACGACCGACGCTCGCCGCCCGCGAGCTCGCCGCGATACGGCCCGTCCTTGTAGACCATGACCCGGACCTCGGGCAGCGCACCGGTCGGCGGCCGCAGGCTGGCCCAGGTCGCATCGCTCACGACGCCGAGCCGGTCGTGTCGCAGGCGGAACGCGAAAGGCATCGGCTCGACCGGCATCGGCTCGCCGACGAAGCGGAAGGTCATCGACAGCTGGTTGCCGTCCGGGGCCCCGGTCGCGCCGATCGCCGACGTGCCGGCCTGGAGCGCCAGCTCGGCCGGGTCGGCCCGGCGCAGGCTCTCGCGTTGCAGGGCGCTCGCTTCCGCCAGCAGGGGGATCGGCGGAAGGGACACCACGCCGGATGCCCATTCGCGCAGGCTCTCGTACCTGGCGGCAAGCGCCCGGGCCTGGGCAAGCGTTCCGCTGCCGACTTCGTCCGAGAGGCGCATGACGACTGCCGGCGTGACGCGGCGCGGGACGCCATGGTCGAACAGCTCGCCTGCGGATCCGTCCGCCGCCTTGGCCGTCCTCGCCGCCTTGGTCGCCCTGGCTGCGTCCGTTGCCCCGGCACCGACAAGGCCGCGCGGAAGGCCGCTCGATCCGGTGAGCTCCGACGCGTCGGCATCGGCACGCAGCTTCTTCGCGTCGAAGCAGACGTTCATGACCCCACGCAGCCCGTCGCGCAACGTGAGCGCCCCGGTGACTGCGCCACCGAGGGCGGCCGACGCGAACAGGACGGCGCCGGGACCGCTCGCGACGGTGGCGTTCGCGAGCCCGATCGACGCGGCGACCAGGACCACGCCGGTGGTGAATACCTTCGCATGGGTGAGACAGCCGGGGGCCTTGGCCTGGAGCAGTGCCGGCATGGCGTCGGCCGCCAGGCTCTCGTTTGCCGCGAGCATGCGCGCAAGCTGCAGCGCCTCGCCGGCGGGCAGGCCGGCGATGCCGGGCAGCGCAGCCTCGAGC